>JAXJSH010000115.1:0-5253 GCA_036310185.1 Lachnospiraceae bacterium | reverse complement strand
TGACAAATATGTAATACAGAAACATATTATCAAATATCTTACTATTGCATTTTTTGTGATACTCTTTTTCATTACAATTATACCTCTACTATATGGAATTACTTTTGTATTCTGACATCTTTACAAATTCAAATTTCACTCCCTATTGTACCACGCACATCTCTTACATTCCACTTATATTTTTGTAAAGATTTTGAAAAAGGCGGACTGCTAATCTATAGCAATCCGCCCGAAAAATTACCACACTTCTAAACTATCTTCTGCATCAATCCAAGCTTGCATTTCTCCATCCAACACTAAGCGTGCATACTCCATAGGTTCATCAATCGCAAGAGCATTCAATGCGCACTGTGAATTTGGTGTGATCTTCAATCCGTCCTCCGCCTTACTACAATCTATGCGAAGAAGTATATTATCAAAAGTGGTTATATCTATACTATTGCAGTACTGGTTATATGTAGCATATATAAGTTTCATAGCTTTTCGTCCTTTCGTTTTTATTACAGATAAGCCGGTTGTATTGATAAATTGTTGTGTGTCCTAGAATTATCCTTTAGAACATGAAACACATGTATCGTTATTGATCAATATGGGATTTACGGTATTAGCAATCGCAGACAGAATGGGACATGAGAGCATTGATATCACTTACCGATATGCACATTTGTTTCCAAGTGAGCAGACACAGATGGCAGAACAGCTGGATATTGAAAGGATGGAAAAATTAAATGGAGAAAAATTTGGACAGTAAAGGAAGATGGAGAAACAAAATCGTAGCATTCCGGGTATCGCCGGAGGAAGCAGAGCAGATTGATGCATGTGTCCGATTATCAGGACTTAGCAAGCAGGATTATATCACAAAACGATTAACTGATCGGGAAATTGTGGTACAGGGGAACCCAAGAGTGTATAAAGCATTGCGAAATCAGATGGCAGAGATTTATGAAGAACTGAAACGTCTGGAAAAATGCAGTGAAGAAAATGAAGAGTTGTTAAGTACCCTGAGATTGGTCGCAGAGACATTGTATGGATTGAAAGGGGAAAATGAATGACAGCAAAAGAAAAAATGACTGCTCCGATTGCATCTGTTGGCGCAGATGTGGAACAGCCATTAGAAAATTTAAAAACCAATCAAAGTATAGCAGATTTGCCCGGTAAGGGCAATCTGCAAGCCACAAATAAAGCGGAAAATACAGCAAAATCAGCAAATAAAAAGAATCCAGATAATCTGGAAACCGTTTCTATGATGGAATTATACGATACTGCATATCCACCAAAACTGCCAATTGTAGATGGACTTCTGTATAACGGAACGTATCTGTTTGTCGGTTCGCCGAAAATCGGGAAATCATTTTTTATGGCACAGATCGGGTATCACATCAGCAAAGGACTTCCATTGTGGGGCTTTTCAGTCAGACAGGGAACGGTTCTTTATCTGGCACTAGAAGATGATTATGCAAGATTGCAGAAGCGATTATCGCAGATGTTTGGAATGGAAGGCAGTGAGAATTTTTATTTCGCTACAAAATCCAAATCGCTTAATGACGGACTGGAAAGACAGCTTGTAACGTTTGTGACAGAGCATAAAGATGCAAGATTGATTATCATTGATACTCTTCAGAAGGTTCGAGAGGTCGGTGGAGATAAATTCAGTTATGCTAGCGATTACGAGATTGTAACAAAGCTGAAAGCATTCAGTGATAAATATGGGATCTGTTTTCTGGTAGTGCATCATACAAGAAAAATGGAATCTTCCGACAGTTTTGATATGATTTCCGGCACGAATGGTCTGCTGGGAGCTGCGGATGGAGCATTTGTTATGCAGAAAGAAAAGCGTACAGATAATAAAGCAGTTCTGGAAGTGGCAGGGCGTGACCAGCAGGATCAGAAACTATGGTTGAACTTTAACCGGGAGAGATGTGTCTGGGAACTTACCAAGACAGAAACAGAACTTTGGAAAGAACCAGAAGATCCATTGCTTGAAAAAATCAAAGAACTGGTAACGGATGAACAGCTGGAATGGACGGGAACAGCAACGGAACTGGTAGAACTTCTGCAGGTAGAGATGCAGCCTAACGCTTTATCAAGAAAATTGAATGTTAGCCTGGAACGACTGATTCTGGAATATGGAATCCAGTATAAAACAGAGCGGGGACACGACGGAAGAAAAATTAGATTAACCTTTGTCGGAAAACAAGCGTGACGATATGTGACGGTTGTGACGGTATTTTAGATAGCGTGTCGGTAGTGAAAATATCGTCACTATCGTCACGACCGTCACGGAAAGGAAAAATATGGAGAAAAAAACGCAGGTACAGATACCAAAAGATTTATTAATGGCATTGTTCCAGTATCATCTTGCCGGGAACGAGAAATATCTGCCAGAGATAGAAAAAGCATTGATGGAAAAATTAGACAGTATGGTAAAACGTCAGTTATATACAACATTTAAAACAGCACCAACAGAGGAAGAACGGGAAAAGGCAAGACAAGAGTATTTGGATAAGTGCGGAATGCATGAGGACTTTCGATGGTAAAGGTTCTGCTTGATTACCTAATGACAGGAGCGTGACACGCACCTGTAGATAGCAGACAAGGAGAAAGCAGGGAAGGTGCAGTCGGGAGTTGGCTGGCGAAGTAAGGAGATTTTCAAAAGGGGGCCCTGATTCAGGGCGTCCCTGCGGAAATGATAAATGAAGGGAGAATGACACCATGAGAGAAGGAAGATTAGGTTACAACAGTTATAACAAAAGATATGGATTATTGTCATCAGACTTATGGATTGATACGGGATTTCACTGTGGAGAATGCCTGGAAGTTCTGGTTGATGATCAGTGGGTAAAGACACGAATGGAAATGAATTTGGCGAGGGAATGGTATTTGGTTGAAACACCGTATTGCGGAGATCTGGAGTATGTACGGGCTAGGATACCAGAATAAAGCAGACAGAAAGAGAAATGGCGGAGTGGTTGTTAGTGATAAAGAATAAGCCCGGACACGGGCAAAAAAAGAGGGCGGATACGCCCAAAATGAAAAGCGAAAGCCAAGTTGTGGTAGATGTAAGAAGCATCTCACAAAGCCCTCGGCGTTTGAGAGCGAAATACACCCATCGCACAAACTTCGTTTATGCTCTGTGTATTTCGCCCTGCCGGGAGCTAATATAGCCGGAAACGGCAGTTAGTTCGTAAACGGATGTCGATTCATCCACTCACAAATGAAATGGCGGAATTTATTTTGCCGAAGACAAGGAGGGAGTGCCTATCGGAAGAAATTCATTTATTCAAATGACAAAACTAAGCAATGTAAAAGGCAGAATCACTTATATATCCAGTCATGCAAAACAGGAAAATCTCTATGCAGTTTATGAAACTACAGAACGGAAATTCTGGCGGGAACTTGCAAAATGTAATCAGGAAGAATTTGTAAAAAGCGGGACAGAAGGAAAATGCATTGAGGCAAGAGAATTGATTATTGCTTTGCCAGAGAGTTTCGCAGAATATCAGCCGGATAGATTGCTACAGCTTTTTACAAATCATTTTAAACAGAATTATGGAACAGAGTGTATTGCTGCTTTGCACCACAATAAAAGAAAGACCAATTATCACATTCATTTGATATTTGCAGAACGGAAACTACTGGATGAACCAATCATTAAGACTGCCAACAGAAATATGTTTTATGATGAAAATGGAAAACATGTCCGAACCAAGAAAGAGATATTAGGAGAAGATGGCGAGATCCGAGAAGGCTGCAGTATTGTGAAGAAAGGAGAAGTCTATGAGAAGAAGCTGTTTACTGCGAAAGATGAACGCTTCAAGTGCAATTCATTTCTGGATGAGGTAAAGCATTCTTATACAGATTTAATCAATATTTATGTGCAGGACGAGAAACAGAAACTACAGGTATTTGAGCGTGGCAGTGTTTATCTTGCAACAAAGAAAATCGGAAAAAATAATCCGAAGGCACAGGAAATAGAAGCGGATAATCAAAAACGCCGGGAATGGAACAGAGCTGTTGATATGGCATTGATTAGTGGAGTGCCGGAACCGAAGATAATGGAAGTGAAGCGGAAAGAAATCACGGAGCCAATCAGGGAATCAATTGCTCGGCGTGGAAACAGACCACGATTATTTTCCAGAGTTGTAACAGTGGCTGTTGAGGCATTGGAGTTTTTGATAGCAAGTGTGCTTTTTAAGAAACCCAGGGAAGTGCCAAAACAGACAGAGCAAACGGAAGCAGAACACCCAGAGCATGTTGCTGAAAATAGCACGGCAGCAGTCAAGACAACAAAAGAAGAAAAGGCAGAACCGGAACAACCTAAAATGACGAGGCTTGCATCAAAGTATCCGAAACTATTTAAAGTGAATAAAGAACTGGAAGATCAAAACGGTGCAATTCAACAGAAACAAAAACAGCTTTCTGCAAAGAAGAAAGAACTGTCAGAAGTCACGGGATGGTTTAAAGGAAGAAAGAAAAAAGAATTGCAGAAAGAAATTGATGAACTGAAAAGCCAGATTAGAGATATGAAAGATTATCTTCCAAGGATTGTGCAGAAAATCGGATATAGAAGTGTACAGGAATTTTTAAAGGATTTTAAGGCTTCTCAAACTGAGTATAGTCAGTATCGAACTGCAATAGAAAAATGGAAGAAAGAAACAGGAAAAGAGCCAGTAGCGCATGGTATTAGGGCGAAGCTGGCAGAAAAGAAACAAGAAATACAGAATGAACAGAAAAATAAACAGCATACCCATAGTCAGAATAAAGACCGGGGAGCAAGATAGGAGGACAATCATGGAGAAACACATTATGGGAGAAAATGGAATCAGTTATACTTTAGGAGAGGACGGTCTGTATTATCCAGACCTGTACCTCCCAGAAGAGACAGAGTATCCGATTGGAAAGTATGGAATGTTGAGAAAGATATATTTGCAGGAGCATCGGAAAGGATTATATCTGGAGTTGGTACTTGCCGGGAAGTTAAATGAGCATCTGCATCAGATTGACAAGGAATGTAATCAGATGATGGACAGATTAGTGGAGCAGATGAAAGAAAGGCAAGGCGTGACGGAAGAACTGAAGATGCAGGATCAGATGGCATGGGTTGGTCAAATCCAAAAGTTTGGATTTTCCTCAAAATCCCAACTTTAAAGAAATCCAAGCTTTTACGCAGATAAGCTGATAAACACGGCATTTTGCCAAAGAAAAGTTTGGATTTCTTTTTGTGTTTTTCTATTTTTTCAGACCGCAGAAATC
>JAXJSH010000114.1:0-4411 GCA_036310185.1 Lachnospiraceae bacterium | reverse complement strand
CACTGAAGAAGCCCGTGGAACCCTTCCAGGAAATTTCTCGGATAATCGCCACTTCTTCCCGGCTGATACTCATACATCACGATTCCAGGCAGACCGTCAGATCCTGATCTGTAGATCCACATATTATGTAACTAGTCACATAATATGTGTTATGTGCTGAGTTTTTAAGGAAGACCAAAATACGCAAGAATGGCATATTTCGGCCTTTTATTCCAAAAACTCATAACATAATCATTTATCTTACATTCTTAATGAAATCGGGTATGTCCTGATTTTTTGAAGACGATTGTTCAATTGCATTTGATATACTCGTTTCAGTTTTTCTTTCTTTCAGTATCTTTGATACAGATCCTTGATGGATTCGCAGATATATCTCTGTTGTCTGAATGGATTCATGCCCCAAAAAGTTTCTTATATATATGAGTGGTACCCCAGCTTCAAGCATGTGAACTGCTTTGCTATGACGGAAACTGTGTGGGGAATAATCTTCTTCCTTAAAGTGATTCGGATTATTACTTTTTGCCAAAGTTACATATTTGCAGACAAGGTTTCGGATACATGCAGTTGTTATTCGGTCAGACCGCTGGCTTGGAAACAGATGCTCATGCCGGTTATCTTTCAAAGTTTTTCCTCTTTCTTCCAGATATCTTTTTATCAGTTTCACAACATCTGAAGAAATGGGGATTTCGCGTGTTTTGTTTCCTTTCCCGTGAATCCTGATAGTGGAAGTTTTAGAAAAAGTTATATCACCGATCATGATGTCACATACTTCCTGAGCTCTTGCACCGGAATCATAAAGCAAAGCCAGTAATGTAACATCCCGGCTGCCTGATTTGCCTTCAGTTTTAGGAGTACTCAGCAGAATCTTAATCTCTTCTGGAGAAAAATACGGAAAAACCGTTCTGGGAACCTTTGGCGTCTGTGCCTGGGAAACCGCGTTGTATGCACTAAGTGCATTCATTTCACGACCGGAAGCGTATTTCAAAAATGAAGATAATGCCGATATACGTTGTTTTTGGGATGCTGCACTATAATTCTTTTCGTTCTGCAGCCATAGTATATATTCGTCCATGGTCTTTGCAGTGATATCGGAATAGTTAATTCTGTAATGCGGCTTATCTTTTTCATCCTTGAAAAACTGGAATAAAGTCAAAAAACCATCTGCATATGAGGCAATCGTATTTTTTGAGCATTTTTTGTTTGATGGCAAATATACATTGAAATATTCCGCAAGCTGCTTTATAAATAGGGTCTGCTTCATTCCGATACCTCCGGGAACATCCCTTTATTAAATTCCTCCATTTTAGCCAGAATATCCTGACTGTTTTCAGTTGTCATATGGAGATAGTGTTCAGTGCCATAAAGATTTTCGTGCCCCATATATGTAGAAAGTATTGGTACCTCGCTGTACATATCTAAGCCTTTACTATCTAACTGTCGAAAGGCTGCCACTGCGAAACTATGGCGTAAGCAATGTAGACAGATATTTCTGGAATGTTTTGGAAGATCAGGTTTCTCTATACCGATATATCGGATATATTTCAGAAATGCATCTCTTATCCATGAACACGAAATTGGTTGTCCAGTTTCCGAAGGAAAAAACCAGTTTTCTTTTTGAGGAATTCCACTTTTCAAATATATTTTTACACTCTCTGTCAACGATTCGTGCATGGGAACGAGTCGGTCTCTGTTTCCCTTTGCGTTTCGAACATGAATAATACCGTATTCTAAATCAACATCTTTCGTTTTCAGCAATCGTACCTCATTTAATCGAAAACCACAGCCGATGTACATTCGCAGCATTACACTAAAACAAGCAGCATTGTGACGATATTTTTCAGATTCAGAAATCACCATGTCATCTGCAGCCTGTATCAATGCAAGCAGTTCGTCTTCATGAAATATATATGGGGAATAATTCTTGTTACCGATTGTTTTCTCCGGTATAAAAGCACTGCATCCAGACGACTGCAGATACTTTGCAAACTGTATGTAGGTGGAAATATATATGTTTACCGTATTTACATTAAGTTCCTCAGGGAGAGATGCAATCCATCCGTCAATGATGTCTGGTGGAAGACTCTGGCTATTAAATCCAGTTTCCTGTAAATACTTATCAAGTGAAATAAAAATGTGACGTACTTTTGAAGTTTGGTAGCCTTGGCTTTCTCTTAATTCCAAATAAGAATCCAATTTTTTCTTCAGGCAGCTTTCAAACCCGATGATATTTTTCATTAGTCAGATCACCGCCTTTCATGGAAATAAGCCATTATCTCATTTGAGAAACCAGGTACTTCCATAGCGCATTCCCTCAGCCGTTCTGTTTCGACACGGATATAGTGTCTGGCCACATCGGGAGAAGTCTGGCCTAATACCTGCTGGATTTCCGGGTAACTTTTCCCTTCAGCAAGAAGCTGGGATGCCAGGCTTGATCTCAGAGCATGGGCACCCTGCCTTCTTGAAGATGCATCTATGCCAGATCGGGCAATAGCTCCGGATACAACGGCATAAATTCCCTGTGTGCTTAAAACAGAAGCAACCGGTCGTGGCTTAGTTAAGAAAACATTAGGAAGGCAGGAGTTCGGCCTTGCATTATTAAGATAGTCTTCCAGAGCTGTAGATATCTCATCTAATATCGGGTATTCAACAAGGATATCAGTCTTTTGCTGTATCACTCGTATAATGCCTTCCTTGCGTTGAATATCATCAACCTTCAGGCCCGCTATATCGCAGGATCTAATTCCCAGTTTTGCAGCCATCAGAACAATACAATAGTTTCTCTTACCAAGGCATGTGTTCCTGTCCATTGAACTCAGGATTTTTTCTATTTCTTCCACAGTGTAGACAGAAGGAACCGGTTTACGGCGTGGGACTGATGGAATCCACAGACTGATATCATTTTCAATAAGCCCATACTTGCAGGCATATCGAAAGAACATCTTCATTGACTTATGAAAGCCTGCTTTATCGTTTGCTGCTGTAAATCTTTCATGGATATATTCTGCCTTTATCATTGAGATATCGGTGATTCCTATTGATTCCATATGTGACAGAAATCTGGCAATTAAATGTACGTGGTGTCTTGTGTTGGTGGTAGTCTTTCCGGTTTGAATAAGATAATCCTCATATCTGGCAACAATCTCATCATAACAAGAAGTTGCATAAGGCTTTAATCGTAGTTTTGTGGGCCTCCAGTGGAAATCTCCGGTCAATGCATGATTTATTCGCTCGATAGAATTCCGAACCAAATCTGTCTGCTCCTTTGACTGATTTTTCATTTGGATCATCATCATAAAAGATTCACCTGCTTTAACAGAATACCTCCCCTCAAAATGTTCATCACAATATTTAACTAACGTATTGTAGATGGGCTTGACATGATGGTCTACACTTTTGCGGGAATATCCATCCGAACACATTTCTTTGAGGATTTTTTCGGATAATTCGGCACAATTTTTAGTTTCTTCTTTCAACATAAAAACCTCCTTTAATTGATGTTGCTGATGCAATCACATCATAAAGGAGATTATATTATTATGTTATGAGTTTTTGGAATAAAAGGCCGAAATATGCCATTCTTGCGTATTTTGGTCTTCCTTAAAAACTCAGCACATAACACGTTTAGGACTGATGTCCAGATAGGTGTATTCACAGTTTGAGGCATTATGAACCCACCAGAGTTTTTTATTCACTCTGGTTCCGGTTTCATCGAAATGTCCAAGTGCAGATTCCGTCATTTTCTGCTTGATTGTATTAACAGTATTACTAAGACTGTCAGCACAACGTTTTACCATATTGCTGATGGTTCCTGTTGCAATCGGAATGTTAAATACTCCGGAAAGTATTTCATGAGTACGTTTGATACTGACAGCACCGACTGTATTTAATGCTACAGACAACGCCTGAAGGTTTTCTCCATACTGTACAGATGCCTTTACATCAGACGGAAATTCACCTTTGCGGGTGCCTCCATGCATCATACAGATCGGAATTTCCAGTGCTTGATGTTCCGTAACATTTACAGTTACCACAGCATCAATGACATGACGCTTTTCAGCGATACATGCTGTTCCTTTACACATTTTATAGTGAGGACAGCCTTCACATGCGGCTGGCATATGCTTAATCGTTTCATCCGGTGCAGTTATCACAGCAAGATGCGTTCCCTGATGTCCATTCTGTCCGCCGGCTTTTTTACCGGTAGGTTTACGCAGACTCTTGGGAGCCGGCTTTTTAAATCCATCACTTGAAGGCGGTTTGGAACTGTTTTTAGAGTTTTTGTTCAGCTGCTCTTTCAGTTCCTGGATAGTCTGATTAAGCTGTGCAATCAACTGAGTCTGTGCATTGATTGTTGCATTCAAAGAATCTACAGTTGATGTTAATGTATTGACTTGCTGTAATAGATGTTCAT
>JAXJSH010000113.1:0-4826 GCA_036310185.1 Lachnospiraceae bacterium | reverse complement strand
TCAGATAACGGTTGTTGATCAGTTCCAGCATAATATAAAACCCCTTATAATAGCCGGAAAGATATTTTTTGTAGTCAGTCAGACATCCACCAAGTATTTCCTTACGTATTTTTTCATTAAACATTTATTTTCCTCCTCATATCGTAAGTGTACCTATTATATCATCTGCCGGTAATGAACACCAATTATATTTTTGGGAAACGGCATGGATATTTTTGCCCTGATATTCAAAAAGAAAAAAATATAAAAAACAACATGTTTCTATAAAATTAGATATAGATTCTTTGAAAATTGATTATTACAATGGATTTATTATGGGTGTATTGGCGAAAAGTTTATGGTTTTGTGAAAAAATCACTAACTTATTGCAAAGAATCGGCTGATGCCGGAAGCATAATAAATATTTTACTGATTCGGAATAAATTAATTTTCGTCAAATGTCACAACGAAAAGAAAGTATTTTGGTTTATGTGCCCATTGCTGATGACGTTTGACGGGAATATAATTTAGATATGTGATTTTATTATCGCGTACGAAAAGTCGTATGCAGATGAACAGAAGGAGGGACAAAATATGAAATCACGAAATCGTAAGAACGGTCTGATCAAGCGTGTGTTAAGCTGGATGCTGGCGCTGGTCATGGTTATTTCTCTTGCTCCGACCGGTTTTGGCGCAAAAGAAGTAATGGCAGCAGATGCATATGATCTGACTGTACACTATTCCAACCCAAATGGCTGGACAGACGTTTATGGTTATGCATGGACAGGTGCAGGTACTAACCTTGCAGGGGAATGGCCGGGAACACAGATCTCCGAAAATGCAGAACATGCAGGTTGGTATGATCTGGTTTTAACCGATGTTACTACAGACACAGTGAATTTTATTTTCAACAACAACAACGGCTCACAGACTAATAATCTTTCCAGTATAGCAGGTGAAACAGAACTCTGGTGTGTTGGAGAAGTTGTTACTGAGCAGGAGAGCTGGGACGGTATTGTTGCAAGCACAAGCCTGACCGTTGGTGATCTGGTACAGGTAAAAGTTGGCGACACTCTGACAACTATGGATGTATACATGAATGGTGTATATGAAACTCCTGTTACAGAGACCGGTGATCTGGAAGCTGTTCTTTATGTAAACGGTGAAGCAACCGACATAACTGCATCTGGAACAGCAGCAGAAGGTGAAAACAAAGTATGGCGTGTCGTTGACGGAAGATTGTCCATGGTGGCGGTTGAACCGGCTGCCCTGGTTGGTAATTTCTTTGGTCTTGACTTCGTTGATGAAAATGGCGAAAGCTATGTGATCGCTGCATGGGATCCGGCTGATGTAAATGCAGAGCTGACCTACGTAGGCGGTGGATTATATGAGCGTACTTTTAAATTTACAGAACTTGCAGAAGATCTGACAATTGCAGATACCGGATATAAAGTTGCTTTCAATGACGGCTGGGATTACAGCATCGGTGTAGGAAGCGGTGCCGGCGCAGGAAATGTGTCTCTGACACTTCCGGCTGGTTCTACATCTCTGACTGTAGTAGTAGACAGAGTCAATGAAGTACTTTACGACAGTGGAAATACTGCTGATTTTGAGACAAGCCAGAGTGATGGTTCTGTCAGCACATGGCCGGCACTGGACACAACCATCAACCTGATTGGTGATGTACGCGGTGATGAAGACAATAACTGGAATTCTACTGCAGACGGATATGAGTTTACTCAGATTTCGGATACTCTGTTCCGTTATCAGAAAGATTTTGCAGCTGGTACATACAATTATAAATGTACATTCGAACTCAATGGTGAGGCAAAATGGTATGAAAAAGAAGCAGGTAACCGTACTTTTGTATTAACAGAAGATACTCATGTAGTATTTTTATATGATACAGAGACCGGATATCTCTATGATACGGTAAACAACACTTCTGAAGTTGGACAGCTTCTTGGTATGGAAGCAGCTCCGGCTGAGATGAAAGTTGTAAACAATGCAAACGGTACTACAAAATTTGTTGCTCTGGCAGACGAAGGTGCAGCAGTAACACTTTACTATGGAAATAAAGCAGATGTGGAAGCAAACGGTGAGGCAGCACTGCAGACCGCATCCACAAAAGTAGCAAGCGACGGAAGTTACCAGACCTCAGATATCTTCCTTGGTGATGATGCACTTGATATCGTTTACTATTATGATGTGAACGGAACAAGAACTCTGGATGGTTCCAATCCGACTGTAACAATTGGTGGTGCAGAATACTCCAACTATACACGTGAAGCGTTCACAGGACGTGTTGTATGTGTTCCTGGAACATTCCCGGGACCGAGCTGGAATGCAGCTTCCAACCAGATGACATATCTGGGCAACGGTCTGTATGAGTATGTATTTGAAAACGTTCCGGCAGCAACCTACGAATACAAAATTGCTATGGGCAGCTGGAATGAAAACTATGGTGCAGACGGTAAAGCAGATGGTGCTAACATTTCTGTGCAGGTAGCAGAGCAGATGGATGAAATCACGATTATGTACAATGATTTCTCACATCGTGCCGTATGCTCTATCGACTATGTGATCGCAGATATTACATTATCCGGTACCGGCATTCCGGAAGGAACAAAACTGACCGATGAAATGCTGACCGGTATTTACTCTGTAACACTTCCGCTGACAGCAGGTACTTATTCTGATCTGGTAATCAGCTACGATGGAAATGAGTATCCGATCGCTGCATTTGAATTGACAGAAGACAAAGAAGTTACCTTTATGGGTGACCCGATTACCGGCATTTATTATCATGATGCAGGTGCAGAAGTAAAAGACGGAATCTACTTTGATTCCAAAGATGAAATGTACAAAGATCCGTTTGGTGCAGTGGCAGCTGGTGAAGATGTAACCTTTACCATTACCACAGAAGACGATGCGGCTGAAGTACTCCTTGTATTTAAAGGAAAAGAACAGAAAACAGTTAAAATGGATGAAGTTGAAGGCGCAGCAGAAGGTAAGAAATTTACTGTAACCACTTCTCTTGATACCATTGGCGAATACAAATATTATTTTGTAATCAAAAACACAGAAGGCAATGCTCTGATCTACACCGATGATGACGCTTATTACGGAACTGGTGAAGCAGTGAGCCTTGCAAACCTGAAAGTATACTATGATTTAGTTGTTTACGAAGCTGGATTTGAAACTCCGGACTGGATGAAGAATGCAGTTATCTACCAGATCTTCCCGGATCGTTTCTACGATGGCGATGAAAGCAACAATACTGCTCAGACACACGCACGTGGTGCAGTAGATTATGAGTATATTACAGACTGGTACAAACTTCCGGAAAATCCGGAGCAGAAAGAACTGCTGGATCAGGAAACATATGAATCTTACGGCGCTTACTGGGGTGACGGTGAGTGGAGTAACGAAATGTATGGCGGTGACCTGCAGGGTATTATTGAAAGAATTGATTATCTGAAGGCACTTGGCGTAAATGTAATTTACCTGAATCCGGTATTTGCATCTATTTCCAACCACCGTTATGATACCAGCGATTACATGGAAATCGATCCGATCCTTGGTACCGAGGGCGATTTCGCAGAACTGGTAGAAGTGGCAGAAGCAAATGGAATGAAGATCATTTTGGATGGTGTATTCAACCACGTATCCGATGATTCTATCTATTTTGACCGTTACTACAGATATCTGGGAACCAGCGAAAAAATCGGTGCTTATCCGTACTGGGCATATGTATATGACCTTATAAATGATGAAGGATATGAACTGGAAGCAGCAGAAAAAGTAGCAAGGGATTATTTCGAAAATGAATATGGCATCACAGACTTCTCTTATACAGAGTGGTTTGATATCTTCAACTCCCAGCTGATTAACACAGATGGTGAAGCTGCAACCGATTCTATCGGTCTCCGTGCTGGAAAACCGGTTTACAGCTACGACGGCTGGTGGGGATATGACAGCATGCCGGTTGTAAAATCAACAAACGGTTCTGAATATCAGACCGGAACATGGGCAGAAGAAATCATCTACAGCGAAGATGAAAGCAGTGTAACCCAGTACTGGCTCACCGAAGGAAACAACGGATGGCGACTTGACGTTGCAAATGAAGTTTCTGATGAGACATGGCAGAACTTCCGCGATTCCGTAAAAGCCCTTGACAGCGAAGCAGTTATCGTTGGTGAGATCTGGACCGATGCAACAAAATATCTGATGGGCGATATGTATGACTCTGTAATGAACTACGTATTCCGTGGTGCAGTAACAGGATTTGCTATGGGAACATCAGCAGAGGAAACAACCAATACGATGGAAAAACTTCGTGAACGTTATCCGGAAGAAGCATTCTATGCAATGATGAATCTGGTAGCATCTCACGATACCAGCCGTGTTCTGTCCTATCTGGATGGTGTCGGCGATGACCGTGCAGATAAATCTGCAGCGGCAGCATTCCCGAGCTTTGAAACAACCAGTGACGCTGCAAAAGACCGTCAGAAACTGGTAGCGTTCCTGCAGTTTACCTACGCAGGTGCTCCGACCATCTACTACGGTGATGAAGTGGCTATGGCTGGTGCTGATGATCCGGATGACCGTCGTGGATTTACCTGGGGTAAAGGTGACAAAGAGACCGTACTGTGGTATGCAGAACTGGCTGATATCAGAAGCCAGTACAGCGCACTTCGTACCGGAAGCGTAGAAACTTTTGTTCCGGATGCAGAAAATCTGATGGGCTATGTTCGTCGCGATGACAGCAATGCGCTGATCGTTGTAGCAAACAATGCAACCGAAAGCAAACAGACTGTATTAAGTCTGGCAGAACTGAATGTTGA
>JAXJSH010000112.1:0-7184 GCA_036310185.1 Lachnospiraceae bacterium | reverse complement strand
TCGGTAGAGCACTTGACTTTTAATCAAGTTGTCCGGGGTTCGAATCCCCGATGCTTCATTTTTAGACCTTTTGTTTGACGCAAAAGGTCTTTTTAATTTGTAAAACAACATTTCTGTTATTCATAATACGCTGTAATATGTAAAGTCCTTCCTACTGTCTTTGGAAGGACTCTTTTTTATTTACTTATTCTGATTATTCTGTTCGTTCTGGGCAGACTGATTGTTTGTCGCCTGATTCTGATTGTAAGCATTTTTGTTGTTCATTTCGTTTTTGTTTGCTTTTTGTTTCGCCATGTTTAACACCATCCTTTCAGTAGAATAGTATGTCCTCAAATTTGCCTTTTATGTGTAATTGAAAATATATTGGATTAAAAATTTCGATTATAACAGTACATATAGAGAAATATGAAGTACATAATATAAGTATCATATGTTTTGGAGGTATAAAATGTTTAAAATCCTGTTTTATGATACGAAGAATTATGATAAAGATTCTTTTGAGAAAAGAAAAGGAGACTATCCGGATATAAAAATTGATTATGTAAAATCGGAATTATTGCCCAATACGGCAAAGTTGGCAGAGGGATATGATGCTGTGTGTGCCTTTGTAAGTTCGGATGTAGGGACGGATACAATAGAAATACTGCATAGGATTGGCATAAAACTTATTTTATTGCGATGTGCAGGATTTAATAATGTGGATATTGAAAAGGCGAAGTTTTATGGGATTAAAGTAATGAGAGTGCCAGGATATTCTCCAGAAGCGGTAGCCGAACATGCAATGGCATTGGCTTTGGCTGCGAACAGGAAGATTCATAAAGGTTATGTGAGGGTTCGGGAAAATGATTTCAGCCTTGGCGGAATGCTGGGAACTAATTTTTATAAGAAGACGGCTGGAATTATCGGAACCGGAAAAATTGGGGCTGCCATGGCCAGAATTTGTTATGGATTCGGGATGAATGTAATTGCTTATGATATGTATGAAAACCCGGATTTGAAATTTTTAAAATATGTTTCTTTGGAGGAATTGCTCTCACAAAGTGATTTGATATCCTTGCATTGTCCGTTGACGGATGAGACATATCATTTAATAAACAGAGATACGATTTGTAAAATGAAAGATGGCGTTATCCTCGTTAATACATCCAGAGGTGGTTTGGTTAAAACAAATGATTTAATTGAAGGAATACGCGCTCATAAGTTTTTTGCGGTGGGTCTGGATGTCTATGAAGAGGAAAAGAAGAATGTTTTCGAGGATCGATCTCATGAGATTTTAGAGAGTTCTATTACATCAAGGCTTTTGTCTTTTCCAAATGTTATTATTACTTCTCATCAGGGATTTTTTACGGAAGAGGCTTTGGCGGCAATCAGTACCACCACATTCCAGAATGCAGTTGCTTTTATAAAAGGAGAAAAATCGGAGAATGAAGTGGTGTGATGGAAAAAGTGATATGGTAATAAAAATGGTAATAAAAAAGGAAGAGCCGGCACTGGGGGTGCCGGCCGTATGAAAAGAAAAAATTTATGTAAAGGCATTTGCCTTTCACAAGTTACATGATAAGTAAAAAATGTGTTCATTTTGTGATGAAAGAGTGAAAGATTGATATATTTTATAAAATGCTGTAATGAAAAAATGGTTGTTACGGCTTTAATAAACCACAGACCAATACAAAATGAGAGGGCAATTTTCCTTCTTCTACCCATTCAAGTTCTATATGAAACAGGTCAGAGATGGTTTTTCCAACGTTGCCGCCGAGAGATTCGATGGAGTAACGCATTTTTTCAGGATGGCGGCAGGGGCCGCCCGAGGGTCGGGTACAATTTCCTTTTCCGCATGCGGCGCAGCTTCCGGCAGAGAGACTGATACTGCTGGCATTTTCTTTTTCCATATCAAAGAGCTGATCGGTAAGAATCTGTTTTTCTTTTGCTACGATTTCTTCAATAAAGAGGTCCATATCTTCCTGGGAAAAAGTACGGTTTCTGGTTTCTTCATTAAAAATGATCTGACGGCCCACTAAAAGAAATGAGGTATATTGCTTCCAGTATGATTCTACGTCAAAATCATAGGGTGGACAGGACCATTTATGATTGAAATTGGGGCATTCTCTGCAGCATTTTAAAAATGTGGGTATGTCTACGTATTTGTTTAGATATTCTTTTATGGATATTTCTGCTGTGTAATTTTTGATCTGATACATAAGAACCTCCCTGTTTATATTATCTGGTTTATGATGATGTTGGGGTCAAAAGGTATTTTGACCTTTTGACCCTGGTATCTTTATGATATTTTTATTATAAAATAATTCGGATTTGTTGTATAGGACAAGTATTCTTTTTGAACAGTCTGTGTTAAGATAATTGTATTCGTGATTATGGAGGAATTTTTATGGCTTTGGATAAAATTGACCTGAATATTTATACATCTGCACCGGAAGATGAGCGCCTGCCCAAGGAAATGGCGGTGTATGAGCTTCTGGATGGACTTGGAATTTCTTATGAGCGGGTGGATCACCCGGCCGCCATGACGATTGAGGATTGTCAGGGTGTGGATAAACTTTTGAATATACATATTTGTAAAAATCTTTTTCTATGTAACAGGCAGAAAACAGATTTTTATCTGCTTTTGATGCCGGGTGAGAAGCCTTTTAAAACAAAAGATCTGAGCAAGCAGATTAATTCGGCGCGTCTGTCTTTTGCTGATGCAGAATATATGGAAGCGTATTTGAATATTACGCCGGGGTCGGTAAGTGTTATGGGACTTATGAATGACCGGGAAAATAAGGTGAGGCTGTTGATTGATGAGGATGTATTCCGGGAGGAGTATCTGGGGTTCCATCCATGCATTAATACATCCAGTCTTAAAACAAAGGCAAAAGATATCTGGGAAAAATTTTTGCCTGCGGTGAATCATTCGTATACATTGGTGACATTGTAAAATAGAAATGAATTTTGCAGGGGCTGATATCTGTCGTAAATGTTTTATTCTTTATGAGATTTATTTTTGTTTTTACATGTGTTTTGGCCTGTATTTAAGACTTGCTTGCACAATTGATTTTGATAAACTAAAATAATAGTAACTTAAGAAAAGGGGCGATAATTTATGAACATAAAGGTACGCAGGGCAAAAAATTCTGATTTGGAGCGTATCGATGATCTGTTGAGCCAGGTTTTGATGGTACATCACAATGGACGTCCGGATTTGTTTAAACCCAATTGCAGGAAGTATACGGATGATCAGCTTCTGTGTCTGATTGCGGATGATACGAGACCTGTTTTTGTTGCAGTGGATGATGATGACCGTGTGGTGGGATATTCTTTCTGCATTGTTACGGAACAGAAAAATAATAATATCCTGACTGATATGAAAACGCTTTACATTGATGATCTCTGTGTTGATGAGGCGATCCGGGGTCAGCATATTGGCACGATTTTGTATGAATATGTAAAAAACTATGCGAAAGAAATCGGATGTTACAATCTGACTTTGAATGTTTGGGCGTGCAATGAATCTGCCATGAAATTTTATGAGCGGTGCGGCCTTCAAGTACAAAAGAAAGGAATGGAAACAATTTTATGAAAACAAGAGTAGAAGAAACCATTATGAGACATGATAAAGGATATAACTGTGCGCAGGCGGTTGCCTGTACATATGCGGATCTGGTAGGGCTGGATGAAGAGACCATGTTTAAGGTGACGGAAGCATTGGGACTCGGCGGCGGCTGTATGGAAGGTACTTGCGGTGCTGTATCTGGTGCCTGCACTCTGGCTGGAATGAAAAACAGCACCGGGTGTCTGGAAAAACCGAACAGCAAGGCGTCTTCCTACAAATTGTCAAAGGAGATCACAACCCGTTTTAAATCTATGAATGGTTCTGTAATCTGCAAAGATCTGAAAGGTGTGGAAACCGGCTGTATGCTTCGTTCCTGTCCGGATTGTATCCGCGATGCAGCAAAGCTGGCAGAGGAAGTTTTATTTGAGTAAACTAAGAAAAAAGGTATGATTCTCGGCTTTGTATTTTGCTTGGACTGCTGATTGGAAGTAAGAAAGGAAAGAGGAATGAAACTTATATCCTGGAATGTAAATGGCCTTCGGGCATGTGTAGGTAAAAATTTTATGGATTTTTTTCAGGAAATGGATGCGGATATTTTTTGTCTTCAGGAGACGAAACTGCAGGAGGGACAGATTGAACTGGATCTGCCGGGGTATTACCAGTATTGGAATTATGCTGTGAAAAAAGGCTATTCCGGTACGGCAGTTTTTACGAAAAAGGAGCCGCTGTCCGTTTCCTATGGAATCGGCATTGAGGAACACGATCAGGAAGGCCGTGTCATTACGCTGGAATACCCGGAATTTTATATGGTTACGGTCTATACGCCGAATTCCCAGAATGAGCTGGCGCGGCTTGATTACCGTATGAAGTGGGAAGAAGATTTTCTGGCTTATCTGAAGAGACTGGAGGAGAATAAGCCTGTTATTTTCTGTGGTGACCTTAATGTGGCCCATAAGGAAATTGACCTGAAAAATCCGAAAACGAACCGGAAAAATGCGGGATTTACGGATGAAGAGCGTGAAAAATTCAGTATTCTTCTGGAAAATGGTTTTGTGGATACGTTCCGGCATTTTTATCCGGAGCAGGAAGGAATCTACTCCTGGTGGTCTTATCGGTTCCGCGCCCGGGAAAAGAATGCGGGATGGCGTATTGACTATTTCTGCGTATCGGAATGTTTGAAAGAAAAGCTTGTGGATGCAAAAATCCATACGGAAGTTTTGGGTTCTGATCATTGTCCGGTTGAGCTGGATATGGCATTTTAAGCGTTTTTAACTTTTTAGAAAGTGCAGACACATATGAGGAAGAGGATGTGTGAGTACACTGTTGGAAAAGAAATCTTTTTATAGAGAAATACCACTATATGATCTGACTGTAAATCGTATAGTGGTATTTGAATATTTACTTTAATTATTATTCAGAGTGTTTTCTGGTAGGCAAGGCGGGGTGAACCGTCTTCCAGGTATATGATGCCGCAATACTGGAATCCATTCTTTTTTAAAAGGTTTTGCATGACGATATTGTCGTTGTGTGTGTCTATGCGAAGGCAGCCGCATTGTTCCAACGCCCAGTTCAGGCAGAAGGATGCGCTGCCTTTTCTTTTTCCCGTGGAGGCAATGCGGTGTACGACACCATAGGGATAAGAGTCGGACGGGGACAAAGCTGCAGAGTCTCTTTTTGGCCAGGCTCCGTCATATATTTTTTCATAAGTGGGATCATCACCGATTTTATGAAAAAATACGGTTAAAATTTCACCATCTTCTTCGCACACATAGCTGCAGCCGTCTTTAATGTCCTGCAAAATCTGTTGGGCAGACGGTTTGTCAGTGCCCCATTGGTTTGGATTGCCGTGGGCAGCCATGAATGCGCGTGCCTGGGCATAGATTTTTAAAACGTTTTCGTAATCCTGTTCTGTGGTTTTTCGTATATGCATAAAAACTCCTTTCTATTTTTGATCAGGTTGGTAATGATTCAGAAGTGCCATTTACAATATCTGTGTATAAATGCAGCATAAAATTTGATTATCCAAAAGCAGTATTTGTAAAATTTCAGAATATAGAATCATCTGGATAATCTGGATATGAAATTTTGCCTTGCATGCAAAGGATATAAATAATTGTATCAGATGCATGCTGTCTTGAACAGTATGGAACCTTTTTTTGTGTGGACCTTCTTTTGCTGCAGTAAAATAGCGTGGAAAATTTGGTATAAATAAGAGCAGATGAATTTTCCTGTGATTTTTTCTGTGCATATAATAAATGGAGCTATACTTGTTTGCCCGAAAAGAAAGTGGTAGAATAACTCTATTGAGCGGGCGAGTGACTGGTTTCAAAAGACAGGAGGTTAAAAGTGGAACTAAGTAAAGAGACGATGAAAAAAATCATGTGGCTGATTGCCTATACTATTTTATTGGCAGTGCTGCTGTTTAATCTGGATGTTGTTTTTGATGGGCTGAAGTTTATTATAGCTGTTCTGGTGCCGTTTTTAGTGGGCATTGCAGTTGCCTTTGTGATCAATCTTCCCATGCGTTTTTATGAAAGAACCCTTTTTCCGGATTCGTTGAAGCAGAAAAGAAAAATAGTCCGGAAAATGGCCAGACCGGTAAGCCTGATCCTGGCATTATTATCGGTGATCGGTGTTCTGGCACTTGTTATTTTTGTAGTCGTACCGGAGATTGTAAGAAGTGTGGGTGCGCTGGCCACCACGATCCAGAATTTTATGCCGACTTTGGAAAAATGGATTATAACCATATTCCCGAATAATGTGACCATAGAAAACCTGATCAGTTCTCTGGATTTTGATTGGAAAGGCATTCTTGACAATGTAATGGGTTTTTTGAAAAATGGTGCGGGTGCCATGCTTGGAAGTACTTTTAATTTTGCAAAAGTTCTGATTGGCGGTATTTCTGATTTTGCTATTGGATTTGTATTTGCACTGTATGTACTTCTGCAGAAAGAAAAACTGAGAGTGCAGCTGGATAAAATTATGCATGCGTTTCTTCCGGAACGGATTGTTGCTAAAATTGACAGCGTATGTGAACTGACGCATAGAACATTTGGCAGCTTTTTGACCGGACAGTGTCTGGAAGCGGTTATTCTGACGTTGATGTTCTTTGTGGTTTTATCTGTGGGAAGATTCCCCTATGCACTTTTGATCAGTGTTTTGATTGGATTTTTGTCATTGATACCCATTGTTGGAGCTTTTATAGGCTGCATAATCAGTGCATTTCTGATTCTTATGGTTAATCCGCTCCGGGCGTTGATTTTTATTGGTGTATTTTTGTTGATTCAGCAGATTGAGGGAAATCTGATTTATCCCCACGTAGTTGGCGGTTCTGTTGGTCTTCCGTCCATATGGGTGCTGGCAGCGGTCAGTCTGGGGGGCAGCCTGATGGGCGTTATGGGTATGATTGTGTTTATACCTCTGGTATCTGTAATTTATACCTTATTCCGTGAATACGTGTACAAAAGATTGGAAGCAAAGAAAATTGTATCGGCGAAATCCGTTGTAACGAATCCGGAAGAAGATTAGTACAGAAATATATGATACCAGGGTCAAAAAGTCACATGTTTCATGCTTGCATGAAAAAATGTGACTTTGAGACCCGCAAAACATGAGAAAGCAGCCCGAATAGGGC
>JAXJSH010000111.1:0-2070 GCA_036310185.1 Lachnospiraceae bacterium | reverse complement strand
TTGTATGTATCGGCCATCCAGCTATTGGACCTACTTCCGGGTCTTTAGCATACTCATATAAACTTTCGGCATCACTTTCTTCCCATGGACGAAGTATTAGGCGTTTTGTTTCAAATATCATGTTTCATAGTCTCCTCCTAATATATAAGATGTAGGGATTAAGACACCTAACAGCCAGTTAGGCCTTTTCCCTCTCATTGTTAAAGCTGTATTATGTATAAGCATCGGTCTGACCTAGTTCTCCTTGGACCATTAGGCGTCCGTAGTAAAGCCAGTCAGCCAGCTTATCATATGCAGCCGTTCGATTTATGTAGGTGGGACTGCCTTGTGTACGTCCGATTGAGACCCCAGGAGATTGAATAAGCAATGAGGAACGCTGGATACCATGCAAATTCAACTTATGGAGGAATCGCTTATGTACAATGCAGTTGGAATTGATGCTTCTAAATTCAAAAGCACCATTACCGTAATTCAGCCCGCAGGAGTTGTCATCCGCAAACCCTTTGATGTCCTACATACATCAGGCGAGCTGAACACCCTTGTAACCTATCTACAGTCTCTGGAGGGTGAAACCAGAGCTGTCATTGAATGTACAGGACGTTATCATGAACCTGTAGTTAAGTCTTTATCTGAAGCCGGCATTTTCATCTCTGCTGTCAACCCTAAGCTGATTAAAGGACAGAAACAGAACTCTCTCCGTAAAGTAAAATCAGATCCGGCTGACGCTCGTAAAATCGCCAGATATGCTCTTGACAACTGGGCAGAACTGCGACAGTATTCAAGTATGGATACTACGAGAGAACAGTTAAAAACACTTAATTCGCAGTTTAACTTCTTTATGAAACAGAAAGTCGCTGCAAAAACAAATCTCATCTCACTTCTGGATAATACATATCCGGGTGTGAACAAACTCTTCGATAGTCCTGTCAGAGAAGACGGCAGCGAAAAGTGGGTTGATTATGCCTATTCTTTTTGGCATGTTGATTGTGTTCGCAAAATCGGCTTAAAAGCTTTTACTGAGCGTTATGAGGCATTCTGCAAAAAGCATCACTATAACTTTCAGAAAGGAAAACCAGCGGAACTTTACGAAGCTTCCAAACAGCTTGTTGCAGTACTCCCGAAAGAGAAATCCTATAAGCTCCTCATTCAGCAAAGTATTAAGCAATTGAATCTTGCCTCTGAACACATTGAAATACTCCGTAAGGAAATGAACCAACTGGCTTCGAAACTTCCTGAATACGACACCGTAATGAGTATATATGGTGTTGGTGAAACCTATGGTCCCCAACTCATTGCCGAAATCGGTGATGTTTCCCGTTTTACTCATCGTGAAGCTATCACTGCATTCGCAGGTGTTGACCCTGGTGTAAATGAATCAGGTCAGTTCAAACAGCGCAGTAATCGTGCTTCCAAAAATGGTTCAACAAGGCTTCGCAAAACACTCTTTCAAGTTATGAGCACATATCTCCAAAACAAGCCTGTTAATGAACCAGTTTATCAGTTCCTTGACCGAAAACGAGCCGAAGGAAAACCTTATCTCGTTTACATGACTGCCGGTGCCAATAAGTTCCTTAGAATCTATTATGGCAAAGTCAAGGAGTGTTTACGCAATTTGGAACAGGAATCAAACGAAGAGTCCTGATAGTTATCAAACATACCTTCTCAAAAACTGGCTATTGAGGCAGTTTATTTCGTATACCCATTTTTTCCAATAAAACTTTTTTTCAATTTATACTTGACTTTTTATTAGTAGGCTTTACAATCTAATTCCCATTTAGTAGTTCCATTTTTCAAATCGTGTCTAAATGATACTACTCTATAGTTGCATATCTCTTTACTATCTGCTTTATTGAACCTAATTTCACTGCACTTATTGGCAAACGGGCATAGTTTAGTAGTAATATAAAATCTATCCTTATACTCATTGCATAACTGCTGGTCATAATGTTCTAAATATTCGCTTTCACTAATCAATATACTCTGCATAAAGTAATTGTCCAGAACATCTTGCTTTTGAAGTCTTACACATTCTTTGTATTCTTCACTATCATTCAATGCTACAAAATGTAA
>JAXJSH010000110.1:0-10141 GCA_036310185.1 Lachnospiraceae bacterium | reverse complement strand
CTGATCTACCGAACGCTGTAAAAAGGATGAATATATGGCCACAACCGGAATCTGGCCCCCAAGTGCCAGTCCCGCTGCAAATGTCACCGCATGCTCTTCCGCCATTCCCACATCAAAAAAGCGATCCGGGAACATATTGCGGAACCGCTTCAGTCCGGTTCCGTCCGGCATGGCCGCTGTGATCGCGACCACTTTCGGGTAGCGGTCTCCGAATTTTCGCATGACGGTGGAAAAAATGTCCGTATAATTTGGCTTGCCTGTCCGTTTGGTCGGCAGTCCTGTTTCGATTTCAAAGGGTGTGGTTCCATGGAATCTGGCCGGATGGCGAACCGCCGGAAGGTAACCCTTTCCTTTTTCCGTGATCACATGAATCATAACCGGTTCTTTCATCCGCTTCGCTTCCTGAAATGCTTTTATCATCTGTTTGATGTTGTGACCGTCGATCGGTCCCAGGTATGTGATCCCCATATCTTCAAAAAGCATACCCGGAATCATCAGCTGCTTGATGCTGCGTTTTGTTTTTCTCAGCGCACCAACCGTCTTTTCTCCTACGACCGGAACCTTATTCAGCGCATTTGTCACGCCCATTTTCAGCCCTGTATAAGCTTCTGCTGTACGGATACTTCCCAGATAAGCGGAAATACCGCCCACATTCTCGGATATGGACATATTATTGTCGTTCAGCACCATGATATAATTGGTTTTCAGCTCAGCTGCATTGTTCATGGCCTCAAATGCCATTCCGCCGGTCAGGGCACCGTCACCGATGACCGATACCACATAATAGTCTTCCCCCTGCAGTTCCCGGGCTGCCACATAGCCAAGCCCGGCGGAAAGAGATGTGGTGCTGTGTCCGGTATCAAACACATCGCAGTCACTCTCCGCTCTCTTTGGAAAACCGCTCATTCCGTTCAGTTTTCGTAATTCTGAAAAACCTTCTTTTCTTCCGGTCAGTATCTTATGGGTATAACTCTGGTGACCTACGTCCCAGATAATCTTGTCCTTCGGAAGATCAAAACAGCAGTGAAGTGCCATAGTCAGTTCCACCACACCCAGATTGGATGCAAGGTGACCTCCGGTCCGGCTCAAAGAACGGATCAGAAATTCACGGATCTCTGCAGCCAGCTCCGGGTACTCTTCCGGTGACAGATTCTTTATATCATTTTCTCTCTTGATCTTTTCAAGTGCCATAGGCTGTACCTCTTATTTTCTTCGGGTAATCAAAAAAGTAATCAGTTCGTTCAAAAACGGATTGCTCATACCAAGTTCATTCAGTGTTTCCAGCGCCTCTTCCGACAAACGGCGCACTTCTTTCCGTGCTTCTTCTATTCCGCGCAGTGTCACATAGGTGGTCTTGTTGTTCTTTTCGTCGCTGAACACCGGCTTGCCCAGTTCTTCGCTGGTGGAAGTCACATCCAGAATATCATCCTGAATCTGGAATGCCAGACCGACACGGTATCCCACACTCTCGATCAGAAAGATCTCATCTTCTGATGCACCGGCAAGTGCAGCCCCAACCATCATGGAACCTTCGATCAGTGCCGAGGTTTTATTGGCATAAATATAATCCAGCTGTTCCTGCGTAAGGGGCTTTCCATCGTTTTCCACATCCAGTGCCTGACCGCCCAGCATACCGTAGATTCCGGTCTTTTCCCCGAGAATCTGAAGCGCACGCCCCACACGGGCCGGATCTTTGCACATGGAAAATGCCATAAACGCAGTCTCATAGGCGTAGTTCAGCAGCGCATCTCCGCATAAGATGGCCTGCGCTTCGCCGTAAAGTGCATGGGTTGTCTTTTTTCCTCTGCGGTATTCATCGTTATCCAGTGCCGGCAGATCATCGTGTACCAGCGAATGGGTATGAATCATCTCCATCGCCGCCATAAAGGGTTCAATCACCTGACCTTCCCCGCCAAACAGAGCAAAGGTTTCCTGCATAAACAGCGGACGCAGTCTCTTTCCTCCTGCCTGCATACTGTAATTCATGGCTCCGGCCAGATTTTTTGCAAACCCTTCTTCTTTGGGCAGGTATTTATATATTATTTTCTCCGCATTCCGGGTTCTGATGTCCAGTTCTTCTCTAAAATTCACTGAGTTCTCCATTCTCGTTCATTTTCAGCATTTTTTTCTCTACAGTATCAATCTTTTCATTGCAGTAACGCAGAAGATCCATTCCTTTCTGGTAGAGACGGAACGATTCTTCCAGGCTGATATCACGGCCGCCCAGTTTTTCAACGGTCTCATCCAGTTCCTGAAAGACTTCCTCGATACTTCTGTTTTCTTTGACTTCTGTCATTTTTTTCTCCATTCTTCCGGCCGGACATTCTGTACCTCTGCCCGGATTCTTCCGTCTGTAACCTGTATTTCCAGAGCATCTCCCGGCTTTGCCTGTTCAATGGAACGCACCGTATGTCCCTGCGCATCGGTCACATAAGAAAAGCCCTGGTTCAGCTTATCCAGCGGAGACAGGCCTTTTAGCCTCTGAATATATAAGTTCAACTGCTGTCTCTTTAAAAAAACCTGATATTCCATGCCGGAATTCAGCTTTTCTTCCAGATCCATCAGATATTGTCTTTTTTCACGAATCTGATTCTGCGGACTTAAGTAATTCAGCTTTACCTGATACTGTTCTGCCCGGGCTTTACAAAGCAAAAACCGGTTCTCCATGGCACGGGTCAGTTTTTTTCTGTAATCCCCCATTCCGGCCATCAGTTCCCGGATATCTGCCACTGCCAGCTCCGCAGCCGCAGATGGGGTTGGTGCCCGCAAATCCGCCACATAATCGGCAATCGTCACATCTGTCTCGTGTCCCACCGCAGAAATGACCGGCGTCCTGCAGTTAAAAATCGCTCTGGCTACGGCTTCTTCATTGAATGCCCAGAGATCTTCGATGGAACCGCCGCCGCGGCCCACGATCAGAACGTCAAGTCCCAGTTTGTCCAAAGCCTGTATGCCTTTTACGATGCTCTCCTTCGCACCCTCGCCCTGCACCAGTGCCGGGTAAAGAATCAGCTGCACAAATGGATTTCTCCGATAAGATATGTTTCGGATATCCTGAATCGCAGCACCGGTCGGGGCTGTGACGATCCCGATTCTTTTATTATACTTCGGTATGGGCTGTTTGTATTCAGCGGCAAACATGCCCATCTCTTCTAATTCCTGCTTCAATGCCAGAAAACGCTCATAAAGGGCGCCTGCCCCTTCCAGCGTAATCTCTTTTGCATATAACTGATATCTGCCGTCCCGTTCATAGATACCGACACTTCCGCCAACTACCACCTTGTCACCGTTTTTCATGGAAAAGGCAAGTCCCCGCCTCTGCCCTGCAAACATGACACATGCCATCGTACCGGTCTCATCTTTCAGTGAAAAATAGATGTGACCGGATGTATGATATTTGCAGTTGGACACTTCACCCCGAATATAGATACGGTTCAGCATAAAATCCTGGGTAAACATGTTTTTGATATAGTTGTTTACCTGACCGACAGAATAAACATTTCTGCTTATTCCTGTCTTATTCATTCCGCTCTGAATCATACAACTCCCTTACCATACGCATGGACGGCCGGAAATCTCCGATCTGCCGCCAGTTTTTTAAACCAGTTTTCCCAGAATTCCATTGATAAAGTGTGCAGATTCCTCGCCGCCGAAGGCTTTTCCCAATTCCACTGCTTCGTTAATGGCCACTTTCACCGGAATATCTCCATCATATTTCATCTCATAAACCGCAAGACGCAGGATCGCCAGATCTGCTTTGCTCATACGTGTGGTTTTCCAGCCTTTGGATGCCTCGTTGAGCATGGCGTCAATCTCTTCCAGCCTGCCGCAGACCAGCTGATATTTTTCTTCCATGTAGGTCTGTTCTTCTTTCTTCAGTGACTCCAGTCCCTCGAAGTAAAGCGCAAGCTGCGCCGGCATCTCACTTTCCTCGTTAAATTCTCTCAGAAAGAGCAGTTTAAAAATGTGTTCTCTCAGTTCTCGTCTCTTCATGATTTCCTCCAGTTTTCCGGTATAAAAAATAAAAAGGAATGGCTGAGAAAAGAGGGACAGCAATCACTGTCCCCACTTATCATGCAGACATTCCCATCATTAAGCAATTGTGATCAGCAAATATATTTTGCCGGTCATCTCTCCATCTTTTACGAAAAGTCTTTATTTGCTCTGCTCCATGTCCACACCTGCTACATGTACGTTTACCTCAGATACTTCCAGTCCGGTCATGTTTTCAATGGCAGCTTTTACCTTTTCCTGCACCTTTCGGCTGGTTTCCGGAATGCTGTAGCCAAAGTCAATGTTCATGGCCAGATCCACACAGGCCACACCTTCTAAAATATCAACACGTACCCCTTTGGACGGAGTCTTTACACCAAACTTTCCGCCGACCATGCTGCTCACACCCTTTACCTCTGTTGCAGCAAGACCTGCAATAATCGCTACTACTTCATCTGCGATCTGAACCTGACCGTATTCGCCCTCTTCACGCAGAGTTACTGTTGTTCTTTTTTCCGCCATAATAAGAACCTCCTAACGCATGTATTGAAAAAGAATTTCTCTTATTTTCTTTGAACCAAAACACTCATTTTTACGTGACTGTTTTACCATAGCAATATTATACCAAATCCAGCCCAAAAAAGAAAGACTAATCTTATTTACTGAACTCGGTCAGCACCAGATCTTTGTTTCGATCCAGTGTCATGCCCACACTCCAGGCATGGATAAACAAAAGCAGCGGGCGGCCTTTCAGGTCTTTTACTTTTTTCATGTCGGAAGTACCGATAATGTGATCCAGATCCACTTCTTCCCAGTTTTCGATCCAGCGGATATGCTCATACGGAAGGGTTTCCAGACGGATATCCACATTGTATTCATTTTCCAGACGATACTTTAACACATCGAACTGCAGAACACCGACTACTCCGACGATAATCTCTTCCATACCGGTGTTGTACTCCTGGAAAATCTGGATCGCACCTTCCTGAGCGATCTGGTTGATGCCCTTGATAAACTGTTTTCGCTTCATGGTATCCATCTGACGCACGCGAGCAAAATGTTCCGGTGCAAAAGTCGGAATTCCTTCATAAGCAAACTTTTTGCCCGGCGCACATACGGTATCGCCGATGGAAAAAATACCCGGGTCAAAAACGCCGATGATATCACCGGCATAAGCCTCATCGACCACATGGCGGTCCGATGCCATCATCTGCTGGGGCTGGGAAAGACGCATTTTTTTATCGCCCTGCACATGGTATACTTCCATGTTCGCATCAAATTTTCCGGATCCGATACGCATAAATGCGATACGGTCACGGTGGGCTTTGTTCATATTTGCCTGAATCTTAAAGACAAAGGCGGAAAAATCTTCTTCCATCGGATCAATGATTCCGTCTGCTGTCATTCGTGCAAGGGGAGCGGATGTCATCTGAAGGAAGTGTTTCAGGAATGTCTCAACACCAAAGTTGGTGAGTGCGGAACCGAAAAATACCGGAGAAAGTTCGCCTTTGCTTACCAGTTCCTGATCGAATTCGGCACTTGCACCGTCCAGAAGCTCGATCTCTTCCAGAAGGGCAGCTTTCTGTTCTTCGGATACCACATCCAGAAGATGCGGATCGTCCACATCAATTTCTTCTTCAATACCTTCTTTTGTACCTTTCATGGTATCGGAGAAGGTCAGCACTTTCTTTGTATTTCTGTCATATACACCGCGGAATGCTTTACCGGAACCGATCGGCCAGTTGATCGGGCAGGTTGCAATGCCCAGTTCCTTCTCGATCTCATCCAGAAGTTCAAAGGTATCGTTGGCATCCCTGTCCATTTTGTTGATAAAAGTAAAAATCGGGATATGGCGCATCACACATACTTTGAACAGCTTTCTGGTCTGGGCCTCCACACCCTTAGACCCGTCAATTACCATGACCGCGGAATCCGCCGCCATCAGTGTACGGTATGTGTCCTCTGAGAAATCCTGATGTCCCGGTGTATCCAATATATTAATACAGTATCCCCCATAATTGAACTGCAATACAGAAGAAGTAACGGAAATACCACGCTCTTTTTCAATTTCCATCCAGTCGGAAACCGCATGGCGTGCCGTCGCTTTTCCTTTTACCGAACCGGCCAGGTTGATGGCACCCCCGTAAAGAAGGAATTTTTCCGTCAGGGTCGTCTTACCTGCATCCGGGTGAGAGATGATTGCAAATGTTCTTCTACGCTCAATTTCTTTTCTATAATCAGCCACTTTTGTGCCTCCTAATCAAATTATCCTATACGATTCTACTCTATTTTCCAGTAATTGTCTAGGTGCAAAATACGCCGCATTTCCATGAAAAAGAGTGCAAAAAAGAAGCAGACCGTGCCTTTTTCGCACAGCCTGCCTTTTTATTCCCGCCCCGGAGCACAGGAGCGGATCACATACTCTCATCCATCGGAGTGATCACAATATTTTCCCCGGCAACTTCTGTCTTACGCATAACAATGTCTTCAATCTGTGCCCGCTGTGTATCATCCAGCTGACTGCTCGGAACCATAACATCTGCGGAATCACCAGTCAGATTCACTACCACATCTTCAAAGCCTTTTGCCTCCAGCATCATCTCTGCTGCCGCTTCTTTTTCAGCAAGATCCGTCAGTTCCACCATGCTTGCTACGGCTTCCTGTCTTTCCTCTTCTGAGAGACTTTCATTGTTGATCACTTCCAGAAGCATCTCTTTATTCTGGGAACGGATCTGTTCACGGCTGACTTTCGCCTCTGCCACAAAAGCGGAAGAACCGGTAAGTACTGCCTCACCAGGCTGGGAAGTATCGCTTGCGATCACTTCCGTATCGCTTGCAGCCACGCTCTCGGTCAGACTGTCTTCCTCCATGATGGATATACTGGAATAGCTTAAGTACCCTGCCACTGCGATCATAATCGCCAAAGCCGCAATAATGATTTGATTTTTCTTAAAGATCTTCTTCAACTGCATTCTCCTTTACTTCATTTTCATTACTTTAATTTTATGGGCTTCCAGCTGAAATAATGTCATAACTGACTCCTGTATTTTCTGAACCGATATGGGATCATCTCCGGTGCTGCACACCACCAGCACACCGGTGATCTCCGGATTGCTGTAACTGTCCACCAGCGGTTCCAGCGCAATGGTCACCTGCACTTCACCGATTCCTTCGATTCCGGAAAGTGCTTCCTCAAGCTGCCGCTCCAGCGCATCCGCATTTGTGGATACAGTCGTATTTTCTTTCAGCACGGACTTCGAATCCGAAGTTGGAAGCGCTGCCACGAGAAGCAGTATTCCGAATAAAAAACATAAAACCAGATGCTCTTTTTTGATTTTTTTAAATAATCCACCCAGATTCCCCATTTTATGACTCAACTTCCCTGATCAATCTCAATATCCACATCTTCCATGGTCTCTTCCCAGTTTTCTTCCAGACTTTCCGTATAATAATTGGAATTCATGGTCTCTTCCAGTCCAAAAAACTGCAAAAGGGGTGTGACCGCCACAATGATCAAAAGCATACCAAGAAAGAAACGGATATATTTCTGATATTCTGAATTTGGCAGTACATTCATAACAACCGATGCGAGAATGGAATAAAACACCAGATTCCGCATCCATTCATAGATCAGCTCCATCATCCACCTCCCGATGCCACGATCGCCACGGTCACAAGAAACAGTATTTCCGCCGTCAGAAGCACCCGAAACAGCAGTCCGCAGCCTTCCCCCATAACCGTCAGACAGCCCACCATGCGTTTGTCGGAAATGGGCTGAGTTACTGCCGCCAGTGCCCGGTACAGCAGCGTTGTTGCCCCGAGCTGTATCACGGGACCGGCCCCCAGAAGAATCAGCACGATCAGCGCTGCCGCCCCGACACAGTTTCGAATCAGCATGGAACATCCTATGACCATTTCGGTTACGGAATCCAATACATTTCCAAGTCCTGGAATGGCACTGGCTGTCTTTCCGATAAAGGTCCGCTGCAGCGAATCCAGCATGGGAGATACCATACGCTGAATCACCTGCATCCCAACCACCAGCGCGATCACACTTTTCAGTATCCATTCCATCACGGTTTTCAGAAGTTCCGCCATCTTCGAGAGCAGATCTTCTTTTGAAAGATTGTTTACCACGCCAAGAAGCACAAAAACATTGATCCCGGGCACCACAACCTTCAGCAGAAGCCATTGAACCGCAAAAATAACGATCAGCACGATCTGATAATAGCAGTACGCCGAAGATGTTCCATTTGAGGCTATGATTGCAAGATAATAGGCCGGTGTCAGCACTTCCATAAAAGATACACCTTTATCCAGTGCCGCTGACATCTGGCTGCTTAAGCTTCCAAAGGACTTGACCAGGAGCACAAAAATCAAAAGGTATACCATATAAAATGCGATCTCACTGATCTGCCCTTTATCAAAAATATGTGAAATATTCAGCAAAAGCGAGGACGCCAGAATCAGCAGAAGGATCTGCATCAGTATCTGTTTCTGCCCGGCCAGTTCGCCGATAAACATCTCTTTTACCAGCTCCACCAGCGTTTCCGCGTCCAGCTGCATTTTCCCGCTTATAAGGGCTTCCACCATCTCCTGAAAGGAAAAACTGTCGTCTTCCAGAAGCTGTGATACGGCTGACTCGATATTTTCCAGTTCCAGATCATTGAGAAGTTCTTCTGTGGTATCAGCGATATCCTGTTCCGTAATCTCTTCCTGAACTTCTTCCGAAAGATTGTATTCCTGTTCTTCATTCTGCTCCCGGACGCTTTGTTCTGCCCCGAAGACTCTGGAGGGGAATAAAAAAATCACGAACATAGAGAATAAAACAATTCTTCCTGCCGTGATATCCATTATCTTTTTCCGCGTATTTTCTTTTTTCCGGAGCCCTCTCATGCCAGAAAACTGCTGATGGTCTCCAGCAGTGCAAGCAAAATCGGCATACTGATCACCATAATGGACAGCTTACAGAAAATTTCAATCTGGCCGGCCATGGAGGAATATCCGGCATCCTTGCAGACGCCTGCCGAAAACTGGCCAAGATAAGCCACTCCGATGATTTTCAAAAGTGTGCTGATATACTGACTGTCGATTGGGATATACTGCTGCAGCTGTCGGAAACTGTCGAACAGTGTCAGCAGTTTTGTCACCGAATATCCCACAATGACCAGACAGATACAGACACTTACATACAGCGAATACTCCGGTTTTGATTCCTTCAAAAAAAGGCCAAGCACAATCCCGGCAATCCCAAGTACACTGATTTTTACAATATCCATGGCGCCTCCCGTACCATTTTTCACATTTCCGGTCAATCTGTTTTCCATTTTCTCCGCATCTGCCATCTCAAAAAGTAAACAGGGCCTGTACCGTCTCAAACAATTCAAAAATATAAGGCAAAATCCAGAGGAGTACGATCAGCAGACCGGCCAGACTGGTCAGAAAAGCCTGCTCTTCACGGCCGCTGTGTTTTAACACCTGACTCAGGATCGACACCAGGATGCCCACCGCCGCTATTTTAAAAATAAGACTAACTTCCACGCACTCCTCCTCCATCTGCCATGCATTCTTCTGCAGTTTCTTTTCACACACAAATATTCCATTATCATAACAGCAGCAGAATAATCAGAAGGCCTCCGGTCACTCCGAACATACGATACAGTTTCTGCTGCCCCTGTATGGATTCTGCGATTTCGCCAATGCCGGCTTCCAGATCATTCAGATACAGCCGTATCATCTGCTCCTGCGTTTTCCGGTCAAGACTTCCAAGATACTGTCCCATCTGTGCCAGCCCGTCCCGGTCTTTTTGCTTTAACGCACTCTTTTTCAGGCACTGTTCCGTCTCATCCGCCCAGATCCGGGCCATGGTTTTTCCCCCTCGCCAGCGCATCTCTCCACAGACATTTTTCAGCATTCTGGAAAAGGGATCACGCACCTGCCCGGATATCCGTTCCAGCGATTCCGGCAGGGATATCTGTCCAAAATGGATGTCGTTTGATATAGCCAGAAACATCTTCTGAATTTCCCGGAGTGCATCCATTCTTTCCTGAAGCTGCTGCCCTTTCAGAAAACCAAATATGCTGCTTGATCCCAATACAAATATGGCACCTATGACACGAATCATATCTTCTCTATCCTGCCGAATTTT
>JAXJSH010000109.1:0-47505 GCA_036310185.1 Lachnospiraceae bacterium | reverse complement strand
GCAATCTCCGGATTTTCTTTTACCTTAAAAGCAGGAGCATCACTGTGGCTGGCCATGATCTGAAATCCATGGAAGTCTTTACATGGAATCTTAAATGCGATGATTGAGGAATCATTGCGTGTTACATAGTATTTTCCGCCTGCTTCCAGATGCCAGCAGTCCCGTTCTTTTATTTCCTGAAATCCGGCTTCGTCGAGCTCTTTTTTCATATTTTGAATTACATGGAAACAGCTTGGGCTATTCTTTATGAAATCCAGTAATTGTTTTGCTTTTTTCTGATACATCGAAATGCCTCCTGATTCTTGACTTTTTGATAAGGTATTGTAAAATTGTAGCAGGTTTTAGCATATTTTGCAAAACAGCAGGAATATGTAAAGAATTTTGAAAAGAATTTGATTTAAGGACAAATTCATCGGATTGTATTTAAAATCTTAATTTGAGGGTGAAAAGGATGCTGGAGACGCGGTGATCTTGCAGCTGCTATAGTAGTTTGGGTTTTGGATGCATTTTTTGCAGCGCTTATTGTTTATTTGATAAGAAAAAAATTTAAAGAAAAAAGAGATGACAAAGATTTGCATCAGAATATGTAGATTCTGATTTGCGGTCAGGATATAACAATCTTAGAAAGAACAAAAACAGATCCGAATCTGGATGCACACATAACAGTGATTGATAAAACAGGTATTGTGCCGGGTTCTTGCTTACCTGGAAAATGATTTAGTCTTTCCAGGCAGCAAGGGGAAAAATAGGTAAAAGAAAATCCCCCGGACACTGAAGCGCTATTTTCCTACCTGGTTTCAGCCGCCTCTAAACTGTGCATCCATTTTTTTCTGCGAAGAACCACCATCGATATGCTGAAGCGAATGCACTCTTCTAAGGAAAGAATGAAATACACATAAGGAATTGACAGTTTCAAAACAAAAGCTGAAAGCAATCCAAGCGGGACACCGAATACCCAGGTTCCAGTCATATCAATAGCCATAACGTATTTTGTCTTACCGCCGCTTCGTATAATCCCACTTCCCACAATCATATTTTCTACTTTAAATGGAGCAACAAGAGCATAAGCTGTTAAAATTTGCCGGGTAAGTGATTTGACAGAATCTTCCACCTGATATATTTCCACATAATAGGAACTTGTTATGATAATCAGCACAGATAATAATATGGAACCCACGAAACCGTACAAAATAAGCTTTTTAGATGACTGATAAGCATCCTCATATTCTTTTTGCCCTAATTTTTTACCAATTATGACACTTGCGGCCTGCGATAAGCCGCAAAGTGCACCGATCATTAATCCCTGCACCGGATTCGTTAAAGTCATTGCGGCACTTGCTTCTGTCCCAATGTGGCCGTAAATAGCTGCATACACATTTTCACCCAAACTCCACGCAAATTCACAAACCAGAATCGGTAAAAGCATATTCAGATATTGCGTCCAATTAATTTTGGACGTTGTTTTTTTCATATCATCTGAGATTTTCAGATAGTCATTGTATTTTAACAGCATCAGAAGCATGACAAAGAAATTGAGGCACTGCGAAATGAAAGTAGCGATTGCAGCACCTTCTGCTCCCATTGGTACAAAACCACATTTTCCAAAAATAAGAATATAATTCAGGACCGTGTTCAAAACTGCGGATGCAATACTTGCATATAGAGGGAGCTGTGCTTTTTCCATGCATCGGAACATGGTGGACAGCAGAGTGGCTCCCGCCATTGGCAGAAAAGTACCGGAAATAATTCTCAGATAATCGGCAGAAGCCAAGATCGTTGGCTCATCCTTTGTATAAAGGGTCATAATCTGTTTTGGGAACACTGCACAAAGGATGGTGAACAGGGCGGCCATGCCGATTGCCAGTATCAGATTCAGATAAAAACTTCTTCGCACTTCCTGCTTATTTTTTTGCCCTATGTATTGGGAAATCATAATTCCGGCAACGGCTCCAACAGCGGATACCATAACCGAAAAAATGGAGGAAAATTTCCCCGCCAGTCCGACTCCTGCTACGCTTACACTGCCGAGCTGTCCAATCATAATCTGGTCCACAATGCTGAAGGATGACTGGAGCATGGACTGAAGGGCAACGGGAATGGCTAAATTACATACAGTGGTTAAAAAATTTTGTTTTTGTTTCATAGTAACCTCTCCGAGTAGTATTTTCAGTCTTATTTTATCGCGGGTCATGAATAATTACAAAGGTTAAACGCATAACCAAAAACAAAAATAGAAAGCTCTGTTTATGCAAAACTTACAAACTTTGTTGTTATGACATCATGTGGTTTTACAGTAGTAAGTATAGGAAAGGAAATGGGTGGTTTGGAGCAATGGGAGTAATAGAAGCAGTTTATTAGTCAATACAGATTATCGTATTGCAGGATTGTAAATGAATCAGGAGAAGTTATTTTCCTCAATGCCCGAAATATGGTAAAATATAGAAAAACCAATGATAAATTCGCGTTTGAGGAGGGAATGTTTATGTGGTTTGTATTTGCACTTCTGTCCGCCGTTTTTGCGGCGCTTACTTCAATCCTGGCAAAAGTGGGTATTGATGGAGTGAATTCCAATCTGGCGACTGCAATCAGAACAGTAGTTGTACTGGTCATGGCCTGGGGAATGGTCTTTCTCACAAATGCGCAGACCGGTATTTCCGAAATCAGCAGAAAAAGCTGGATTTTTCTGATTTTATCCGGTCTTGCCACGGGAGCTTCCTGGCTATGTTATTATAGGGCACTTCAGATTGGTGACGCGTCAAAGGTAGTCCCCATTGATAAGTTGAGTGTAGTGATCACGCTGATTTTAGCTTTCCTCTTTTTGCATGAAAAATTTACGGCTAAATCTTTGATCGGCTGCATTTTAATTGCTGTGGGCACATTGATTATGGTTCTGTAATCTGTCTGATCATTTTAACTGCATACTCTCTGTGTTACTTCAAGATTGTTTTTCAGAATAATTGCGAAGTTGACTTATAACATTTAATGTTGCAATAATTTCCAAAACAGAGTATAGTCGTAATTATTTAGAAAGTGCCATTCAAAAAATGGAGGAATATACTTATTTACTAAATACAAAACTATGATACAAGGGGTGGCAGAATGTCTCATAAACAATTGGAAACAAAAAGACTGATTCTCAGAAATCTGATTCCGGATGACTATATGGAAGCATTCAAATGGTGTGGAGATCCGCGGGTTAACAAATATATGATCTATCCGCTTTATAAAAATGCTGATGATGTGAAAGCATGGATTGAGACTCTTAAACCAGATAATCCAAACGCATATGATTACGGCTTTGTTTTAAAAGAGACCGGAGAGCTTATTGGAAGCGGAGGAATGTATTATCATCCTGAAATGGATGTATGGTCGGTTGGCTATAATTTAAGATATGATATGTGGAACAGGGGTTTTACCACAGAAGCAATCAGGGCTATTATTGATTATGTATGCAGTAAATGTGAAGTTAAGGCTATTGAAGCGGAACATGCAATCGATAATCCTGCGAGTGGACGTGTCATGGAAAAACTGGGATTGAAGTTCGCAAGATACGGCGAGTATAAAAAAATGGATGGGAGCGAGACTTTTGCGGCTAAAATCTACAGGTTGGAGCTTTAGGTGTTTTCCTTCCGCCGGCTATTCATATGAAAAGTGATAAAATAAAGCAAACAGCTTTTGACGTTTTAATAGACGCCAAAGGCTGTTTTTTGCAAACAAAACTTGTCAAAAAAATATTGACAACAAAACTTGGCAGTGGTAATATATGATTGCAAATAAAACTTGGCAAAGGAGAGGCCGGAATGGATAAGAGTGAAATTTTAAAAAAGGCACAAAATGAAAGAATTGATGAAATGGAGATTCAGATTAGAGACAGATCAATGAAATGGACCTATGTAATTATGGTAATCGCAGCCGCAGTATTTTCATTTATTCGTGCAGAACAGGGGTTGCCTATGATGGATCTGTGTGCTACAGTTTGTTTCTCTGTATGCGCAGGGCAGGCATATAGATTTGTAAAGAGTAAAGAAAAAAGCTGTTTGATGATGGCGATCATTACATTGATTGTTGCGGCAGCTGCTACGATAAGATTTTTGATGGGACATTAAATATGAATGAACAGTTGATATTAAAAAATAATGTAAAAAAAGCCCGCACAGAAAAGAAACTTTCACAATCAGCACTTGCAGATATGGTTGGTGTATCCAGAAATACAATCAGTTCCATTGAGACAGGGCAATTTAATCCAACTGCAAAGCTGGCACTTTTATTGTGTATTGCGCTTGATAAAAAATTTGAAGAATTATTTTATTTTTAAAAGGAAATCCATCCGTTTCTTTTGAAAGAGGGAGTTAAGCTCTGTTTGTCATGGCAGAGCTTAACTCCCTTTTTCAGAAATTCAGTTCATACATTGAAAATAATGGTATCTCCTCAATATTTCGTTCCAGATCCACATCGCCTGCATACTGAAATCCGCATTTTTCATAAAGCTTTCTTGCAGGAATATTATCAGGCACTGCATCCAGACGTATGGCCTGATAGCCCCGGCTTTTTGCGTAATCCACACAAAATTCTACGAGCTGTTTGCCGATACCTTTTCCCTGCATGGAAGGTGCTGCAGCCAGAGTATGGCATACCATATATTCACCTTGGGTCAGTGATTTGCGCCATGCTGTATTTTCATATTTTCCCTGGGGATCTTCATTGAGAACAAATGCGCCTATTATCATATCATGATCTATACACACAAACTGACATCCGGCCTGGGTCATAGCCCGGACAGAGTCGATGGAAGGATATTTTTTATACGTCCACTTGGGATAGTTGACGGTCTTGCATAAATGTTCTACTACCTGGTCGTAAAATGCGCCCACAGCTTCAATATCTTCTGTTCCACATAATCTGATAACCATAATATATGAATTCTCCTTTTGTATTTGACCCCAACATCTTTTCATATAAGAATAATCATATACATCCTTTATGATGGGGGTGGCTCCATTCGAATATAGCATACCCGAATAAATCTTTCAATCGTTACCCATATAGATTGCTATGTGGCAGATGACCTGAAGCAGTGTAAAAAAACGTTACATTGGTTTGGCTTTTTGGTGACCCGCTTTTGCCTTACCCTGAATTTCAGGTACCGGAGTGGTGTCGTTTTTTGGAAAATGAGCTTTGTGATTGCTTTCGGTTCCGTGGGGTTCTTTTGGGTCAGGTCGTTTCATGCCGGCTTTTGCCATTATTTAATTACCTCCGTTGTTTTGTAGGATGTTATCAGTATTCCACACGAACAAATTGTTATTCTTTGATATTGATTTCTTTATAAAACAGGGGTGTTTATACTATGAAACAGAGGTACACTTTCAGTTGAATGCATTGGAAAGTTATAGTACAATTTGCTTGGAAAAACTTGTATTACAGCGATTGGATATATATGAAAAGCATTCAATCTTGAATTTATGGAGGAAATTTATTTTGGTCAAATATGCTGAAAAAGAAGATATTTTAGCTTTAGCAAAATTAGCAATGCAAATGTGGGACAGCCATACATTACCTGAATTAGAGAAAGATTTTTCTGAAATTGTAGGTAATCAGGATGCAAAATGTTTTATTAAATATATCGAAAATAAGCCGGTAGGATTTGCTCAATGCCAGCTTCGATATGATTATGTGGAAGGTACAGAAACATCGCCGGTTGGATATTTAGAAGGAATCTTTATTCAAGAAGAATTCAGGCATAAGGGTTTTGCAAAAGAACTTTTGCTGGCATGTGAAAAGTGGGCGAAAGAAAAGAATTGCACTGAATTTGCAAGTGATTGTGAACTGGACAATGGGGAGAGTTTCAGATTCCATATGGCAATGGGGTTTGAAGAGGCTAATCGTGTTATTTGCTTTAAAAAAGAAATTTGAGACCAAGTGGGAAAACTCCGGTTTTCGGGATTGAAAAACGATTAGAAGTAACTATTAGATTTATATTGAAAATATTGTTTTATTTTGGATGGTAAAAAAGAGTTGAAAAATGGGTGTTTTACATTGACTTTAAACGGCTGAGGTAAGGCACGATGAAGATGAAAAAGAATATAGTGAAATCATTTGCAGACGGAATTAATCGGAAACCCAAATTCACTGACATTTGGATTGTTTGATGATCTTGAGTTGATCAGACTTTCAATGGGACATGTAAAGCACTGGTATTCTTCACTTAAAAAAGAAAATAAAAAGCAGTATGGAGTAAAGAAAAATGCTTAACAGAGAAGATATGTTGGAATTAACAAGGCGTATGACACCGGCAAGAAGCTGTTTTGACAGAATTGCAGGGGCTTATATAAACGATATGGGAGAAGTGGATGAATGTTTTAATATTCATTTCGGAAAACTTTCCGGTTCTGAAAAAGCAAGAAATTTGAAACTGGCAAAAACAATTCCTTTTTCTAAAACCAATATACAGTTAAAGGAATATACATTTCCGGATGGAGTCAAAGGAAAAAACAGTATGTGGCAATTGCTTCAGGCAATTCAGGAATGCGGATTGAAAAATGATGCATTGATGGAGATATTATATGAACAGATAGCGGATGGGTATCCTGTTGACCACGAATTTGCCGTATTTGTATTTCACGGAGTGTATGATGTCCCATTAAAAGGAAAAGACAAGGAAAATTTATGGGAATCAGAGGAAATATACGATTTTATTATTTGTGCGGTAAGTCCTATGTGTGATAAATATGAACCGGGAGAACCTGCTTTTGGGTTTTTATATCCTGCATTTTCGGATAGAAGTGCGGATAAAGAAAAAATTGATATTTTTCATGCTGATTCTGAACAGGTGGAAGAAGGCCTTATGTACAAATTATTGGGAAAATGAGGTGACTGATATGAAGAAATTAGGTTTAGTGGGAGGAATGGGACCAGAGTCAACGATTCCTTATTATCATGATATTGTTTATGGTGTACAAAAGAGGATGGGAAAGGAGTTATTTCCGAACTTAACGATTGAAAGTGTAAATGTATTTGACGTTCTGCGGCTTTGTAATGAGCAAAAATATGATGCGTTAACAGATTATCTCATGAACGCCGTTAATAATCTTGTCAAAAGCGGAGCTGACTTTGTAGCGTTGAGCGCAAATACGCCGCATATTGTTTTTGATAAGCTTCAGGAAAAAGCAACCGTTCCATTAGTAAGTATAATAGATGCAACGCGGGATGAAGCGATTCGATTGAATAAACGTAAGCTGGGGTTATTTGGCACTATTTTTACTATGACGGGTGATTTTTTCAAAATGCCTTTCCAGAACAGTGATATTGAAATTGTTGTTCCAACTGCGGAAGAAATGGAATTTGTAAATAAAAAAATATCTTCAGAATTAGAGCTTGGAATTGTAAAGGAAGAAACCTTAAGAAGTTTTCAAAAGATAATCGAGCGTATGAAAGAAGATAATGGTATTGATGCAATTATATTAGGGTGTACCGAATTGCCCCTTTTGTTAAATGATGAGGTAAGTCCGGTTCCATGTTTGGATACTATGAAAATTCATATCAAGACTTTGATTGACATGATTGTGGAATAAATTCCAATCAGAATTCAGGATGTTGAAATGGAAGAAGAGGAGTATTATAACATTCTGGGTGAAAAATGGAAGTGTCTGGAATTAGAACTGATCCGATGAAGTGAAAGGACAATGAATCAGATATTAGAAAAAGGATAAGGTCATGAAAAATTATATATTAATCGTAGAAGACGACAACGAAATAAATCACATGCTTCGGGAATTGCAGTAACAATTGCTGCTTTCATATAGTTGAATGATAAAATAGCCCTCGATGTTTTGCATAGACGTCAGGGGCTGTTTTTATTTATAATTTTATTTAAGGATTATTTAATAATTTCTTTGTTACAGTAGTTTCAGAACAAAGAAAGGAGTCAACACATGTATTTTAAAATACTGAAAAAAGATTTGAAACGGAAAAAAACAATGAACATAATCTTGCTCATGTTCATCATATTGTCCACCATGTTTATTGCCAGCAGTATGAAAAACATTCTCAGCATAACAAATGCATTGGACTATTATTTTGAGCAGGCAGGTATGCCGGATTATCTGGCCGCCACCATAGACAAGGTGGGAAGTCCGGATATTTCGGAAACTTTTGATGAACTTGATGCGATAGAAGATTACGGGATTGAGACAATTCTCTATATGAATTCAGATAATCTGTATTACGGGGGCGAACAGATAAAGACCATGAACAATTCTTCCGTACTGGTTGCCATGGAGGATACAGAGATCAGATTTTTTGATAATAACAATCAGGTTATTGAAGAAGTCAGACCGGGACAGGTGTATATTTCCGGAAAGAGAATGAAAGCCGGCAATATGGAAATCGGAGATACACTGGAGATTCGTTACGGGGATATTTCCAGAACATTTGAGATCGCGGGAAGTTTTAAAGATGCTTTTCTCGGCTCGGAGATGATGGGAACGACACGCTTTATTGTAAGCGAAAGTGATTTTGAATATTTTTATTCAAAAGAAGAAATTACCGGTTTGTATGGCGGCAGCCTCTGCTATGTTAATACCAGCGATACAGAAGCGGTAGATAGAGCTTTAAGTGAGCAGGACTGCAGTCTGGTTTTTAACGATACTGTTGAAAAGGTAAAAATGGCATACGTTCTTGAAATGCTGGTTGCGGGGGTCCTTCTGGTAATCAGTGTATGTCTCATTCTGGTAGCTCTGGTTGTTTTGCGATTTACCATTTCTTTTACTCTGACGGAAGAATATCGGGAAATCGGTGTGATGAAAGCTATCGGTATTGGAAATATAAAAATTCGCTGTCTTTATATAACGAAATATCTGGTGCTGGCTGTCATTGGAGCTTTGCTTGGATTTTTAGGGAGTATCCCGCTTGGAAAAATGATGTTGAAACAAGTATCTTCCAATATGGTTATGGAAAATGAAAATGGAATACTGATCAATGCAATTTGTTCCTTTATGGTTATTTGTATTATCTTATTATTCAGTTTTGGCTGTACGGGAAAAGTGAACAAATTTACACCGGTGGATGCCATTCGCAGCGGAGAGACGGGGGAGCGTTTCCGAAAAAAAGGAATATTGCGGCTTCACAAAAGTTCCATGCGTCCATCGCTTTATCTGGCAGCGAATGATGTTTTAAGCAGTCCAAGGCGTTTTGCAACGGTAATACTGACTTTTACAATTTGTCTTTCTGCCATATTGATTCTGGTCAATGCAGTAAATACCTTGGAAAGTGCGGAACTTGTAACGGCATTTGGACTGACACAGAGCGATGTGTACATGTCCGATGAAGGGACGCAGATGAGCTTTATGGTGGAAAACGGAAGAGAACTTTTGGAAAACCATCTGGCGGAAATGGAAGAAACACTTGCAGAAAACGGGATGCCGGCAGAATGTGTGAACGAAGTGATGATGAAATACACGGTAAAGCATGGGGAACTTGTATGTAAATGTCAGGTTTTGCTGGGAATCGGCACGACGGCTGATGAGTACCTTTATTTTAAAGGAACAGCGCCGCAAAATGCGGATGAAATTGCGATAACGCAAGTGACTGCGGAAAAACTGGATGCCCAGATCGGTGATACTATTGTGATCCGCCGGATGGGACAGGAAAAAGAGTATGTGATCACTGCATTTTTTCAGAATATGAACAATATGGGAGAAGGCATTCGTCTGCACGAAGATGAAGAGGTAAACTTTCTGGAAACAGGCGGATTTTTCGGATATCAGATAAATTTTACAGATAATCCGGATGGAAAAGAATTACAAAACAGAATTGAAAAAATAAAAGAAATTTATGATACCGACAAAGTGTATACGGCAGGTGAGTACTCAAAAATTCTGACCAGTGTGGGTGATGTTATAGATGGTGTCAGAATTATGGTTCTTATTGTCATGAGTATTGTTATTTGTCTGATAACGATACTGATGGAGCGTTCTTTTATCGCAAAAGAGAGAAGTGAAATTGCGATCTTAAAGGCGATAGGATTTGATGACAGGACTGTCGTTGCATGGCACACGTTACGATTTGGTATGATCAGTATCCTGTCGACGGTGATATCGCTGCTGCTGTTATGGCCGCTGACGAATTTTTCTATCGGACCTGTTTTCCGTTGGATGGGTGCAGATTTTGGCATTAAGTATGAAATTGTTCCTCTGGAAGTCTATGTCATTTATCCGCTTTTGGTACTGGCCGTGACGATGATAAGTGCATTTTTGACAGCCCATTGTACAAAATCCATCTCGCCGGCTGAAAGTTCTTATATAGAATAGATTCAGGCCGCCAAAAAATGGATCATATAACAGCAGCAAAAACAGAAAGGTAAGGTTATTCAGATGAAAACAGTATTGGAAACAAAGAATCTTTGTAAAACATATATCGTGAACAAACGTCAAAACAATGTATTAAAGAACGTGAATCTGTCTATTGAAGAGGGAGAGATGGTGGCCGTGATGGGGCCATCCGGTTCCGGGAAAAGTACGCTGCTTTATGCGGTTTCCGGTATGGACAGCATAACTGCCGGAGAAGTCAGTTTTTGCGGAAAAAATATTGCACAGATGGAGAAAAAAGAACTGGCAGGCTTGCGTCTTGATGAAATGGGATTTATCTTTCAGCAAATGTACATGCTGAAAAATCTGACTGTGCTGGATAATATTATTCTTCCTGCCTGTCAGTCAGGCAAAATCAGAGAGAGTCGAAAAGAGACGGTTGCACGGGGGCAGGATCTGATGCGTAAGCTGGACATTATCGATATTGCGGATAATGATATCAATGAAGTATCCGGCGGACAGCTTCAGCGCGCCTGCATCTGCCGCAGTATGATAAATCATCCCAGCATGATTTTTGCGGATGAGCCCACCGGAGCACTTAACCGGGCTTCTTCCGACGAAGTTATGGATGAACTGGCTAAAATCAATCGGGAAGGAACTACGATCATGCTGGTTACGCATGATGTGAAAGTTGCTGCAAGATGTACCAGAGTGCTGTATATTGTTGATGGCAACATCAAAGGAGAGTATAATTTAGACAAATACACGAATCCGTCCCAGATGCGGGAGCGGGAAAGAGTGCTGAATAACTGGCTTATGGAAATGGGCTGGTAATGGAGGGACCATGATAGATATTCTGATTGTGGAAGATAATAAAGAGCTGGCGGATCTGCTGTGTGATTTTCTGCGTGCGGAAAATTACACGGTATCCACCGCTGACAGCGGAGAAAAAGCCTTGTCACTGTACGAAAGGTACGGTGCAAGGCTGATTGTGCTTGATATTATGCTGCCCGGAATGGATGGTTTTGCAGTTTGCACGAAAATCCGGGAACAGAGCAATACACCTGTTTTAATTGTCAGTGCCAAAACGGAAAAAGATGATAAGTTAAACGGGCTTCTTCTGGGAGCGGATGATTACATAGAAAAACCTTATGATATTGACATTATGCTGGCAAAAATCGGTGGTATTTTTAAGCGTCGGTATGCGTTGGATGAGATTTGCGACGGGAATCTGAAGATAAATAAGATGAGCCGTACTGTGTATAAGAATGGTGCTGTGCTGGATATGACAGTAAAAGAATTTGATCTGCTGCTTGTATTGATGGAAAATAAGGGCCGGGCTTTGAGCAAAGAATATCTGTTTCATGAAATATGGGGAAGTGACAGCTTTTCTGAACTGCAGACTCTGACCGTGCATATTAAATGGCTTCGTCAAAAGATAGAAGATGATGCAAAAAATCCGAAACGGATTTTGACCGTGTGGGGAGTGGGATATAAATTTCTATGAAAACATTTAATAAATACAGTTTTGCTGTTTTAATGCTGCTTATTGTGTTGTTTGTGGGAGCCAATGTATATTTCGGGATTTTTCAGGAGACCGGGGATGGCAGACCATATCAGGTGGAGATTAACAGGCTTGTCCATGCGATAGAAGATGGTGGCCCGGAATCTGTGGATGTAAGCACATGTCAATATGTGACCAATGTGGAATCATACGGAGATAACCAGGAATCTTTTATTCATGTGGAAAGTGACTATGCCATTCGAAAAATAGGTGAGACGATATATCGTTTTGATTATTCCTATAGAGGTGAAACAGGGAAAACACAGTATCTCCTGACACTTGATGTGATTTTTTTCATTTTGTTTATTTCAGTACTGGCTTTCTTGTGGTTTATCAGAAAAAATATTCTGCAGCCATTTGAAATGCTGACCGATGTGCCTTATGAACTGGCAAAAGGCAATCTGACAGCGCCTTTGAAAGAAAATAAAAGTCGTTTTTTCGGAAAATTCGTATGGGGTGTCAATCTGCTGCGGGAAAATATGGAGCAGGCAAAACAGAGGGAACTGAATCTGCAGAAGAGTAAAAAGACACTTCTGCTATCCCTGTCACATGATATAAAGACACCGCTTTCTGCTATCAAGCTGTATGCAAAAGCACTTTCCAAAGGAATTTATAAAGAAAAGGAGAGACAGCTGGAAATAGCGGAAAAGATTAATGGAAAAGCGGATGAAATAGAAGATTTCCTGGCCCAGATCATTGCGGCGTCAAAAGAAGATTTTTTGAGTCTGGAGGTCGATATGGGTGAATTTTATCTGTCGCAGTTATTGAACCGCATTACGTGTTACTATCGGGAAAAATTGTCTCTGGTACAAACTGCGTTTTTGGCAGATAAATATGAAGACTGTCTGCTCAAAGGGGATCTGGACCGGAGTGTGGAAGTGATTCAGAACCTTATGGAAAATGCCATCAAGTATGGAGACGGAAAATATATCCGCATCCATACTTCGCAGGAAGATGGCTGCAGACTGGTTACCGTCCAGAATAGCGGATGCAGTTTGACGGAAACAGAATTGCCTCACATTTTTGACAGTTTCTGGAGAGGTTCAAATACAGGAAATCAAAAAGGAAACGGACTTGGATTGTATATTTGCCGTCAGCTTATGCACAAAATGAATGGGGAGATTTTTGCGCAGGTAAAAGAAGGAGATATGACGGTAACGGTGGTTTTTAATAAAGCTTAAGCTGAGTGAGAAAGTAAATTCTACATGTAAAGTTAAATAGGGATGGGGATTCGGCACGGACCTTATAAACTGCTTTTTTAGGAAAATAGATGTTCTTGAAACTGAGTGCTCCTGAATCGATGTAATTATAAATTTCAGTCTGAAGTTAAATTACACAAAACACCAACAGAGGAAGATATTGAGTATGGCTATCGTGAAAATGAATTAATAGCTGCGTTTGATTTGCCGGATCATTGGTTGATGGTGCAAATGAATAATTATTGTATTGGAGCAAATATGCAAGCCCGGTTGTTTCTGTAGGAAAGGGTTGTGAAAATATTAAAGAGACAATTAGATGAGACAATCGGATAGAAACAGCAATATGCGAAAGAATATAATTGACATAGTTTTTGTCAGAGAATATAATATACTTAATAAAATGGATTGAGAATAACCAAATTGTTAAGAAAGGAGAAAAGACGGTGCTTTACAATTATATAAAAGAGCATTACAAAGAAGCAGAGCCGATTTTCTTTTCGGATTTGGAGAGAGAGGATATTACGAAGTCTGCTTTAAATCAGCAGTTGAAGAAACTCTGTGATAAGGGTTTGCTGCAGAAATATGATACCGGAGTATATTTTATTCCCAAGAAGACATTGTTAAATTCTACCATTGGTCCTAATGCGGACATGGTAGCAAGATATCGTTTTATTTCCAAGGGGGATAATATAGACGGCTTTTATGGCGGGAATTCATTTGCTAACCAAATAGGAATTACCACACAGGTTCCACGAGTGGTTGAGATTGTAAGTAATAATACCAATTCGTCAGACAGAGAGGTGCGGATTGGCAACAGAAGATTTTATGTAAGGAAACCAATCGTACGGATAACAAAAAAGAATGTGTATGTGTTGCAGATGCTGGAATTGTTGAAAAATATTGATGCATATTTAGATTATTCCTATGGGGAGGCTCAGGAAAAATTTGCGGAGTATATATCCATTCACGGAATTAAAAGAAGTGATGTGGATTTGTATATCAGGAAGTACCCTATGGCCACATTTAAATACTATTATGAATTGGAATTAGATCATGTACTTGCATAAAGAAAATAGAGAATTATTTCACGATGCAATCTTACTGACTTCACAGAAACTGGAAGTTAGCGAAGATATTGTGGAGAAAGATTATTACGTCACATTGATTTTAAAGAAACTTTCTTCAATTGAATATCCGGTTGTTTTTAAGGGTGGCACATCTCTTTCCAAAGCCTTTCATGTAATTGACCGATTTTCTGAGGATATTGACATTACATTTACAGAGCATCTTGGTGAAGCAAGAAGAAAGAAATTGAAATATAACATATTGAAGCCTATTGCGGATGAATTGGGACTTTTGATTCGTAACTTTGACTCCATTGAAAGTGATAAAAATCTGAATCATTATGATTTTTATTATGAGTCGGTGGTAGGCGATAGAGTTATCAATGCAATTCCTCCTTATGTCAAATTGGAAACATCCTTAATGTCCTATGCATTTCCTACAGAAAAAAAGGAACTGGGGAATTATATATTGGATGCACTTGGTACTGAGGAAGAAGAGTTTATTACAGCATACGATTTAGGAACATTCCCTATGCGTGTTCAGTCATTGAATCGTACATTGATTGATAAGGTTTTCGCTGTGTGCGATTACTATTTGCTGGGCAAGGCTCACAGAATTGAAATGGGAAGTCAGATCGCACCGGCAGCGCCGTTGAATGTTAATGTTTTAGAGTTGGTTCAGAAGATTTGTGATGAAGATTTTTACAAGGAAGATTATCGAGAGACTACACTTAAATTGATTTCAGATTCTTTGGAGTATGAGATGCTGAAGAAACATTATAGGGAATTGGCGGAGAAGATATTTGCCTAATAAGTCTTCTATTCCAAAAGAAACAAAATGGGATAGAAAACTAAACTGTGGGGTAGAAAGTTTAATAAATCTTAATAAAGCTTAGAATAAGGGCCTATTGTATTTTCCCGAATATTGTGTTATTATAACAGCACAATACTCGGGAAATCTTATTTCTAATCAGGCATATCAGCCAAATTTCCAAATTGTTAAAACTGAAGTAACGATTCAATATGCAGGTGCACTGCTGTATGGCAAAACATTTCTTGAATTATGCAAAGAATTAATTTATAATCAAATTATGAATTGCAAAGAATAAAGTTGCGTCTGCAAGAAAGAGAGGATGGATGAAAAAGGACGCAACACAAAAAACTATCTGAAAAAGCCGGAGCGAGTTGCAGATGTACTGAATGGACACTGGTTTCAGGGCAGACCGATCATACGCCCGCAGGACATAAAAAATGCAGACGGATATTCTATGTTTGCTGCCAACGGGAAATTGAATTCAGAAATTATGGAACGGTATCATGATATTGTATTTCATATTGTGAGAGGGGCAAATTGTATTATTTTAGGTTTAGAGGAACAGAATTATGTGGATCCCATTATGGTTCTGCGTTCTATGGAATAATTTCGAGAAGTATCAATGGATCTGGTGGATGTAATACGCGAATACAGCCATTCGCAGGATGTTTTAAAAATGATTGAGGAAAATAAGCAGGAAGACGGAAGGGGTACGGTGGATATGTGTCAGGCATTTGAAGAAATGATTGAAGATGGAAGACAGAGAGGAATAGAAGAGGGCCGGCGAGAAGGAAGAAAAGAGGGGAGAGAAGAAGGCAGAGAAGAAGGCAGAGAAGAAGGTATGGAGTTGTTTAGTAAGCTTGTGTTCAGTCTTTTATCGGAAAATCGTATGGATGAGTTAAGCAGGATAAGTACAGATGCCGGATATCGGCAGCAGCTTTTGCGGGAATATGGTATTGCAGGATAAAATTCGAAATAGCTTTTGGCGTGTTCAGTAAGAAACGTCAGAAGCTATTTTCCTTTTTGCAGGGAGTTTACGGGAAATCGATATAAATATGCACAAATTGAAAAAGACTTGTAATAGGAAAAGTGTTATCATAAAAATGGTTCTTTTATAACTTACAGATAATTATAATTTGGAGAAATGTTGTATTTTCCATCATATTATTTTTAAGCATATGATATAGAACCAGATTTATATGATCACGGATAGTGATATTTCCATTCAAAATAGCCGTAATGAAAGCATTGAAATGGATTGGCTGTTGGTGGAGCGAAAGGAAGGATTAAAATGAAGATAGAAAAAGTAGCACTTTTGGGTGCCGGTGCAGTAGGTGCATATTTTATATGGGGCCTTTCAGAAAAATTAGGTGAAAATTTTTGTGTTGTGGCCAAAGGTGAGCGGAAAAATCGTCTGGAAAAAGAGGGACTTACTATTAATGGGAAGAAATATCCCCTACTTGTAAAAGCTCCGCAGGAAGCGGGAGAGGTGGATTTACTTCTCGTATCAAGTAAGCAGGATGCGCTGCCAGGTGCATTAGAAGATATCAAAACGGTAGTAGGACAGAATACAATCGTAATCAGTTTGCTAAACGGCGTTACATCGGAAGAAATCATAGGAAATGCAATTGGCATGGAACATATGCTGTATGCTGTCATGCGTATTGCTTCCGTAAGAGATGGAAATCAGATTGTGTTTTCACCAGAACATACAGCTGGGATTTATATAGGGGAGAAAGGCAGAAAAGAACCCACAGAAAGGGTGCTCGCGGTAGAAAATCTGTTTAAAAATACAGGAATTCGCTGCAACTTTGTGGAAAATATTATTACAGATATGTGGATGAAATATGCCAGCAATATTTCACAAAATCTTCCCCAGGCAATATTGGGTGTTGGATTTCAGGCATATAAAGACAGCGTACATATGCATTATATTGCGGAATGTCTCTGGAGAGAAGTTGCACAGGTAGCAAAGGCCAAAGGAATCACATTAACGGAAGATCTTGTGTTATTCAAAGGAGTGAAACCGGATGCCAGATTTTCTACATTGCAGGATCTGGATGCAGGGCGCCATACGGAAATAGAGATGCTTGCCGGTGAGATGATACGAATGGGAAAAACGTGCAAGATTCCGGTTCCATATTGCGAATATACCTATCATCTGATCAAGACTTTGGAAGAAAAAAATGATGGGAAGTTTGAATTTGGCAGAAAATAAAAAACGGGGAAGGAAAAGAAAATGTACGATTGCGGATTCACAAAAGAAAACAACTGGTTTCGGTATCGGGCTGCTGCAATTATTATAGAGGACGGCTGTGCACTTTTTGCCAGTAATCAGAGAGATGATTATTATTACTCGATCGGCGGTGGTGTTCATATGGGGGAAACAGCAGAGGATGCTGTCCTTCGTGAAGTATATGAGGAGACCGGAGTTCACTATGAAATTGATCATCTTGCGGTAATACATGAGAATTTTTTTAATAATAATACAGGAACTTTGAATGCATTTGATTGTCATGAACTGAGTTTTTATTATATGATGAAGCCAAGAGGAACCAGGAAATTAAACAGCAATAGCATAAGTGCTTTTGGAGATAAAGAACTTATGCACTGGGTTCCGCTGGAAGATTTGGATAAGGTTAAAGCTTTTCCTGTATTTTTAAAAGATTACCTAAGCAAAGAGCATACAGGAGTTGAGCACATTGTAACTGATGAGAGAATTGAAAAACAGGCTCCGGACGATTGGGAGAGGCTTTATACTGCCGCCAGAAACATGATTAATCCGAGACAAATTTCTCCATTCATAGAAGCTGGCGGAGTAGGTGCTGCCATTATGACAAAGGCCGGGAATATTTATACCGGCGTGTGTATTGATACCGCCTGTACCCTGGGAATGTGTGCAGAACGAAACGCCATTGCAAATATGATTACGAACGATGAGAGTCAGATTACAAAGGTCGTAGCGATTGGACCGGATGGAAAAACAGGATCTCCATGTGGAGCATGCAGGGAATATATGATGCAGCTGGATAAGAACAGTGGAGAGATTGAAATTCTTTTGGATCTGGAAACAAGAAAGACAATTGCTTTGAAGGAACTTGTTCCTGACTGGTGGGGATCTTCCAGATTTGAAGAAATTATATAAAAGGTATGATTTTTCAAATTTCTGGCATAGCAGAAGGAATATTTATTGTCTGAAAGGAAACTCAACATGGATAATAACAAAAGTGATCAGGAACGAAAAAAATTGAATAAAAAGCTTCTGAAAGACACATTTGTCAGTGTATTTAAAAGCAGAGAAAAGATAACATTTCTGGAAATTGTAATTGATTTTATTGCTGCTTTCATAGCGTGCTTTTTATCGGATTGCATAGTACAGAGATTGTCTATTGGCTTCTGGCTTATTGATATTGTTATTACTGCAGGATTTTTGGTGATAATGCTTTTTATTGGAACAATGCTTTTTAAAAAGATAAAAAAGAAATCGTGAACAATGCTGTTTTAGCGTGAGGAAAATGATATGGTCAAATTTGTAAAGGCGTCAAAGGTCGATATAGAATTGCTTGTACAAAGCAGATTAGAGGTATTGCGGGTGGTAAACGGATTACCATCCGACTATAAATTCAGTGAAGAATTTATTGGAAAAAGCAGAGAATATTTTGAAAACGCAGATCAGACTACTGTGTTTGCCATTGATCAGGACGTAATTGGCTGTGCAACGTTATGTTACATGGAAATGATGCCTACTTTTTCCCATCCCGCAGGAAAGCGGGCCCATCTGATGAATGTGTATACAAACAGTCAATATCGCAGACAGGGGATTGGGTTTCAAATGCTAAATATGCTGATTGAAGAGGCCAAAGAAAAAGGTGTTACTGAGATAAGCCTGGATACTACAGAATCGGGCAGGCCACTATATAAAAAGTGTGGTTTTGTTGACTCGGATGAATGTATGGTACTTGATTTAATTCATAGTGGGATTTAAAATGAAGTAACTAATTTGAATTGTCAGCGACGTGGAAAGAAAAGTGTGAATCGCTGATTATCTATGTGATATATTGATTTTATGATGTTGGGGTTAAAAGGTATTTTGACCCTGGTATCATTTTATAGAATAGGAGGGAGCTTATGGGAACTGTGATTTGTCCTAATTGTGGGAAAGAAACTGTCAATGATGAAAAATGTGCATATTGCAATTATCCGCTAAGGAAAAAGGATAACCCGTATGATGTCCGGCAATACTGCTATTTAAAAGAGGAATATTTAAAAACAAATAACAAGGTTGCAGCAATAAAAAGTGGAATGAGACGGTATGGCATATCCATGCAGGAGGCTAAAGAAATCGTTGATTTTATCGCCGATGAGATTTATGAGGAACATAATATCCGTTCCAAAGAGCAGGTGGTCGAATTATTGACGGAGGGTGAAGTTGAATCGGAAGAAACAGCGGAAAAAAGAGAACGGTATAATGCAGGCATGAGCAGATTTCATAAGGCGGCGCGTATTATTTTTCCAATGCTGTCGGTTGTGTTTGGGATTCTTATCGTAAAGACAGCTTTGGCATGTGAAACTTCAACATTGCCAATGATTTGCTGCGCTGTATTTTTAATCAGTATAACAGGAACCTGGTACGCGATTGCACCTAAAAAACTGAAAAAGAAAGATTATTACACATTTTCATTTCCGGCATATTTTACACATGTGCTTTTGTATCAGATCATTGGGGAAATACTTCTCGCAGGAGCAATACTTTTCTGCAGAGATCACAAAATTACAGTTGAATACCCACTGGTCATTTTTGTATGGGTTATTCTGGAGTTGGTTTTTGCAATACATATTTTTGTTAAGCTGCAAAAATGCAGTACTATTTTCTTTTCAACCAATCCGGGATATTATACATATGGTTATGATATGCCTGCGTTGGAACCGGCGGGGCGGCGTGGAAGACATCGACACTGGAGAACAAATGCAATATATGAGATTAGCCTGATTACAAAAGTTGAGGAGCGCTTAAATTCATTTGTCATATATGGGACAATAACAAAAACAGGTAAACTTCTAAATGGAATGAGGCAGACGGTGGGCAAAAAAGGGGTTGCTCACATAGAAAAGGTGCGGATCCCCAAGTGTTTTCGCGATAATAAGCTGCTGATCGAAACGTTAAAAAAGAAACAGAGACCTTCGTGATCGGATGGAGAAAAATGGGTGTTTTGTAAACACAGGGAAACATATGGCATGTTATATTATGCCGATATAAAGACTTTCGAATCCCAATTGCATAGTGAGATTGAAAAAATATGGATTACAGATCAGTTGACGGATAACTGGACGTATCCTCATATACAGCCCAAATTGCTTGAAGAAGCGCAAAGAAGAGGATATATCAGACAATAGAGAATGATAAAACCGGCAGTGTTATTTGTTAAAAAAGTTTCAAGGCAGCTGTGGGATATTCCGGGGTATTTTTTGCTGATGACAGAAAAGATGAGGAAGAGAATAAATGGAACCAAAAGAATTGCTGAACATATTATCCACAGCAGAAAAATTAAAATGTAATACAAGACATGGCTATACTTCCAGCGGACGAAAAGAGAGCGTAGCGGAACACAGCTGGCGGCTGTCATTAATGGCTATGCTGATATCCGATGAAGAAGAATTTGAACACGCAGATATGAATAGAGTGATTCGAATGTGTCTGATTCATGATCTGGGAGAGGCATTTACGGGAGATATCCCGGCCTTTGAAAAAAGTGAGCTTGATAGGGTAAAAGAGGATGCGGCTTTTGATAATTGGGTTTCAGGCTTTCCGGACAGACAACGTCTGGAATTTCAGGAACTTTTGCAGGAAATGTCAGAACAGAAAACAGCAGAGTCCAGGCTGTATAAGGCATTGGACAAACTGGAGGCGGTCATTCAGCATAATGAGTCTGATTTGGCAACATGGCTGCCGTTGGAATATGATCTGCAGTTTTCCTATGGGCAGGAACAGGTACAGTTTTCTCCATATTTAAGACGATTAAAAGAAGAAATTGATCAATGGACAAAAGACAAGATTGCGCAAAAGACTTCAATGGCTGAAAAGAAAGAGAAATAGAAGCCTTATGGATCATCTGGTCGATGGTATCAGGAATAATTGTAAAGGGTGGGTCTGGATTCAGGCTCATCTTTTTTTGTAAAAAAGTATGCGGTTTTCTGGATGAATATGGTGTGGTAATTTTATAAAGTAAATGTAGAGGAAGCTTATCAATATCAGAAAAAAGCAAGGAGGAGAAATATTTATGACTACACCCGTATGTTTTGCATAGTGCGGCTATTGCAAATAAAGAAAATCGAATAAGGTAATAGCCGACGCACCGGAAAAGCAAAATAAGGAGATGCGATGAGCTATACAGATAAAAAAGAAATTACGATTATTCATAAGTGCGGCGGATGCCGAAAAAAGCAGACTTTTATCAACACCAGACGATTTCGTGTAAATGCCAACGGAGGACGACTGGATGTCTGGCTGATTTATCAGTGTAAAAAATGCAAACATACACTGAATATACCAATTTATGAGAGAATATCCAGAAATAAGGTTCCGGAAGAATTGTATGAGCGTTTTTTATGCAACGATGAGGAACTGGCTCTCGAATATGGGACGAACGATTCTTTTTTCAAAAGCAGGCATTATGAAATAAAAAAACAGGTATAGTGGAATAACCGGTTTCAACTCAAATTTTAAATCTCATTTCAGTCAAAAGTATTGATTGTATATTTCCGAATATTGTGATAATATAGTTTTACAATATTCGGAAATTCTTATCTAATCTGGCGTGTCTGCCGAATTTCCATTACTGCAATTTTATAAATGGACGCAGCATCGTATTATCAAAGTTGTCTTGAGTTTTGCAAAGTATCAGTTTATAATATAAGTAAGAACTGCAAATATATGGGTTGCGTCTGCAAGAAAGAGAGGTATACAATGAAAAAAGACGTAACTTAAAATTCTTATCTGAAAAATCAGGAGCGGGTTGTCGATATTCTGGATGGATATCTAAGCAGATTTTCTTTGCAGGATCGATTAAAGCCGGTGATTATTCTGGTCGTCTATTTTGGGGATAAGGAGTGGGAAGGTGCCAGAACATTGCATGAATTAATCGACTGGAGTGGTATTCCGGATAAGTGGAAATCGATGTTTGTGGATTACCAGATGCATTTGCTGGAAGTAAATAAAATTGAAAATCTTGATCAGTATCATTCCGATTTGATGTTATTGTTTGGAATTTTGAAGTATCGAAAAGATAAAAAAAAGATGGAAGCATTTATTGAGAAAAATAAAGAGGCATTTTCAAATGTGTCGGCGGATCTTGTAAAAGTTATTCGTGAGTATAGTCATTCAAAGGAACTTTTAAATATGATAACGGAAAAGAAAAATGAGCATGGAAAGGAGACTGTGGATATGTGTCAGGCATTTCGTGAAATGATTGAAGAAGGAAGAGAAGAAGGAAGAGAACAGTTCGGAGAACTTGTATTGTGCCTTTTAGAAGAAAACAGAACAGACGATTTAAAAAAAGTAAGCAAAGATCCGGTGTATCGTGAAAAACTTTTGCAGGAGTATGGTATTGCAGGTTAAGTTGTTCCTGTACTATACTAAAGTCAGTATGTACAAGCAGATATCAAGCAGATATATCGGAAGGAAACATGTACGGAAGAATGGGGCCTCCGGTGAAAATAAACCGCACGATGGGAGTATTATATTATGTCAGAAACGGATCTCAGAATTCGGATGGCGAGAGAAGAAGATGCAGGAGAACTGCTGAAAATTTATGCGCCATACGTTCAAAATACAGCTATAACATTTGAATATGAAGTGCCGACAGTGGAAGAATTCAGGGAACGAATCCGGACAACTTTAATGAAATTTCCATATCTGACAGCCGTGATGCAGGATGAAATCGTCGGTTATGCTTATGCCAGCCCGTTCAAAGAGCGAAAAGCCTATGACTGGGCCATTGAAACATCCATATATATCCGACAGGATATGAGGCGAAATGGAATAGGAAGACAGCTGCATGGAGTTTTGGAAAAAATGTTAAGACAGCAGAACATCTTGAACATGAATGCGTGCATCGCCTATCCGTCGGAGGAGGATGAATATTTGACCAGAGACAGCGTGAAATTCCATGAGCAGCTGGGCTATCAGCTGGTTGGAAAATTCCATAAATGCGGATACAAATTTAATCGCTGGTATGATATGGTCTGGATGGAAAAAATAATAGGTGAGCATTTGGAAAAACAGCCAGAAGTTATAACTTTAAATGAACTTGGAAAGATATAGGAGCATTGCATGGAAGAAAAAAGAATTCGTATCCGTGACATCGCAGAGGAACTGGGTTTAAGTACCGCCACAGTATCAAATGTTCTGCACGGAAAAACCCAAAAAGTATCAGACAAAACGGTTCAGCGTGTGCAGGCGCTTCTTGAAGAACGGCAGTATATTCCAAGTATGGCGGGGATTCTGCTGGCACAGAATTCTTCCAGAATTATAGGTGTAGTTGTAAATGACCATGAGAAGTACGAGTCCCATGCATTAGAAGATGTATTCAATGCATCTTCTTTGAATGCATTGTCTGGGGAGATTGAAAAAAATGGTCAGTTTATGATGGTGAAGAAGACGACAGATCCGGAAGAAATCATTCGATTTGCATCTATGTGGAATCTGGATGGATTGGTTCTTATGGGATTTTGTGACAGCGATTATGTATATCTGAGAAGTCACATGCGGATCCCGTTCGTAGTGTATGACGGATACTGTACCCAGACAGAGGGAATCTACAATATCACAATCGACAATTTTGATGGTGGATATCAAGTCGGTACATATTATAAGAAAAAAGGTCACAGACGTGCATTGTGCATTGCGGACAATCAGGTCTGTGTGGATAAAGAACGTTATGAAGGCTTTCGTGCCGGATTTGGAGAACAGAATACGGATTTCATGTTGATTCCCATGCAGAAGAGTCAGCGTATGGAATTTTACATGAAAAATCTGGAGCTGCTTCAGAACCATTCCGCCATTTTTGCAGTTTCTGATCAGTATGCCATTGAGTTGATACATTTTTTACATGAACAGGGCATTGCAGTTCCGGATCAGATTTCGGTTGCCGGGTTTGATGATACACCTATGTGCAATTTGATTTCTCCGGCTTTGACGTCTGTTCGGCAGGACATTTCTCTGCGTGCCCGGATCGCAATCGAAAAATTAGGCGATCTGAAAGCAAAAAAGCCAACAGAGAAGACCATCCGGCTGCCGGTGACTTTGATTGAGCGGGAAAGTACAAAATCATAGATCATGAGAGCAAAAAAATATATTTTGAATTCCAGTTTCAGATCAGAGACTGGAATTTCTTTTCTTCATTGTGTTGTAAAAACAGGAAGAGGATATATTATGCGAAACTCACAAATAAGAGCACTTGATTTTGTTTTAAGTTACGCGTTTAACCTTTGAAAATGTCTGATTGAAAAGATACAATAAAGACATCGGAGGTTTTCGCGTTGTAAGATGAAATTTTCTGAAAAATGTATTTGGAAATCAGGAGGTAAGCTATATGTGTGAGAATGTGATGTATGTAAATGATAAAAAATATTCCATTATAAAATTGTTGGGAAAAGGGAAAGGCGGATATTCCTACCTGGCCACAGATGGGAAAAAACAGTATGTTTTAAAACAGATTCATCATGAACCCTGTGATTATTATCAGTTTGGAAATAAAATAGAAGCGGAAGTCAACGATTATGACCGATTGAAAAACATCGGAATCCCAATACCGGAAATGATCGATGCAGACATGGCAAATGAGAGAATCTTAAAAGAGTATATCGATGGTGATACGATATACGACAAAGTACGAAATGATGAGATGAAACAGGAGTATCTGGAACAGGTGCGGGAGATGTGCAGTCTTTTATATGCTGCAAATACCAATATCGATTATTTTCCCACAAATTTTGTTGTACAGAATGAAAAACTGTATTACATCGATTTTGAGTGCAACGATTATATGGAAGAATGGAATTTTGAGAACTGGGGAATCAAATATTGGTCAAAAACCCCGGAATTTTTGCAGTACATAAAAGAACATATGTAAAATTCCTTAAAATAAGTATGTGTTTTGTTGGACGAGGGCGGATTTTCTTACCATTTGATAAAATTTATGATTCACAAACCACGGGTGCATGGTGTATTATGAATACTTGGAGAATTAAGCTGCATCGAAATAATGAATTACCAAACATTCATATTTATTTTTACATGCAGTTTGAGAAATCAGGAGATATGATGAACATAAATTTACTATGAGGAGAAAATGAAAAAATGAGCGTAAAAAGAAACCGCATTGTAATAAAGGTAGGAACATCCACATTGACCAATGAGCTGGGACACAGCAATCTTCGTGCCATGGAAAAACTGGCACTTGTTCTTTCTGATATTCAGAATATGGGACATGAAATCATTCTGGTATCATCCGGTGCCATCTCCGTTGGCGCAAATAAAATGCATTTGCCGGAAAAACCGAAGGAAATGCGTATGAAACAGGCAGCGGCAGCAGTCGGTCAGTGTGAAAACATGTTTTTATATGACAAGTTTTTTGGCTATTACAATAAGACGGTAGCGCAGATACTTCTGAATGCAGATGATATCAGACAGGAAGAAAAGAAAGAAAACCTGGCAAATACCTTTGAAGCGCTGCTTGAGCACGGAATTATCCCGATCGTCAATGAAAACGACTCCGTAAGTTATACGGAAATCGAGTCCGAGGATAAACTTTTCGGTGACAATGATATGCTTTCCGCCGTGGTTGCAATTCTCTGCCGTGCAGACAAGCTGATCATACTGTCCGATATTGATGGCTTTTATGACAGAGATCCGCGTCTGTATAAAGATGCAAAGCTGATCAGCAGAATTGAGATGATTGATGAAGAGACCTATGAGCTTGCCGGTGGAGCCGGTTCCAGAAGGGGTACCGGTGGAATGCGTACAAAACTGCAGGCAGCGGACCTGGCTACTGCACAGGGGATTGATGTTCTTGTTACCAACGGCAAAAACATGGAAGCTCTGTATGATATTATGGATGGTAAAAAGGTTGGTACCTTATTTGTAGCAAATAAGTAAAAATTCGTGACTCTGACCTTGCGTCATAGCGTATCTTTAACTTACTAAAATACCTTGGAAAAATGTATGCCGGTGGCGGCAGTGTGACTGAGAATATTGAAAAAGTCTGTGGAAAAGGCACCGTGCAGTTTATCGAAGAAGCAATCCACATTTATTGCGATATTCATTGACAAACGGCGATTGTATTGCTATTATCAAGGTTGGAACAAGGGCGTTCTCTTTTATTAAGAGCGCCCATTTTTTCATTTTCAGGAAGATTTTTATTGTATGGAGGAGCATATAATGGCAAAATATACAAAGGACGATATCATGCGTCTGGTTGAGGAAGAGGATGTGGAATTTATCCGTCTGCAGTTCACGGATATGTTCGGCACTTTGAAGAATGTGGCGGTAACGGCAACTCAGCTGGAAAAAGCACTGAACAATAAATTCATGTTTGACGGTTCATCAGTTGAGGGGTTTGTCCGGGTTGAGGCTTCGGATCTGTATCTTTGTCCGGATCTGGACACATTTGAGATTTTTCCATGGCGGCCGCAGGACGGAAAAGTAGCACGTTTTCTGTGTGATATCCGCCGTCAGGACGGAGCTCCTTTTGAAGGAGATTCACGCTATATACTGAAAAAAGTCATTGAAGAGGCGGAAGATATGGGCTATACGTTTAATGTTGGTCCGGAATGTGAATTTTTCCTGTATCACACGGATGATGATGGACTTCCGACTACCATTTCCCATGAACATGCCGGTTATTTCGACATCGGACCTGTGGATCTGGGAGAAAATGCCCGTCGTGATATGGTATTGACGCTGGAAGATATGGGATTTGAAATAGAAGCATCTTATCACGAAGAAGCTCCGGCTCAGCACGAGATAGATTTTCGCTATGATGAGGCACTCCATACTGCAGATAACGTTATGACCTTTAAGCTGGCAGTAAAAACGATTGCCAGACGTCACGGGCTGCATGCAACATTTATGCCGAAACCGAAATATGGTGTCAGTGGCTCTGGTATGCATATCAATATGTCGCTGTCTAAAAATGGAGTTAATATTTTTGATGATCCGGCGGATGAGAAGGGCCTGAGCAAAGAAGCATACTGGTTTATCGGGGGAATCATGAAACATATCAAGGGCATGTCTGCTGTGACAAATCCATTGGTAAACAGTTACAAACGTCTCGTTCCCGGATTTGAAGCGCCGGTTTATATTGCCTGGTCAGAAAAGAACAGAAGTCCGCTTATCCGTGTACCGGCAGGCAGAGGAGAAGAAACGAGAATAGAACTGCGCAGCCCTGATCCGGCAGCGAATCCATATATTGCTCTGGCATTGTGTCTGGCAGCCGGTTTGGATGGAATCCGCAATAAAATTGAACCGCCGGCAAGTGTGGAACAGAATCTCTTTGATATGACAGACGTCCAGAAAGAAGAAGCAGGAATCGAAACGCTGCCGGGCAGCCTTCTGGAAGCAATTCATGAAATGGAAAAGGATGAATTTGTGACACAGGTACTTGGGGAATATTTCGTTACACGTTATATTGAAACGAAAAAAGAAGAGTGGAAGCAGTATGCATCTCATGTGACGAACTGGGAAATTGACCAGTATTTATATCGAATCTAAGCGTTCTATATATTTGAAATTTGAGTAAAATATATGGGAGGCGGATAGATGAGCAGTATTATAGTAGTATTTCCGAAAATTGAAAACGCAAAAAGTATCCGAAATTTGCTGGTGCGTTATGGATATACTGTCACTGCCGTTTGTTCTACGGGAGCGCAGGCACTCAATGCGGTTGACGGAGCAGTCAACGGCATTGTGATATGCGGTTATCGTTTCCCGGACATGATGTATCATCAGTTAAAAGAGAACTTGCCGCCAAAATTTGAGATGCTGCTTCTTGGTTCACCAGCAGTTATCAGTCAGTGCCGTGGAGATGATGTCCTGTGTGTGAGTATGCCCCTCAAAGCACAGGATCTGATCGACACCATAAACATGATTGAGCGAAATATTACGCGCCGGAAAAAGAGAGAAAGGGAAAAACCAAAGGTCCGTGATTCAAAAGAGCAGGCAACCATATTGGAAGCAAAGAGACTTTTGATGGAGCGTAACCATATGTCGGAAGAAGAAGCACATCGTTATATTCAGAAAACAAGCATGAACAATGGCACAAATATGGTAGAGACAGCAGAAATGGTAATCAGTATCATGCATATGTAACAGTGAAAAATCGCTGTTGTTTAAACCGCAGCAATGCGGTAAAAGAGAGAGAACAGGGAGGATACTATGAAATTTACAAAAATGCACGGGATTGGAAACGATTATGTATATGTGAATTGTTTTGAAGAAACAGTGAAAAATCCCGGTGAAGTGGCAAAATTTGTCAGTGACCGCCATTTTGGCATCGGATCAGACGGACTGATTCTGATCAAACCATCCGAAACGGCGGATTTTGAAATGGAAATGTACAATGCAGACGGTTCCCAGGGAGCTATGTGCGGCAACGGAATCCGCTGTGTTGCAAAATATGTGTACGATTACGGTCTGACGGACAAGACAAAATTCAGCATCAGCACCAAAGGCGGTATTAAATATCCGGAATTGACGGTAGAAAACGGAAAAGTGTCTATGGTAAAAGTAAATATGGGCGCACCGGAACTGACTCCGGCGAAGATTCCGGTGATTTCCGGGAAAAATCAGGTCGTGAATGAGCCGATTGAAGTAGATGGGGTTACATATTATATGACAGCGGTGTCAATGGGAAATCCTCATACGGTTATATTTATTGATGATGTAAAAGGACTGGATATTGAAAAAATCGGTCCTGAATTTGAAAATCATGCATGTTTCCCGGATCGGGTAAATACAGAATTCTGCCGTATCATTGATGAGGAAACCGTAGAGATGCGTGTGTGGGAGCGTGGCTCCGGTGAGACACTGGCCTGTGGTACGGGAGCATGTGCGACCGCGGTTGCATGTATTTTAAATGGATATACAAAAGATAAAGTGACAGTAAAGCTGCTGGGCGGCGATCTGGAAATTTTCTGGGACAGAGAAGCAAATCTGGTTTATATGAACGGACCGGCAGCAACTGTGTTTAATGGAGAAATTGATATTTTGTAAAAGCGATATGAAGCTGAATCAGGACAGGGGGATTCATATCCGATAAAGCAGAAATATACAAAGAAATATACAGGATATAATGGAGGAACAGAACAATGTTTAAGATTAACGACAATTATTTAAAATTACCAGGAAGCTATCTTTTCTCTAACATCGCGAAAAAGGTAGCAGCATTTTCAGAGGCGAATCCGGATAAAAATATCATTCGTCTTGGAATTGGAGATGTAACACAGCCGCTGGCTCCGGCAATCATTGAATCTATGCACAAGGCTGTGGATGAAATGGCTGAAAAAGAAACATTTCGTGGATATGCTCCGGATCTTGGCTACGAATTTTTGAGAAGTGCCATTGCTAAAAATGATTATCAGAGTCTGGGCTGTGATATCCGTGCAGATGAGATTTTCGTATCCGATGGAGCAAAATGTGATTCCGGCAACATTCAGGAAATTTTTTCTGTTGATAATAAAATTGCGGTTTGTGACCCTGTATATCCGGTATATGTGGATACAAATGTTATGGCTGGCCGTACCGGTACTTATGATCCGAAGGCAGAGACCTGGAGCGATGTGATTTATATGCCGTGTACTGCAGAGAATAATTTTGCACCGGAGCTGCCGAAAGAGACACCGGATATCATTTATTTGTGTTTCCCGAACAATCCGACCGGTTCCACTATCACAAAAGCACAGCTGCAGGAGTGGGTTGATTATGCAAACAAAGTTGGCGCAGTGATCATTTATGATGCAGCATATGAAGCATATATTTCCGAAGCAGATGTACCCCACAGCATTTTTGAGTGTGAGGGCGCAAGAACCTGTGCAATCGAGCTGCGCAGTTTTTCCAAAAATGCAGGATTTACCGGAGTTCGTCTTGGATTTACCGTAATCCCGAAAGACTTAAAATGCGGGGATGTTCAGCTTCATGCTCTGTGGGCAAGACGTCACGGAACCAAATACAATGGTGCTCCGTACATCATTCAGAGAGCCGGCGAAGCCGTATATTCACCGGAAGGAAAAGCTCAGTTAAAAGAACAGGTTGCGTATTATATGAAAAATGCCAGAGTGATTTACGACGGTCTCAAGAGCATGGGTTACACCGTATCCGGTGGTGTAAATGCGCCGTATATCTGGCTGAAGACTCCGGATAAGATGACTTCCTGGGAATTCTTTGATTATCTTCTGGAAAAAGCAAATGTGGTTGGAACACCGGGATCCGGATTCGGACCGAGTGGTGAAGGATATTTCCGTCTGACCGCATTCGGAACTTATGAGAACACGGTTGCGGCTATTGAGCGCATGAAAAAACTGTAAATATAATATTTTGTCTGTTGACAGCAGAAAAAACGAAATTCGGCGTGTGCGGTTTGGGCGGCACACGCTGAATTTCGTTTATATATATTAAAAAACCCTGCGGTAACCCCGTTGTATTAGGTCTTTTTTTGTGTTACAATCGACCGTGTGATTCTTTGTAGAAAGGAGCCGTATTATGGCAAATATTATTAGTGATGAAACAATCGAATATGTCGGCATTCTGGCCAAGCTGGACCTTTCCGAAGAGGAAAAGGAAGCTGCCAAAAAAGATATGGGCAGTATGCTGGATTATATTGATAAATTGAATGAACTGGACACGTCCGGTGTGGAACCCATGTCCCACGTATTTCCGGTGAAAAATGTATTCCGTGAAGATGTTGTCACAAACGGTGACACCCGTGATGAAGTGCTGAAAAATGCACCGGAACAAAGAGAAGGAGCTTTCGTGGTTCCGAAAACCATAGAATAGGAGGAAAGAGCAGTGAACCTTATGGGATTGACCGCTGTTGATCTGGGCAAAAAGATCAAGGCAAAAGAAGTGTCCGTAGCAGAAGCAACAAAGGCTGCTCTGGACGCGATCAAAGAAAAAGAAGATCTGTACAACTGTTATGTGACAGTAGATGAAGAAGGTGCGCTCAAACAGGCAGAAGAAGTACAGAAAAAGATTGATGACGGTACTTTGACCGGACCGCTGGCCGGTGTGCCGGTGGCGATCAAAGACAATATGTGTACAGAAGGACTTGTGACAACCTGCAGTTCTAAAATCCTTTACAATTACATTCCTACTTATACCGCAGAGGCAGTTCTGAATCTTCAGAAAGCCGGTGCAGTAATTATCGGAAAAACAAATATGGACGAGTTTGCCATGGGAAGTACCACTGAGACTTCTTTCTATGGACCGACCAAAAACCCGCACAATCCGGAGCATGTACCGGGCGGTTCCTCCGGCGGTTCCTGTGCGGCTGTGGCAGCAGAAGAATGCAGTTATGCGCTCGGTTCCGATACAGGCGGTTCCATCCGTCAGCCCAGTTCATTCTGCGGTGTGACCGGTATTAAGCCCACTTACGGCACGGTTTCCCGTTACGGCCTGATCGCTTACGGATCTTCACTGGATCAGATCGGACCGGTGGCAAAAGACGTAACTGACTGTGCAACCATTCTGGAAGCGATCGCATCTTATGATCCGAAAGACAGTACATCCGTAAAACGCGATGATTATGATTTTACCTCAGCCTTAGTGGATGATGTAAAAGGTATGAAGATCGGTATTCCGCGAGACTACTTCGGAGAGGGTCTTGATCCGGAAGTAAAAGAAGCCGTTTTGAAGGTGGCTGATGTATTAAGAGCAAAGGGCGCAGAAGTAGAAGAATTTGACTTAAGTCTGGTAGAATATGCGATTCCGGCATACTACACCATTGCTTCTGCAGAAGCAAGCTCCAACCTGTCCCGTTTTGACGGTGTGAAATATGGCTATCGTTCCGAACAGTACGAAGGTCTTCATGATATGTATAAAAAGAGTCGCTCTGAAGGCTTCGGTCCGGAAGTAAAACGCCGTATTATGCTGGGTTCCTTTGTATTAAGCTCCGGCTATTACGATGCATATTATCTGAAAGCGCTGAGAACAAAAGCATTGATCAAACAGGCCTTTGATAAGGCATTTGAAAAATATGATGTAATCCTGGGACCGGCTGCTCCGACCACAGCTCCGAAACTGGGAGATTCATTGAGTGATCCTCTGAAAATGTATCTGGGCGATATTTACACAATTTCCGTGAATCTGGCTGGCCTGCCGGGTATGAGTGTTCCGTGCGGCAAAGATTCCAAAGGTCTGCCGATCGGTGCACAGTTCATCGGAGACTGTTTCAAAGAGAAAAATATTATTCGCGCAGGATACGCATATGAATGCAGCAGAAAGGAGGAGAACTGATATGTCAAAGCAGTATGAAACCGTCATTGGTCTGGAAGTTCACGTAGAGCTTGCAACAAAGACAAAGATTTTCTGTGGCTGTTCCACCGAGTTCGGCGGAGCACCGAATACCCATACCTGTCCGGTCTGTACCGGTATGCCGGGTTCTCTTCCAGTTTTGAATAAACAGGTCGTTGAATATGCGCTGGCAGTAGGTCTGGCTACGAACTGTCAGATTAACCAGTACTGCAAGTTCGACCGTAAAAATTATTTTTACCCGGACAACCCGCAGAACTATCAGATTTCCCAGCTGTATTTACCAATCTGCCACGATGGTTTTGTGGAGATTGAAACGGAAAACGGCAAAAAGAAAATCGGTATTCACGAGATCCATATGGAAGAGGATGCCGGAAAACTGGTTCATGACGAATGGGGCGACTCATTGGTAGACTTTAACCGAAGCGGTGTGCCGCTGATCGAGATTGTATCGGAACCGGATATGAGAAGTGCAGATGAAGTAATTGCTTATCTTGATAAACTGCGCCTGATCGTTCAGTATCTGGGTGCGTCTGACTGTAAGCTGCAGGAGGGTTCCATGCGTGCAGATGTGAATCTGTCTGTCCGTGAGGTAGGCGCTGAGAAATTTGGTACCAGAACAGAGATGAAAAACCTGAATTCCTTTAAAGCGATTGCCCGCGCAATACAGGGAGAGACGGAGCGTCAGATCGACCTTCTGGAAGCAGGAAAGCAGGTGGTTCAGGAGACAAGAAGATGGGATGATGCGAAAGCCTACTCCTATGCAATGCGTTCAAAGGAAGATGCGCAGGATTACCGTTACTTCCCGGACCCGGATCTGGTGCCGGTGGTTATCAGCGATGAATGGCTTCAGGAAATCCGTGACCGTCAGCCGGAGCTGCGCACAGAAAAGCTGGAAAGATATAAAACAGAATTTGAGATTCCGCAATACGATGCGGAGATCATTACTTCTTCTAAAAAACTGGCAGATCTGTTCGAAGCAACTACCGCTATCTGCAAGAAACCGAAGAAAGTATCCAACTGGCTTATGGTTGAAACATTCCGTCTCCTGAGTGAAAACGGAAAAGAGCCGGAAGATATTACTTTCTCACCGGAAAATCTGGCAAAACTGATCGATCTGGCAGATGCGGGCACCATCACAAGTACTGTAGCAAAAGAAGTATTTGAGAAGGTTTTCTATGAAAACATTGATCCGGATCAGTATGTAGAAGAGCATGGTCTGAAGTCGGTAAGCGATGAAGGCGAACTTCGTGCTATCGTGGAAAAAGTGGTAGCCGAAAATCCGAAGTCTGTGGAAGACTACAGAAATGGAAAGAAAAAAGCCATTGGCGCGCTGGTTGGTCAGACTATGAAAGCCACACAGGGCAAGGCAAATCCGGGACTTGTAAACAAGATTCTTGTGGAAATTCTGGGTTAAAATATTCAGTTGAATAAGACATAAAAATAAGCGGGGATTGAACTGGCTGGTTCAATCCCCGTGTTTGCATTAAAGATTATTTTTTATGTTTTTTGTAAAAAGCAGGATTCCGATGTAACGGCTCGGGCTGTGTTTGTCAATCAGAGTCGGATTGGGCAAAAATATCCGAAAAAATCCGGCGGATCAGAGGATTTTTATAATATTATTTTTGGAAAAAGACCTTTACAAGATGATGGGGCAATGGTATACTGGCATCTACAAGATATTGTATTGGATAATTGGGGAAATATGAGTATACTACTATATTTAGTGATAAAAAGCGAAAGGAAAAGAAAATGCCGGAAAAAGAGATGTTTATTATAAAAAAGGATGGAACAAAAGAGGCTTTTAATGTTCAGAAGATTGTAGTGGCTGTCAATAAGTCTGCTGGACGTATTCTGTATGAATTTGCGCCGGATGAAATTGATTTTATCTGCAAATTTGCCGTTGAGCGTGCAGAGTCTTTGAATAAGACGGAGATTCCGATTCTGGATATGCACAACATCGTGGAAGGGGCTCTGGATCGTGTGAATCCGGATGTGGCAAAGAGTTACCGCGATTACCGTAACTATAAACTGGATTTCATTCATATGATGGATGATGTTTATACAAAGAGCCAGGCAATCCGTTATATCGGAGACAAGAGCAATGCCAATACGGACAGTGCTCTTGTGGCAACGAAACGAAGCCTTATTTTCAATGAACTGAACAAGGAGTTATATCGTAAGTTTTTTATGAACCGTAATGAACTGCAGGCATGTAAGGATGGATATATCTACATCCATGACCAGTCTGCCCGTCTGGATACCATGAACTGCTGTCTCTTTGATGTGGGAAATGTATTAAAGGGCGGTTTCGAGATGGGAAATGTCTGGTACAACGAGCCCAAGAGTCTGGATACCGCTTTTGACGTAATGGGAGATATCATCCTCAGCACCGCTGCACAGCAGTACGGCGGATTTACCGTTCCGGAAGTGGATAAAATTCTGGCACCGTATGCCCAGAAAAGCTATGACAGATATGTGGAAGAATTTTTGCAGTATTCGGATGAAAGCTGGACCGGAAGAGAGGAAAGAGCGGTTGAATACGCTTTGAATAAGGTTCGCCGTGAATGCGATCAGGGATGGCAGGGCATTGAGTATAAGCTGAATACGGTAGGTTCATCCCGGGGCGATTATCCGTTTGTAACTGTGACCCTTGGTCTTGGAACAGAGCGTTTTGAAAAAATGATCTCAATTTCCCTTCTGGAAGTGCATAAAGAGGGGCAGGGCAAAAAAGGGTTCAAGAAACCGGTGCTTTTCCCGAAAATCGTATTTTTATATGACGAAGCCATTCATGGAGAAGGCTGTGAGTGTGAAGATGTATTTGAAGCCGGTATTGAATGTTCTGCAAAGACAATGTATCCGGACTGGCTGTCCATGTCAGGCGAGGGATATATCAGTGAGATGTATAAAAAATATAAGAGAGTCATCAGTCCCATGGGCTGCCGCGCTTTCTTAAGTCCCTGGTATGAGCGCGGGGGCATGAAACCGGCAGATGAGGATGACAAGCCGGTATTTGTAGGCCGTTTTAATATTGGTGCAGTAAGTCTTCACCTTCCCATGATTCTGGCAAAATCCCGTCAGGAAAACCGGGATTTCTATGAAGTGCTTGATTTCTATCTGGAGATGATCCGAAATCTGCACATCCGCACCTATGACTATCTGGGACAGATGCGTGCATCCACCAACCCGCTGGCGTACTGTGAAGGCGGTTTTTATGGCGGACATCTCCAGCCGGGTGACAGAATCCGCTCCATTCTGAAGCCGATGACCGCATCTTTTGGAATTACCGCGTTAAATGAACTTCAGGAACTGTATAATGGAAAATCCATCGCAGAAGATGGAGAATTTGCACTGGAAGTTCTGAAATATATCAATAAAAAAGTAAATCAGTTTAAAGAAGAAGACGGCAATCTGTACGCAATCTACGGTACACCGGCAGAAAGTCTCTGCGGTCTGCAGGTAGAGCAGTTCCGCAAGCAGTATGGCATTGTGGAAGGTGTATCCGATCGTCCGTATGTAAGCAACAGTTTCCACTGTCACGTGACGGAGGATCTGTCCCCCATCGAAAAACAGGATCTGGAAGGCCGTTTCTGGGAATTCTGCAATGGCGGAAAGATTCAGTATGTGCGTTATCCGGTTGGTTATAACAAACAGGCCATCCGCGCGCTGGTGCGCCGCGCCATGAAACTGGGTTACTATGAAGGCGTAAACCTGTCACTGGCATACTGTGATGACTGCGGACACAAAGAGCTGGAAATGGATGTATGTCCGGTATGCGGCTCCAGCAATCTGACAAAGATTGACCGTATGAACGGTTACCTTTCCTACAGCCGTGTACATGGTGATACCCGTCTGAATGATGCAAAAATGGCGGAGATCGCAGAGCGTAAATCTATGTAGGAAATTATGGAAAAAGCAGGGATTGAATTTGCGGCATTTCAAAATGCGGCAGATTCAATCCTTTTTCGTTGGAAAGACTGGCTCTTATTCCGGTAAATTGGTACAATAAGAGCAGATTTTAAACTGGGAGAAACACTATGAAAATTTTTCATTTATCCGATCTGCATATTGGAAAAGTTTTAAATGGTCACAGTCTGCTGGAAAATCAGAGGGCTGTACTGAATCAGATAATAGAAGAGGCAAAAAAACACCGTCCGGATGTGATTTTGCTGTGCGGTGATATTTATGACCGGACGGTTCCGGCAGGTGAGGCATATAAACTGCTGGACCGATTTTTGGCAGATCTGTCTGAAATAGAACCGAAGATACAGGTCTGCATGATTGCGGGAAATCATGATTCGCCGGAGCGTTTGTCCTATGGAGAAACATTTTTGGAAAAACACCAGATTTATGTGTCCGTGATGCCGCCCCAGACAGAGGAAGCGTATATGAAAAAAGTGACGCTGTATGATGAATATGGTCCGGTATCCTTTTATCTGCTTCCGTTTTTGAAACCGGGATATGTGAGACAATTGGCAAAATCGGAAAAGGATGCAGAAGAGCAGAATATTGACAGCTATGAATCCGCCGTAAGGCTGGTGCTGGAGCGGGAAAATATAGATTTTGACCAGAGAAATGTGATTTTAAGTCATCAGTTTTATGCGGGCAGTGGGCAGATCGTGGAAACCTGTGAATCCGAGCAGTCCGTCATCATGGCTGGAGGTCTTGACAAAATCAGCGCGGAGGTTCTGATGGATTTCGACTATGCAGCCCTGGGGCATATTCATGGAAGTCAGAAGGCTGGAGCAGACCATATCCGTTACTGCGGGACACCGTATAAATATTCCGTCAGTGAAGAACATCACAGTAAATCCATTACGGTAGTTATGCTGAAGGAAAAGGGCAGTGAACCGGAAATCTCATTTTTGCCTCTTTACGGCCTGCAGGATGTACGGCGAATCCGGGGTACGCTGGAAGAGGTGCTGGCATGGGCCGGGGAACATAATCGGCATGATTTTGTCAGTGTGACGCTGACGGATGAGCAGGAACCCTATCATTTCAGAGAACAGCTGGAGGAGATTTATGATCATCTGCTGGAAGTTCGGATCGACAACAGCCGTACCAGAGAAAAATTGATGGATGAAACGGAAGAAGTGCAGGTGCTTCGGCCCATGGAAGCCTTTGAACAGTTTTACGAGATCATGACAGGGCGTCCGATGGAAGAAGAGGAACGGACGGTTGTGGAACGCATCATTGAATCGGAAAAGGAGGAGCGGGAATGAAACCACAGAAATTGACCATGAGCGCATTTGGCTCTTATGGGGGCGTGGAAGTGATTGATTTTACTTCGCTGGACAGCGGGATTTTTCTGATTACCGGGGATACTGGTGCGGGAAAAACCACGATTTTTGATGCCATTTCCTATGCGCTTTTTGGTGAAGTAAGCGGCGCGGCCCGGGATGGTTCCATGATGCGGAGTCATTATGCGCCGGAAGATGGAGAGACCTATGTGGAGCTGGTTTTTCAGGAACATGGGGAATGTTATTGTGTGCGGCGAAGCCCTGCTTACGAGCGCACCAGTAAAAGGAAAAACAAAGACGGTGCGTATAAAAAGGTCAGTGTGGGAGCAAAGGCGAGTCTCATTTTACCGGATGGAAGAGAATTTCCGGGAAATATCCGTGATATCAATCAGAAGATTCAGGAATTGACAGGGGTGGACCGGGAGCAGTTTGCACAGATTACCATGATAGCCCAGGGGGAGTATTTAAAACTGCTTCACGCATCTTCACGGGAGCGGAAACTTATATTTTCAAAAATATTTCAGACCGGTATTTACGGACGGGTGCAGCTTCGGCTGAAAGAGGAATATAATCGGCTGTACGGCCAGCTGGAAGATAACCGGAAACTGACAGAACATGAGAGAAAAAAGGCACATGTGCCGGAAAACAGTGCTTTTTTTGAACCGTGGAAGGCTCTGAATGAATATCAGGAAACAAAAAAAACAGAGTTCCTTGATGTTCTGCAGCAGGTGCAGGAAGAGACAAAGTCCCGGGAAACGGCCCTGAAGAAACAGCGCGATCAGATCGAAAAAGAACGGACTTATGTGGAAACGCAGCTGTCCCAGGCAAAAGAGATTAACAAAAATTTTGAACAAAAAAGGATCATTGAGAAAAAAATAGCTCTTTTAGAAGGGCAGGCGGAAGAGATCAGGCTGCTGGAAAAACAGCTGCAAAATATTAGAAAAGCGGAAAAAGTATTGCCGGCGCAGCATTCTTATGAAGAGGCAGAATCTTTTTATCGTACTGCGGTTGAAAAGAGCGAACAGGTGCGGCAGGAGATTTACAGCAGAACGGAAGAACTGGAGCGCGCAAAAAAAAGCGTATTGGCATCGTCTTTTCAAAAGGCAGAGGATGCACGGAAAAAACACGAAAAAAATCAGAAAGCGTTAATCGCGCTGCAAAAAGAATTCGAACAGGCGGATGTACAATATAATCAAAGATATGGTCTGTTTTTAGAAGTGCAGGCAGGTATCATGGCAGCAGAGCTTGAAGATGGAGCACCCTGTCCGGTCTGTGGTTCGACGAATCATCCAAAGAAAGCGGATTGCCCAAAAGAAGATATCAGTCAGCAGTGGGTGGAAGAGGCGAAAAATATCCGGGATGAGTTGGAACAGAAACGGATACAGGCGGCGGAATTATGTATTCGCTCTCAGGAAAATCTGCTGCAGCAGGAAAAAACATTGAAGGAACAGAAAGAAAAGTGGCAGGACATTTTTGAAAATGAAGATGGTTTTGCCAGATTGCTTTCCACAGAATTGGAGTCCTGCAAACGGAAAATATATTCGGAAAAAGAACTGGATGTGATACAGGAAACACTTCGGACACTGGAAGGCATGCAAAAAGCCGAGATGAAAAATGCGGAAGAAAAGAGAGCGCTGGCATCCGAAAAAAGCACGCATTACATGCAGATTAGAGAACAGGAAGGTTTCCGGTCGGAGTCTGATTATCTGGAAGTAAAAGCGCTCATTGGGCAGAAAGAGTTCTGGGAAGGCAGGATCAAACAGCATGAGCAGGAACTTTTGGAGGCCAGGACAGGCTGGAAGACCTACGACAGCCTCACAAAAGGGAGAGAACCGGTTGATGTGACAGCATGGAAAGAAGCATCTGCCCGGCTTGAGTCTGAACAAAAAAGCCTTCATAAAGAAGAGGTTTCCCTGGCCGCTATGCGTCAGGGAAACCAGCAGGTTTTGAAAAATCTGAAAGGACTCTGGAACAGACGGGAAGAACTGGAAAAAGAGTATCGGATCCTCCGGAATCTGTATCAGACTGCGAATGGAAAAATCGCTGGACAGGCCGGTGTGGATTTTCAGACATTTGTGCAGCGGCGCTATTTTAATCAGATGATCCAGGCTGCCAATCGGAGACTGAAATATATGACGGATGGGCAGTTTATTCTGCAGTGCCGGGAGATGGATGCGCTTGGAAAGCAGGGAGAAGTGGGGCTTGATCTGGATGTGTACAGCATTGTTACAGGGAAGACCAGAGATGTAAAAACCCTTTCCGGCGGAGAGTCCTTTATGGCGGCACTTTCTATGGCCCTTGGGATGGCAGATATCATTCAGAATCTGGCCGGAAATGTGAGAGTAGAGACCATGTTTCTGGACGAGGGATTTGGCTCTCTGGATGATGATGCCAGACTTCGTGCGATTCGGATTTTGCAGGAGCTGACAGGGCAGCGGTGCAGCATCGGTATCATTTCCCATGTGACAGAATTAAAGGAGCAGATTGAGCGAAAGCTGATTGTAAAGAAAGATGAAAAAGGCAGTCGGATTTACTGGGAAAATGGGATGTAGATTTTTAATCTGGGAGAAGGTGCATATTGGCTGCATCTTCTCCTTTTTGAATTGGTCTGTATCGGGGGCAAAGGGAACGTTATTTTGCTGCATTTTCCGCAAAATCAGTGCGAACCAGCTCTTCGTACGGTGCCCGTTCGGAGAGTTCACCGGCACTTTCCAGAATGTCCTGCAGAAGGTCAAAACTGCTTTCCTCAAAAATCAGGTTTTCCTTCCAGGTATCCTGGTCTGCATAACGTTTTACAATGGTAGTAATGGTGTCGAGATCCGTTTCCGGAAATTGGGGGGCAATGATTTCTGCAATTTCTTCCGGTGTATGTGAGTTGACATAATCCATACCTTTTTGCAGTGCATTTACAAATCCCTGAATGATTTCCGGATTTTCTTCCATAAAGCTGTTTTTTGCACTGTAAGCGGTGTAAGGAACATAACCGGAATCGGTGCCAAGAGAAGCAACCACATAACCGTCCCCTTCTTTTTCAAGGGAAGTGGCGCCTGGCTCGAATTCTACGGTGAAGTCACCGAGTCCGCCGGAGAATGCGGCAGCAGTGGAACCAAAATCAATGGACTGATCTATATTCAAATCGTTGGCCGGATCAATGCCGTTCTGCTTCAGGATATATTCGAATACCATTTCCGGCATACCGCCTTTTCGACCGCCCAGCACATCCTTTCCTTTCAGATCCGTCCATTCAAAATCAGACATTTCTTCCCGGGCCACAAGAAAATTTCCAGCACGCTGGGTTAACTGGGCAAAGTTTACAACCGGATCATTAGCTCCTTCCAGATATGCATAAATGGAAGATTCCGACCCCATAAATCCGATATCCGCATCGCCGGACAGAACGGCTGTCATGGTTTTGTCAGCACCGTAGCCGGTTTCCAGCGTCAGATCGATACCTTCTTCTTCAAAATAGCCTTCCTCGATAGCCACATATTGCGGTGCATAGAAAATGGAATGTGCTACTTCATTTAAGGTCACTGGAATCAGTTCTTTCTGTTGGGAATCAGTGGGTGAGACGGCTGTATCATTACTTAATGTGGTGGTGTCATCCGTTGTGCTGTCTTCCTTATCGCCGCATCCGCTCAGAACGAGTGCAGCGCTCATGCCCGTTATCAGAAGTACAGAAAGCAATTTTTTCATAAACTCCTCCTGAAAATACGAATATATTACGCGTCTGCCGGTAAAAATTGCGGTTACATATTTAAAATATGCAAAAATAGCGGGAATCGTGATTTTTGAGACCGGTTTAAGATTGTAATTGACACATTTAATTTAATGTGTTAAAGTGATAAAAAGTCAAAACGAAAAGGTCTTTGGGGCAGGGTGTAAATCCCGACCGATGGTATAGTCCATGACCCTCCGTAAATGGAGGCTGATCTGGTGAGATTCCAGAACCGACGGTATAGTCCGGATGGGAAAAGGCGTTTTTATGTTTTTAGGCGTTTGCGTTGCATGCGGCAACCTTTAAAAACATTCCCAGGCCATAGTTTGGCTTTGGGATTTTTTCTTTTCAGGAGGTCGTATTATGAACAACACAAAAACGAAACGTTTGACACTGGCTGCACTTTTAGGCGCATTGGCATTTCTGCTCATGTATTTCAGCTTTTCCATTCCCATACTGTCGCCCTTTGCGGAATTTGATCTGTCGGCCGTTCCGGAACTGATAGGGGGATTCATGTTAGGTCCTGCCGGGGGCGTGGAAATCATCCTTGTAAAAATATTGCTCAAGCTGGTTTTTAAAGGCAGCAGTTCCATGTTAACCGGTGAAATTCAGAATTTCCTTTTAGAGTGCGCTTTTGTTTTGCCGGCAGCAATTTACTATCAGCGCAGCAAAACGAAAAAGAGAGCGGTTGCGGGATTGATCATTGGAGGTATGGCCAGCATTATTGTTTCGATTTTTACAAATGTTTACCTGATCTTTCCGGTGTATATGAAATTGTACGGCATGGATTGGAATTCAATACTTCGGATATTTACGGAAATTAATCCGTGGATTAAGAATATTCCTACGATGATCGCATTTTCCATTGTGCCGTTTAATATTGTTTCCAGGACAGTCACTTCGGTTATTACCATGCTGATTTATAAAAAAATCAGTATATGGATCAAAGGTTGGATTAATTAGGAGGAGATACACATGAAATTTAGCGTAAATAAGAATTTGACATTTCAGCAGGCAGCAGAAATTATGTTTGAAAAATTAGGTGATTGGAAGATCATGGCCCTTGCAAGTTCTGTCAATGATTATGTAATGGTAAGAAATGTAAGCTGTCTGTTTTATGATAACAAAGTATATTTTAAGACGGATAAAAATTTTCGCAAAACCCGGCAGCTTTTTCAGAATCCGCAGGTAGCTTTGTGCTGGAGTGGTGTTCAGATTGAGGGAACTGCACAAAATAAAGGACTGGTTGTGGATGAACCGGACCGCCGCTTTGAGCAGCTGTATAAAAAACATCTCTGGGGAAGTTACAACAAATATTCCCATGAGGATACGGAGATCCTCATTGAGGTCACACCCAAATTTGTGGAGATTTGGGATACCAGTGAAGATAATTATGCATACCAGATTTTTATGGATTTTGACAAAGAAGCGGTGGAAGTAAAACAGTATGATAAGGAATAAAAGAGCCCTGATAGTTTGGAACGGGAAAAAGCGTACCAACTATCAGGCTTTTTATCTTCCCTTTACTCTTTCCTTTTTCAAGTCCATCTTCCTGCAAAATTATTTCTTTCCCGGAAATTCAAACAGTGCTTTTACCGGCACTTCCAATGCATCCGCAATATCAAAAAGTGTATTCAGTGAAACAGAAGAGGTTCCGTTCGGTGCTTCAATATTGCTGATGTGGGTACGGCTGATATTCACTTTCTCAGCCAGTTCAATCTGCGTATAGCCCTGAAGTTTGCGGTAGTAAGCAATTGTCAGACCCAAAAGACGCAGTTCCTGCAAGTGTTTTTTCGCCATAGTATAATCCTCCTTTATACCTATTAGTGTAGTGAAAAATCAGCAAGAACGAAACAACCCAGAACTAAAAAAGTGCAACTTGAAAATGTGCATCATAAAACGGTCTCTTTCCTTCTGCTTAGCTGACTGTTATGATAGGCAGAAGAAAATGTCACATCTTCCCCAAACCAGGCCGGAGGCGTGAACTGATTGGCCTCATCTTCGCTTGAAAATTCCACTTCTGCAAGGAAAAGCCCTTCATATGGTGCGTCAAACACATCAAGTTCAATCGTCAGTTTTTCATCAAGGGGAATGAGATAGCGTGTCTTTGAAATCAGGAGTCCGTCTGCTTTTTCCTTCAGGTGCCGGTAGGCCTGGGCGGTCAGGGGAAGGTTATATTCTTCCCGAACCATCAGTCCCTTTGATTTGTAGGTCAGATAATATTCATCGTCCTGTCTGCGTATGCGCACAACCGGTTCGGTGCAGAGATATCCCTGCTCAATTTTGTGATTTTTGTATGAAGTCAGATTTTCAGGCAACACTTTGATTAAATATTTTCTTTCGATTTCCATAATGTACTCCTTTTGAAAATTGTAAATATATTTGGTGATTAAAGTATCCAGTGAAACGCAGAGAATTTTTGAAATTCTGGTGATGGTGTCCAGGTTTGGCTCTCGGCTGAAATTTTCGTAATTACTGTATGCCTGCCGGGTTATATTCAGTTTGGAACTGAACTCTTTTTGTGTGAGTCCTGCCTGTTCTCTTAAAAAGCGAAGATTGTGAGCAAAGATGGTCTCACCGATAAAAATCCCTCCCTCCCTTGTTTTATCTTAGCAAGAAAAAAGCTGCGAAAAAAGGGGAAAATGAAAAAACTTATTTGTCCGCCTTTACTTGTCTATTTCAGAAAATCTGATTATAATAAGGAAAAAATGCATGAAACAGTTTGATGCAGGCGATGCAGGGAACAAATATATTTTTCGGGAGGAAATAAAATGAGCAAAACAGTAGTATTTCTGGCGGACGGATTTGAGGAAATCGAAGGGCTGATGGTGGTCGATCTGCTGAGAAGAGGCGGTGTGGAGGTAACAACTGCTTCCATCATGGGACGGCTGCAGATTACAGGGAGAAGCAATATAGAAGTAAAAGCGGATTGCCTGTTTGAAGATATAAAGAGCTTTGCGGATGTGGATATGCTGGTGCTTCCGGGCGGTATGCCGGGTACAGCCCATCTGGATGCATATGAACCGCTGAAAAAGCTGATCACAGATTTTCATGAACAGGGCAAAAAGCTGGCAGCAATCTGTGCAGCTCCCATGGTATTTGGAAACATGGGCCTTTTGAAAGAAAAGAAAGCAACCATTTATCCCGGTATGGAAGAAAATCTGGTGGGTGCAGAAGCCGTTGCGGAAGAGGTGGCTGTAGATGGAAATATCACCACAAGCAGAGGCCTTGGAACGGCACTTGTCTTTTCCCTTCGTCTGATTGAGCAGCTGGAGGGCATGGATGTGGCTGAAAAAGTGGCGAAAAGCGTGGTTTTTCTGCATAAATGGGCATAAAGTTTTTATAAAAAGTATAGCCTTTTAGAATTTCTTGTGATATACTGGGCGTATGTGCCTAGATTTAATAAGGAAAATACATTTTTATATAAGTTCAAGGAGGAAGTACAGACAATGAGTACACAGGTTGAAAGATTAGAACACAATATGGCGAAACTTACCATTGAGGTTCCGGCAGATGAGTTTGCGAAAGCGCTCAAAGCTGCTTATGACAAAAATAAAAAATCCATCAGCATCCCGGGCTTCCGTAAAGGAAAAGCTCCGATGGCTATGATCGAAAAAATGTACGGCGTTGGTGTTTTCTATGAAGATGCAGCAAACATCGTGATTCCGGAAGCTTACAGCAAAGCAGCTGACGAGTGTGAGCTGGAACTGGTATCCCGTCCGGAAATCGATATCGTACAGATTGAAAAAGGCAAAGACTTCATCTTCACAGCAGAAGTTGCTGTAAAACCGGAAGTAACACTTGGTGATTACAAAGGTGTAGAAGTTCCGAAGACTGTTGTTGAAGTAACAGACGAAGAAGTAGAAGCAGAACTGAAAAAAGAGCAGGAGAAAAACTCCAGAACAATCGCAGTAGAAGACCGTGCAGTAGAATCCGGAGACATCGTTACGCTTGATTATGAAGGTTCTGTAGACGGCGTACCGTTCGAAGGCGGAAAAGCTGAAAATTATGCGCTGACAATCGGTTCCAACACCTTTATTCCGGGATTTGAAGATCAGCTGATCGGCGCACAGGTTGAGACTCCGCTGGATGTAAACGTAACATTCCCGGAAGAATACCATTCTGCAGATCTGGCTGGAAAAGCAGCAGTATTCAAATGTGTTGTTCACAAAATTGAAGCAAAAGAACTTCCGGAACTGGATGACGAGTTTGCACAGGATGTATCTGAGTTCGATACTCTGGATGAGTACAAAGCTGACATCAGAAAGAACCTGACAGAGAAAAAAGAAGCAGACGCAAAACGCGCAAAAGAAAACGCTGCAGTAGACAAAGCAGTTGAAAATGCAGCCATGGATATCCCGGCTCCGATGCTTGACACTCAGGCAGAGCAGATGGTAAACAATTTTGCACAGCGTATCCAGTCTCAGGGTCTGACTTTCGAACAGTATATGCAGTTCACAGGTGCAACACTGGATTCCATGAAAGAGCAGATGAAACCGCAGGCTGAAAAAGAGATCAAGGCAAGACTGGTTCTGGAAAAAGTTGCTGAAGTAGAAAATATTGAAATCTCTGATGAGAAATTAAACGAAGAAATCGCAAACATGGCAAAAATGTACAACATGGAAGCTGATAAACTGATGGAACTCATGGGAGACTATGAAAAAGACCAGATGAAAAAAGACATGGCAGTACAGGAAGCAGTAACCCTGATTGCAGACGCTGCAGTTGAAGCAGAAGCGTAATTTAACAAAGTTTTAAAAAGAGGATTTATTCCCGCAGACAGATTGGAGGCGGATTTATGGGATTAGTACCTATGGTCGTTGAGCAGACCAGCAGAGGAGAGAGAAGTTACGATATCTATTCCCGATTACTGAAAGACAGGATCATTTTTCTTGGTGAGCAGGTAACCGATGATTCTGCAAATCTTATCGTAGCACAGATGTTATTTTTGGAGTCTGAGGATCCGGGCAAAGATATTCAGTTTTATATCAACAGCCCGGGTGGTTCTGTGACTGCCGGTATGGCCATTTATGATACTATGCAGTATATCAAATGTGATGTTTCCACCATTTGTATCGGCATGGCTGCCAGCATGGGATCATTCCTTCTGTCAGGAGGAACAAAAGGCAAACGTATGGCATTGCCGAACGCAGAGATCATGATCCACCAGCCGTCCGGAGGAGCACAGGGACAGGCTACCGAAATTCAGATTGCCGCTGAACATATTTTGAGAACCAGAAAGAAATTGAATGAGATTCTGGCAAAAAATACGGGTCAGCCAATTGAGACAATTGAACGTGACACCGATCGTGACAATTTCATGACAGCAGAGGAAGCATTAGCATACGGACTGATCGATAGTGTGATTACGAACAGATAAGAATATTAACAAGACTCCTGCCGTTTGTGTAGGGGTCTTTGTGACTTTGAAAGGAAGAGTAAAATCATGGCGATAAAAGGGAGAGATTCCAGAGTCAAATGTTCTTTTTGCGGAAAAACAGAGGATCAGGTTCGCAAATTGATCGCAGGTCCGGAAGGGGCTTACATTTGTGATGAGTGTATTGAAATATGCAATGAAATTATTGATGAGGAACTGGCGGATTATCAGGAAGATGAGTCAACGGATATCAATCTGTTGAAACCGGTACAGCTCAAAGCGTTTCTGGATGACTATGTCATCGGACAGGATGATGCGAAAAAAGTGTTGTCCGTAGCAGTATATAACCATTACAAAAGAATACTTGCACCGAAAGATCTGGATGTGGAGCTGCAGAAGAGTAATATTATCATGCTGGGCCCGACCGGTTCCGGCAAAACACTGCTGGCACAGACTCTGGCCCGTGTGCTGAATGTGCCGTTTGCCATTGCGGATGCTACCACATTGACCGAGGCCGGTTATGTGGGTGAAGACGTGGAAAACATTCTGCTGAAAATTATCCAGGCGGCTGATTATGATATCGAACGTGCAGAGCACGGTATCATATATATCGATGAGATTGATAAGATTACAAGAAAATCAGAAAATCCATCCATTACCAGAGATGTATCCGGTGAGGGTGTACAGCAGGCACTTCTGAAAATTAT
>JAXJSH010000108.1:0-4505 GCA_036310185.1 Lachnospiraceae bacterium | reverse complement strand
GCGGTCACATGAACATTGCCGGCGCACAGCTGAAGCATCTGTCCATCCGTGAGGCGGTTCATCTGTTGAAGAGCACACTGAAAGAAATGATAGACGAAGGCGATATTTAGAAATAAAAGGAGAGATTGTTATGAAAGTAATTTTATTAGCAGATGTAAAATCTTTAGGAAAAAAAGGCGACATCGTAAATGTATCCGACGGATACGCCCGCAATATGATCTTACCGAAAAAACTGGGTGTGGAGGCGACTTCCAAAAATCTGAATGACCTGAAACTTCAGAACCAGCATGAGGAAAAAGTGGCAAAAGAAAATCTGGCAGCAGCCCAGGCTTTTGCAAAAGAACTGGAAACTATCACAGTGACCGTAACCATCAAGACCGGAGAAGGCGGAAGAGTATTCGGTTCCGTATCGGCAAAAGAGATCGCAGAAGCAGCCAAAAAACAGCTGAATCTGGACATTGACAAGAAAAAACTGCAGCTGGAAAGCCCGATCAAGAGCCTTGGCTATACCAATGTGCCGATCCGTCTGCATCCAAAGGTAACCGGAACACTGAAAGTACATGTAAAAGAACAGTAAAAAAGCACATAATCGGGGAATGATCCCTGAAACCAACGTACAGCCGCAGATGCGGCTGAATGTTTATAAGAAAGTAAGAAATACAGGAGGAACAGCCCCGTGGAAGAAGCATTGATCAAACGAATACTGCCCCACAGCATAGAGGCCGAGCAGTCTGTAATCGGTTCCATGCTCATGGGACGTGAGGCTGTTATGGCGGCCAGCGAGATACTGGCAGCAGATGATTTTTATCAGCAGCAGTACGGCATTATTTTTGAGTCCATGGTGGAACTTTTTAACGAAGGAAAACCGGTGGATGTGGTGACGCTGCAGAACCGTCTGAAAGAAAAAGATGTGCCGCCGGAGATCAGCAACATGGAGTTTGTCCGGGATCTGCTGGAAGCGGTACCGACTTCGGCAAACGTAAAATACTATGCCAATATTGTAAAAGACAAGGCCACATTGCGAAAGCTCATTCGTGTCAACGAAGAGATTGCCAACGAATGTTACCTTGGAAAAGAAAAGACTGTTGATATTCTGGCGGATACGGAGAAAAAACTGTTTAATCTGCTCATGCAGCAGAATACCGGTGATTATGTACCAATTCGGCAGGTTGTACTCAATGCGCTGGATACCATCGAAAAGGCGTCAAAGACAACCGGTTCTGTGACCGGTGTGCCAACCGGGTTTACCGATCTGGATTACCAGACGGCAGGGCTTCAGCCTTCCGATTTTATTCTGGTTGCGGCCAGACCGTCCATGGGAAAGACTGCTTTTGTCCTGAATATTGCCCAGCATATTGCATTCCGGTGTAAAAAAGCAGTGTCCATCTTCAGTCTGGAAATGTCAAAAGAGCAGCTGGTAAACCGTCTGTTTGCGCTGGAGTCCAGAGTGGATTCCCAGAAAATCCGTACCGGTAACTTAAATGATGACGAGTGGAGCCGTCTGATCGAGGGTGCCGGAGTGGTTGGTGAGTCAAAGCTGATCATCGACGATACACCGGGTATCTCCATCGGAGAACTTCGTTCCAAAGCAAGAAAATATAAAATCGATCATGACATCGGTATTATTATCATCGACTACCTTCAGCTGATGTCCGGCAATGGAAAGTCTGATTCCAGACAGCAGGAAGTATCCGATATCTCACGTTCCCTGAAAGCACTGGCCCGTGAGCTCAACATACCGGTTGTGGCGCTGTCCCAGCTGAGCCGTGCTGTAGAGCAGAGACCGGATCACAGGCCCATGCTTTCCGACCTGCGTGAGTCCGGTGCGATCGAGCAGGATGCGGACGTGGTTATGTTTATTTATCGTGATGATTATTACAATAAAGATTCAGAAGAAAAAGGCATTGCGGAGATCATTGTGGCAAAACAGCGTAACGGTCCCATCGGAACCGTCAAGCTGGTATGGCTGCCGAACTATACAAAGTTTGCAAACCTGAAAAAATAGCGGAATTTGACGAACGAAAATCATACCTCCCCATAGGAAATACTGTTATAATAGCAGAAGAATCTCTTATGGGGAGGTATTTTTATGAGCGAGGTTACATACACCATTTCGCAGGCTGCAAAGGTCCTCAAGGTAGAGGCTCATGTTCTGCGCTTCTGGGAAGAAGAGCTGGAGCTGAAAATCGGGCGCAACGCCAAGGGGTACCGTGTATATACAGAAGAAAATATCGAGACCATGCAGAAAATAAAAGAATTGAAAAAGGATCATGCGTTAAAAGACATCCGTGACATGCTGGGGGAGAAAAAGGAAGAAAAACAGCAGCCGGAAGATGACCGCAAACAGCAGTTTTTTTCAATTATGGAAAGGGTCATTCAAAAGACACTGGAAGAGAGACAGAGTCCCGAAATGCGCTGCAAAGAAGTGGATCAGGCCATACGGGAACGGCAGATGGCACGAAAGATGGTTGCGGCTGCCGGAGACAATGGAAAACGAAAAAAATCAGGCAGAAAAAGAAAGTAATGAAAAATTCAATATAAAAAAGGAAAGGAAAGCGGAAAATTCAACATAATGAGTCCTTTACAAACACGGCACTTTAGTGCTATAATGTCGTAAATTAACAGCGTTTTTTACGAAAGGAGAAAAGTGGAGATGTATTCAATGGATGAAATCAAGCAGGTTGATGTGGAGGTTGCTCAGGCGATTCAGGATGAGATCGCGAGACAGAATTCCCACATTGAGCTGATTGCATCAGAAAACTGGGTAAGTAAGGCGGTTATGTCAGCAATGGGAAGTCCGCTGACCAACAAATATGCAGAAGGTTATCCGGGACATAGATATTATGGCGGCTGCTCTTGTGTAGACGTGGTAGAGGAACTGGCAATTGAACGTGCGAAAAAGATTTTTGGCTGTACTTATGTAAATGTTCAGCCACATTCCGGTGCACAGGCAAATATGGCAGTATTTTATGCACTGCTTCAGCCAGGTGATACCGTATTGGGCATGTCCCTGGCACATGGCGGACATCTTTCACACGGAAGCCCAGCCAACATGAGCGGTTCTTATTTTAACGCAGTATCTTACGGTACAGATGAGAATGGCTTTATTGATTATGAAGAAGTAAGAAGAATTGCTCTTGAATGCAAGCCGAAGCTGATCGTAGCCGGTGCAAGTGCATACTGCAGAGTAATCGACTTTAAAAAATTCCGTGAGATCGCAGATGAGGTCGGTGCATACCTGATGGTAGACATCGCCCACATCGCAGGTCTTGTTGCCGGTGGCGTTCATCCGAGCCCGATCCCGTACGCCCATGTAACTACCACCACAACTCATAAAACATTAAGAGGACCGAGAGGCGGTCTGATCCTGAGCAGTGAAGAATTTGCAAAAGAGCATAAACTGAACAAGGCAATTTTCCCGGGAATCCAGGGCGGCCCGCTGATGCACGTGATCGCTGCAAAAGCTGTATGCTTCCAGGAAGTTCTTCAGCCGGAATACAAAGAATATGCCCAGAGAATCATTGACAATGCACAGGCACTGTGCAAAGGTCTGCTCAGCCGTGGTGTAAACATCGTATCCGGCGGTACAGACAACCACCTGATGCTGGTAGACCTTCGCGGTACAGGCATTACCGGAAAACAGCTGGAACAGCTTCTGGATGATGCACATATTACCTGTAACAAAAATGCGATCCCGAACGATCCGGAATCTGCATTCGTTACCAGCGGTGTACGTCTTGGTACTGCAGCTGTTACATCCCGCGGCATGCAGCCGGAAGACATGGACAAGATTGCAGAAGCAATCGCCCTCATGATCCAGAGCCCGGACAACAAGGACAAAGCAAGAGCCCTTGTAAAAGAGCTTACAGACAAATATCCGCTGATTGCATAAATGAAAAAAAGTGAACATCAGGTACATGAATTTGAGCCTGTTTATAATTCAGATTCAAAAATATTGATACTTGGTACATTTCCATCGGTAAAATCAAGGGAGATGAATTTTTATTACGGTCACCCCCAGAATCGTTTCTGGAAAGTGATTGCAGCCTTGATGAATGCTCCGGTTCCGGCATCCGTAGAAGAAAAGAAGCATCTGCTCCTTTCGCATGGAATCGCCGTATGGGATGTTATTGCCAGCTGTGACATTGTTGGTTCCAGCGACAGCAGCATCAAAAATGTGGTGCCCTGCGATCTGAACCGGATATTGGAGCACAGCCAGATAAAAGCAGTTTTTGCCAATGGGAAAACGGCTGAAAAACTTTACAACCGTTACAGCCTGCCCCAGACTGGTATGGAAATACAGGTACTTCCATCCACCAGCCCGGCAAACGCGGCATATAACATGGAGCGCCTTCTGGAACAATGGAAGGAAATCTGCAGATATCTTGGAGAATCCGTATAAATGGAAAGGTAAGTATTTTGAAAACAGTATGGTCTGTCCGTGTAATACATGGACAGGCCATTTTTTTTGCTGCATGAAATATTGCAGGAAAAGCATGGTAATC
>JAXJSH010000107.1:0-2949 GCA_036310185.1 Lachnospiraceae bacterium | reverse complement strand
CTACTCTCCGGAAAAGAGTAGGTAATCCATATCGAATTCTTAACTTACGTCTTTTTTGAGAAATAAGCCGTAGGTCTATTAAAGTTACCCTTTTTTCTGAAAATCATTTCAAAATACTTCTTGACTATTTACCAAATTGCTCTTTTCTGTAAAATTAAAAAAGCACTCCAGTCAGTTCACATAGGCCATTCATATTGTGTTATGTGATTTTGCTTCCCTTGTTTTTGCCCTTATGGGGGTTCGTAAATCCTTGTGAAACGATATAACGCAAGGGAACACATAGAGGGAAATACACTTACAGAAAAGAGTATTTATAAGGGTTTTCCAGGAATCTAATAATAAATTATAACAGGTAATGAAAATCTTAAATTATATGTTTGCACAATTGAAATTTGCACAGGGGATGACTTATAATTAAACTATAGCTGAGTGAAAAGAAAAAGAGCGGAGGAATAAAAGGTGGTATTTTTAAAAAAAGAAGAGGTAAAAACAGAAAGACCGGAATTGCTGCAGAAAGAAAATATCATGACTGGATGTCCGTGTATGGAAAAAGAACAGGTAATTCGTACCGTTGGAAATATGCTGGTAAAAGGCGGATATGTCAGTGAAGCATATGTAGATGGAATGCTTGCACGCGAACTTACTTTTTCCACAAATCTGGGAAATGGGATCGCGCTTCCTCATGGTGTGGAAAGTGCAAAAGAAAACATCAGACATACCGGTATAGCAGTGATGATATTTCCGGAGGGAACCGACTGGGACGGAGAGGATGTAAAACTCGTGATCGGGATTGCTGCAAGCGGGGAAGAACATTTGAACATTCTCAAAAACATTGCGGTAACATTTTCCGATGAGGGAACTGTGGAAAAAGTGGTTTCCATGCAGCCGGAGGAGATTTATCAGATTTTGACCGGAAAGGGTGTGTAGCAGATGATCATAACAGTAACTATGAATCCAGCCATTGATAAGACCGTAGAACTGGAAACTTTTCAGCGCGGAGAACTGAACCGGCTGACGAAAGTGGAGATTGACGCGGGCGGAAAAGGGATCAATGTATCAAAAACCATCCGTGAACTTGGCGGAACCACGCTTGCGGCCGGTTTTCTTGGGGGAAGCGGCGGAGCAGTTATAGCCGGTGTGCTGAAAAAACTGTCCATACCGGAACGATTCCTTTTTGTAGACGGAGAGACCCGGACGAATATGAAAGTGGTGGAACCGGGCGGCATTCTGACGGAACTGAATGAGCCGGGACCGGTTATAGCAGAAGAACAGGTGGAAGAACTGCTGAACGGTCTGATTGAACTGGCAGATGCAGATACCTGGTTCGTATTGGCCGGAAGCATTCCTTCCGGTGTGGAAAAAAATATTTATGGACGAATTATCCGTGCAGTGAAAGCCAAAGGTGCGAAGGTCTTTCTGGATGCGGACGGCGAGTTGTTCCGCCAGGCAGTGGAAGCAGGGCCGGATCTGATCAAACCGAACAAATTCGAACTGGAACAGTATTTTGGCGTTTCCGATGCAGATGAATCAGAATTAGTCCATATGGGGCGTGAACTGCTCAAAAAAGGAGTGCAGATGACCGCTATTTCCCTTGGAAAGGAAGGGGCCATGTTTGTAGCAAAAGAGCATGCTTACCGGGTGCCGGGGCTTTCAGTGAAAGCCAGATCTGCAGTAGGCGCGGGCGATGCTATGGTAGCTGCCCTGACTTACGGAATGGAGCAGGGATATGATCTTGAATCCTGTATCCGCCTGGGTGTTGCCGCATCCGCGGGAGCGGTTATCACAGAGGGAACAAAACCGCCTGCAAGAGAAGTGGTGGATCAGTTGATGCCAATGGTCGAGATACAGAAAATTATCTGAAACTGCTGGTAAATGCAATTGAAGGCGGTCTGGGAGAATGGTTCTGACAAAATAAAATGTGGAACAGATAAAACATGGAGCGAAAAACAGAAACAGAGAATTTGCATATGGGCAGAGACTCTGTTTCTGTTTTTTAATTATCGTTTGTTATTTGTGGTATACTGTGGTAAAATTAGGGAGTATTTCAGGAGGAAAATTATTATGATAGCAATCATTGATTACGATGCAGGCAATATAAAAAGTGTAGAAAAGGCCATGGAGCACCTGGGACAGGAAGTATGCCTGACCAGAGATGCCCGGACCATTCTTTCTGCAGATCACGTAATTTTACCCGGTGTAGGCAGCTTTGGCGATGCAATGGAAAAGCTGAACCACTACAATCTGGTACCGGTGATCCAGGAGGTGGTAAAAAGGGACATTCCTTTTCTTGGCATCTGTCTTGGTCTGCAGCTTTTGTTTGAGAGCAGCGAAGAGAGCCCGGGTGTTCCGGGACTTGGCATTTTGAAAGGAAAAATCGTCCGTTTTGATGACCGGGAGGGCTACAAGATTCCGCATATGGGATGGAATTCCTTACATATGGTAAATGGCGGAAGACTTTTTAAAGGCATTCCGGAACAGTCCTATGTATATTTTGTACATTCCTACTATCTGAAAGCGGAAGATGAGTCCATAGTAAAAGCAACTTCCGATTACGCGAATCTGATTCACGCTTCCGTGGAAAAAGGCAATGTATTTGCATGCCAGTTCCATCCGGAAAAAAGCAGTGAGATCGGACTTCAGATACTGAAAAATTTTGTATCCATCAAGAAGGAGGAATGCTGATATGTTTACAAAAAGAATTATTCCCTGTCTTGATGTAAATCGCGGACGCGTGGTAAAAGGGGTAAATTTCGTAGACTTAAGAGATGCGGGCGACCCGGTTGAAATCGCCAAGGCTTACGACAAAGCAGGTGCAGATGAACTGGTATTTCTGGATATAACCGCTTCTTCTGACGACCGTGAGACCGTGGTGGACATGGTGCGCGAGGTGGCAAAACAGGTATTTATTCCGTTTACCGTAGGCGGCGGTATCCGTACTGTCGATGATTT
>JAXJSH010000106.1:0-39529 GCA_036310185.1 Lachnospiraceae bacterium | reverse complement strand
CGATTTTATCCAAAGAGCCGCCTCCCATACGAAGCGGCCCATATTTTTCTATAATTTAAAACATCCTCCCCCGATAAACTCCCTCAATATGGAATTATTGGGTATATCCTCGCTTGGTATGCCCAGAAAATAATCCAAAAACTTCAGCAGCCTCTTTGCTTCTGGATAACAGGGATCCTCTTTTGAAATCTGGAACAGTGCCGGTTCTGCATACTGCTTCAGCACGGCCAGTTCGTAGATCAGTGCAGAATTGAACATGGCATCTGCCGATTCCTGATAGGGGAAAATATTTTCATCTTCCCCTCTTCGCACCGATGACCACATAGCCAGCGTATTTGCGGCAGAAGTTCCTCTCGTCCTTGCATCACGCACCATCCGGCGGATCAGGCGGCCGTCTGTGGTGGGAATACGATTGTGTTCATCTATATTCAGCTGGGTCAATGCACTTATATATACTTTATATTTGCTCTCTTTTGGCAGACTGTAGCTGAGTTCATCATTCAGACAGTGGATCCCTTCAATTACCAGAATATCCTCCGGTCCTAACTGAAGATAATTTCCCTTATATTCCCTTTTTCCTTCTACAAAATTAAACACAGGAATATCCACTGTTTCACCATTCATCAGGCGGGTCATATCTTCATTAAAGCCTTTTACGTCAATAGCACCAAGACACTCATAGTTCTTTTCACCATTCTCGTCCAGCGGTGTATCTTCCCGGTTGACAAAGTAATTATCCACACCGATGAAATGGGGCCTCAGTCCATGTGCCCACAGCTGTACAGACAGTCGCTGAGAAAACGTGGTTTTTCCGGAGGAAGAGGGTCCTGCTATCATAACAAACTTCACATTGCCTCTGTTTACAATATCCTCTGCAATTTTGGAAATCCTGCCTTCCTGAAGCGCTTCAGAGATCAGAATCATCTGACGGATATCATGATTTGTCACTTTTTCATTCAGATCCCCCACTGTCTCGATATCCAGACGTTCCGCCCATTTTTCAGATTCCTGCTGAATTTTAAAGATCTTCGGTGAAGGCTCAAATGCCGGTACTTCTGTGGGATTTTCTCTTTTGGGCAGCTGAAGCACAATGCCTTCATCATAGAGATAAAGGTCAAAATATTTCAGATATCCCGTGTGCCAGGTCATAAATCCATAATAATAATCTTCAAAATCCACCAGTTTATATACATTTACCTTTGATACACGACGATATTTAAACAGTTTTTCTTTATCATACATACCATGTTTGTGAAAACGCTCAACCGCTTCGTCTGTGGTGATGCTGCGCTTCATGATCGGGATCTCACGCTCCACCAGTTCCAGCATATAGGCTTTTACTTCATCCAGAAGTGCCTGTGTCAGTTCCACCTTGCCTCTTACGGTATAATAAAATCCTGCACCGACAGAAAAATGAAGCACTACTTTTTCCAGATTTTCGCGGCCTGCCACATGGTAAATTGCTTTTAAAAAGAGCAGGGATGCGCTTCTTTTATATGTCTTGTGTCCGATTTTGTCCGCAGTCGTTATAAAGGACATTTTCGTATCCTTTTTTAATGTTTTATGCAGTTCACGCAGTCTTCCGTTTGCCAGTACCAATACAATCGGATATTTTTCCAGATACTGAAAATCTTTCACAATTTCCCCGTAAACGGTTCCCTCCGGATATTCTTTTGTAATATCGTTTACCGTTACTTTGTACATAGTCATAAAAAACACCCCTTCCCTGATTTCCCAAATGTGCACAATCCGACTTTTAAAATGCACCGCAATCAAACTGAACCAATTACACTTTAAAACTTTTTACAAATCTCTTAACCGTTCCATATTGCTCCATATATGAAATGAGAATAGCAGTTCTTCCGCTATTCCCCTTCAAATTTACACCAGCTGAAACGGCTGTTCTATTTTAGCCGCAGTCACCTGTACTTCCGGAAACATTTCCTTCAGCATTTTTTCCATATGTTCTATAAAAATCATTTCTGTTCCATAATGTCCGGCATCCACCAGCATCAGCCCCTGGGCTACCGCATCAATTCCCGCATGATAATCAATATCACCCGTCACAAGAACATCTGCACCACAATCCAGCGCAGCACCGATCATGCTTTTTCCGGAACCGGAAGAAACCGCCACTCTCTGTATTGTTTTCTGTCCGTCACCATACACGCGCACCATTGGAAGTCCCAAATGTTCTTTTACATACACACCAAAAGCATCCAGTGCCATTGGTTCACTGAGACAGCCCACACGGCCGATTCCTTCTTTTTTCCCGAATTCGTCTGTGTAAGTCACATCAAGAACCGATGCGGATTCCAGTTCCAGCGAAGCTGCATTCAGATCAGCCATTGCGGCCACATCAAAATTTGTATGCATGGCATAATAAGAAATGCCGTTTTTTATCATGGTCATGATGCGTCTGCCGATAAAATCCGTGGCCACAATTTTTTTCATGGACGAAAATATCATGGGATGGTGGGTTACGATCATATCCGCACCACACACGAGCGCCTGTACCAGTGTATCATCTGTCACATCAAGTGCCACAAATATATGCCTTACTTCCTGCTCCGGATCGCCAACCAGCAGTCCCACATTATCCCAATCCATAGCCAGATGCTCCGGCCAGAGCTGCTTCAGAGCATCCATTATTTCTTTACATTTCATAATATTCAAGCGCAGACGTAATATTCTGCATCTCCTTTTTCAATTCCGCCATTCTTGCATCGGACTCAGCCTTGCCATTTGCCTGCAGCCGTCTTTGAATCTCCTGACAGTTTGCCATGCTTTTTTCAAGATACAGCCGGAGTACCGGATGTTTCTCTTTCAATAAAAACATTCCATATTCCTGATAAAGCGGATTATCCATTTTCATCTGACCATGCACAGCTTTCATCATGGGATAGAATTTTCCATCCTCCAGAATCATGTCTTCCTGCACAATGGCATATCCATGCTCTGCCAGATAGAACCGGAATTTTCCGATTTCTGACTGGGGCTGAAGAATCAGTTCTTTCACCCCTGCCAATAGGGTGTTTCCCTCTTCCAGTATCTTTTGCATCAGACCGCCGCCCATACCGGCAATCACCACACAGTCCGCCTCCCCGGCGCCCAGTGCGGCAACGCCGTCACAGCATCTGGTCTCTATGTAAGCCTCAAGTCCATGCCCGGCAATATGACTTGCTGCCCGCTCAATCGGCCCACGGTTAATATCCATGGCAATAGCCTTTTTTGCAATATGTTGTTCCACCGCATAAATCGGAATATACCCGTGATCGGTTCCAACATCGGCGAGAACATTACAGGGGCTGATCATATCAGCAATCGCCTGCAATCGTTTTGATAACTGCATACGAAAACTCCTAGTCCAGATAGTCTTTCAGCTTGCGGCTGCGGCTCGGATGACGCAGTTTGCGCAGAGCTTTTGCCTCAATCTGACGAATACGCTCTCTGGTTACGTTAAATTCTTTTCCTACTTCTTCCAGTGTTCTTGCTCTTCCGTCATCAAGACCAAAGCGAAGACGGAGTACTTTCTGTTCACGGTCGGTCAGAGTCTCAAGAACCTCACCCAGCTGTTCTTTTAACAGAGTAAATGCTGCCGCATCCGCCGGTACCGGAACATTATCATCCTGAATAAAGTCGCCAAGGTGGCTGTCCTCTTCTTCACCGATCGGAGTTTCAAGCGATACCGGTTCCTGAGAAATCTTCAGGATCTCACGTACACGCTCTACGGACATGTTCATCTCTTCTGCGATTTCTTCCGGGGTAGGTTCACGCCCCAGTTCCTGCAGCAGCTGACGGGAAACGCGGATCAGCTTGTTGATGGTCTCAACCATATGAACCGGAATACGGATGGTTCTCGCCTGATCAGCAATCGCTCTTGTGATTGCCTGACGAATCCACCAGGTTGCATAGGTACTGAACTTGAACCCTTTACGAAAATCAAATTTTTCAACTGCTTTGATCAGACCCAGGTTACCTTCCTGAATCAGATCCAGAAACAGCATGCCGCGTCCCACATAGCGCTTTGCAATACTTACAACCAGACGCAGATTTGCTTCCGCCAGTCGTTTTTTTGCTTCCTCATCGCCGTTTTCCATACGTTTTGCCAGTTCGATTTCTTCTTCTGCAGAAAGAAGCGGCACTTTACCGATTTCTTTCAGATACATACGCACCGGATCTTCGATGCTGACACCTTCCGGAACAGAAAGATCGATTTTTTCCATATCGATCTCTTCTTCTCCGTCCAGATTGATATCATCGTCATCGCCCAAAAGCAGCGCATCATCATGTGAATCGTCCGTAAAACGAAGCACGTCCACACCGCTTGCTTCCAGAAAATCGAAGGTTTTTTCCATCTGTTCGGAATCCAGAGGCATATCTTTGAAATAGTCACTGATTTCCTGATATTCCAGCACATTTTTTTTCTTTTTTGCCAACTCCAACAAACCCATAAGTTTTTCGCTGAATTGTGCCATGTTCATTTCCATATCGTTGCCATCCTTCCATAACTTGTATATATTTTATCCTCAATCAGTAGAAATATGCAGTTGTATTCTGCCGCTTTCAAATGCTTCCAGCTCTTTCTGACGGGCAATGATCTTCTGAAGCCCTTCCATATCGGTGGGATCCAGATGTGCCGCGTGATATGCATTGCTGTTTTTCTTCATGCGCCCTACGATCTCCGTCAGAGCCTGATCCATCTCTTTCTGGCTCTCCAGCGGGATACGGGCGTTGAATACGGATGCCACTTTCCGCTGCTCTTCGCTGTCCACAAATTGATTCAAAAGTTTTGCAGGGTTTACTTCTCCCTGGCGATACTGCTCATAAAGAAGTTCCGCCACCGTATGATACAGTGGAGTGGTAAAATCATCAGGCCCGATGTAACCTGCCGTCACCCGGAAAGTATCCGGATAGCTGACCAGCCAGGTCAGCATCAGTCTCTGGGCCTTATCAATACCGCTTTCTGTCTCTTTGTTTCCGGTACCCGACTTGGGTTTTACATACTCCTGGGCCGGTGTTCCCTTCATAGCCAGCTTATTTACCAGTTTCTGCAGGTCTTCATATCGAATCCGGTACCTGCGCGCCACCGCTTCCATATAATTATTCCGTTCCAGTTCTTCCGGAAAGTTGAGCAGTCTGCTGGCGATTTCATGATGAAAACGGGTCTTCGCCTGGGGATCTGACATATCAAACTGATTCTCCAGAACTTTCACTTCGAACAGAAAACTGTTCATAGCCTCATCGAGCCGTTTCTGAAACTCCTCTGAACCAAGATTTTTTATAAATTCGTCCGGGTCCTTGTACGGTTTCAAATCGACGACTTTTGACGAAAGGCCCGCTGTTTTTAAAATAGGCATAGCACGAAGCGCTGCTTTCACACCTGCTTCGTCACTGTCATAAAGAAGCAGAACCTCATCCGTATACCGTTTCAGCAGTCCCGCCTGCAATGGTGTAAATGCCGTACCAAGTGAAGCCACTGCATTGGTAAAACCAGCCTGGTGCATGGCGATCACATCCATATACCCCTCACAGAGAATCATCTGCTTTTTTCTTGAGGTGCGGGCCGCATTCAGCCCATAGAGATTCCGGCTTTTATCAAAAACCATTGTTTCCGGCGAATTCAGGTATTTGGGCTTGCCGTCACCCATAACCCGCCCGCCAAAGCCAATGACCCGGTTATTCACATCCATAATCGGAAAAATCACCCGGTTCCAGAACTTATCGTACATACCTCTTTTTTCGTCCACATTGAAAAGTCCGGATTCCCGAAGTATGTCATCGGAATAATTTTTTTTCTTCAAATATTGATACAAATCGTTGCTGTACTTATCCGAATAGCCCAGTCCGAACTTCTGGATCGTCTCCTGACTAAGGCCTCGTCCGGTCAGATAAGCATATGCCTGTCTGCCTGTATCCTGCCGCAGTTTATAAAAAAAGTAAGATGCAGCCAGTTTGTTGATTTCCAGAAGCGTGGCCTTCCGATCCGCCTGTGCCTTCGCTTCTTTGGAATACTCCATCTCCGGCAGCCGGACACCGGCCCGGTCGGCCAGAAACTTCAGTGCTTCCATAAAAGTAAAATTCTCATATTCCATAATGAACGTAAACACGTTGCCGCCTGCACCGCAGCCGAAACAGTAATACATCTGTTTTCCGGGGCTTACGGAAAAGGAAGGTGACTTCTCATTATGAAAGGGACACAGTCCAAAATAAGAACTTCCTTTTTTCTGGAGCTTTACATATCCGGAAATCACATCCACGATATCATTTTTCATACGAATCTCTTCAATGAGATCATCTGAATATCGCATGCAAATCCTCCTTAATAAATTTCCCAGGATCTGGGAATATAAATCTCTCTGAATTTTGCCATAGAATACTGATCTGTCATTCCCGCTATATAATCACAGACCGCCCGGGGGACTTTCTGTCCCCGCACCGTGATCAGTTCATAATATTCTCTGGACATCTGATCCGGATGTTCTACGTAATATTCATAAAGTTTGATGAGCATCTCCTTCGCCTTCTCTTCTTCCTTCTTGGCCGCCGAGTTTTTATAGACATTTTTAAACATCCACTGACGAAGCTCGCTCATGGCCTCACCCACTTCATCCGACATGGCGATCCGATCCATGCTTCTTGAATTCTGAACAATGTTATGAACCAGAGTATTTAACCGCTCTTTTGTGGAATCACCCAGCATTTTTCTAAGATGTACCGGTATATTCTGTTCACATACAATGCCCGCTCTCTGGGCGTCATCCATATCGTGATGTATATAGGAAATCTTGTCGCACAGCCGCACCACCTGACCTTCCAGAGTGGATGGATTTCCGGAAGTTCTGTGATTGAGCATACCGTCCCGCACTTCCCAGGTCAGATTGAGTCCCTGCCCGCCTTTTTCCAGCAGTTCCACAATGCGCACACTCTGCTTATAATGTGCAAAACCATCCGGACAGACACGGTCAAGTGCTTCTTCTCCCGCATGACCAAAGGGCGTATGACCAAGATCATGTCCCAGCGCAATGGCCTCGGTCAGATCCTCATTCAGCTGAAGTGCCTTTGCTATGGTTCTCGCTGTCTGGGAAACTTCCAGCGTATGCGTAAGTCTCGTCCGGTAATGATCCCCCTGAGGTGCCAGAAAGACCTGCGTTTTATCTTTCAGCCGGCGAAAGGCCTTCGAATGAACAATACGATCCCTGTCCCGCTGATAAACGGTCCGTATATCGCACTCTGTTTCCGGAAAATCCCTTCCTCTGGAATTCCGGCTGCAGGCAGCAAACGGACTTAAGATCCGAAGTTCCTGTTCCTCAATGTTCTCACGAATCGTCATTCCCGGTTCCTCCATAACGACAAAAGTTCCTGTCTTAAATAATATTCCGTGTGAGGTCGACATTTCCTTTTTTCTTTTTGCGAATTTCACAAAAAATATTCCAAAAATTTTCAGAATTTTATCACTTTAATTCGTTAAAAAGTATTGCATCAAAAAAAAAATGGCTGTATAATCTACGAGTAGTTTTTACAGGAGTAAAATATTCCTAAAAGAGATAAGGGAGGACATAACATGTCATACGTAGATGAAGTCATCGAGTCTGTAGTAAAGAAAAATCCGGCTGAACCGGAATTCCATCAGGCAGTAAAAGAAGTATTAGAGTCTCTCCGTGTTGTTGTAGAGGCAAATGAAGAAAAATTCCGCAAAGAAGCTCTCCTGGAGCGTCTTGTTGAACCGGAAAGACAGATCAAATTCCGTGTTCCGTGGGTTGACGACAAAGGTCAGGTACAGGTTAACACAGGTTACCGCGTACAGTTCAACAGTGCAATCGGTCCGTACAAGGGAGGTCTTCGTCTTCACCCATCTGTAAACCTTGGTATTATCAAGTTCCTGGGATTCGAACAGATCTTCAAAAACTCTTTAACCGGTCTGCCGATCGGCGGCGGTAAAGGTGGTTCTGATTTCGATCCGAAGGGAAAATCAGACCGTGAAGTTATGGCATTCTGCCAGAGTTTCATGACTGAGCTTTGCAAATATATCGGCGCAGATACCGACGTACCGGCTGGTGACATCGGAACAGGCGCAAGAGAAATCGGCTATATGTATGGCCAGTACAAGAGAATCCGCGGTTTATATGAAGGTGTTCTGACCGGTAAAGGTCTCTCCTACGGCGGATCTTTAGCACGTACCGAAGCTACCGGTTATGGTCTTCTGTACTTTACAGAAGAAATCCTGAAACTGAACGGCAAAGAGATCGCAGGCAAAACTGCAGTTATCTCCGGTTCCGGTAACGTAGCTATCTATGCTGCAGAAAAAGCAACTCAGCTTGGCGCTAAAGTTGTAACCATGAGCGATTCTACCGGCTGGGTATATGATCCGGAAGGAATCGATGTGGCAGCAATCAAAGAAATCAAAGAAGTTAACCGTGCCCGTCTGACCGAGTACAAAAAATATCGTCCGAATTCCGAGTACCATGAAGGACGCGGCGTATGGAGCATCAAATGTGACATCGCTCTTCCGTGTGCTACTCAGAACGAACTGCTTCTTGATGACGCAAAACAGCTTGTTGCAAACGGATGTATGGCTGTATGTGAAGGTGCTAACATGCCTACTACTATGGAAGCAACCGAATATCTTCAGGCAAACGGCGTAATCTTTGCTCCTGGTAAAGCAGCAAACGCTGGTGGTGTTGCTACTTCCGCTCTGGAAATGACACAGAACAGCGAACGCTTAAGCTGGACTTTCGAAGAAGTTGACGCAAAACTGAAAGGTATCATGGTTAACATCGCTCACAACGTCGACAACGCTGCAAAGAAATACGGTTTCGAAGGCAACTATGTAGTAGGTGCTAACATCGCCGGATTTGAAAAAGTTGTAGATGCTATGACTGCTCAGGGTATTGTTTAATATTATCCATAAATTCTAGGGCCGGTTTTTACCGGCCCTGTTTTTTTGACCGATTCTCTCGGAAATCCGGAAAGGATCTGCCGGAATAATAGTCTTATCCAACGCTTTTTTCTTATATAATTTGAATAAAAATGCACCTCAGACAGCGGGATCTTTCACCTGATATCTGAAGTGCATTTTTATTTCTTGTTCTTATTTCTGTTTATAATGTTCAAGGAATTCTCTCAGTTTCACCATGGCTTCGTCAAGAACTTCGATTCTCGGAAGGTACACGATTCGGAAATGATCCGGTTCATGCCAGTTGAAACCTGTACCCTGTACCAGAAGCACCTTCTTCTCTTTTAAGAAATCCAGCGCAAATTTTTCATCATTATAAATATTGAATCTTTTCGTATCAATCTTCGGGAAAATGTAAAATGCAGCTTTCGGTTTCACTGCCGTAATTCCCGGAATATCACACAGCGCATTGTAAATAAAATCCCGCTGTTTTGTCACACGTCCGTCCGGTTTTACATACTCGTACACACTCTGATATCCGCCAAGGGCAGTCTGTACAATGGACTGAGCCGGAACATTGGAACACAGACGCATGGAGGAGAGCATCTTAATACCTTCGATCAAGTCTTTTGCATGCTCTTTCGGACCGCTTAAGCACATCCAGCCCACACGGAATCCAGCAATCATATGAGACTTGGATAAACCGCTGAATGTGATACAGAACAGATCCGGTGCCAGAGATGCAATGGATGTATGTTCATAATCATCCATAACCAGACGGTCATAAATCTCATCCGAGAAAATGATCAGTTCGTGTCTTCTTGCTATATCAACGATTTTCTCAAGCAGTTCTTTTGGATAGACAGCACCGGTCGGATTATTCGGATTGATAATTACGATTGCTTTCGTCTTATCCGTAATCTTTGCTTCCATATCTTCCAGATCCGGATACCACTCAGACTGTTCATCACAGATATAATGAACAACTTTTCCGCCTGCCAGTGTGGCACTTGCCGTCCACAGCGGATAATCCGGTGCCGGAATCAGAATCTCATCGCCGCTGTCCAGAAGTGCATTCATACAGAGAGAAATCAGCTCACTGACACCGTTTCCCGTATAGATATCGTTCATACCCACATTCGGCAGATTTCGGTTCTGGGCATACTGCATGATTGCCTTTCTGGCTGACCACAGCCCCTTGGAATCGGAATATCCTTCACAATCACGAACATTCTGAACCATATCCTGAATCACTTCTTCCGGTGCGGAAAAACCAAAGGGCGCCGGATTACCGATATTCAGTTTCAGAATGCGCTTGCCGTTTTCAATCATCCGATCCGCTTCTTCTACAACCGGACCTCTGACATCATATAAAACATTATCCAGTTTTCTGGATTTTGAAAACTCTCTCATAATAATCTCCTTCCCTGCTGATACTCATAAAATATCACGAACAAAGTATGTTTATGTACTTTAGGGTATTGTTTTCATGTAAAATTTACATACTAAAAATATTATCACTCTTTCCCGCATAATGCAAGATAAGAGTGATAATACGACTTTTTCATTCCCCGTAACCGAAGAAACACTTTATTCCAATTCATTCTTTTTTATTATTTTATGGTTCTTCAGTTCCTTAAAAAAGCTCACCACAATTATAATCATAATGATGCCCAATGGAAATGCCGCAATAATGGAAATAGTCTGCAAATTACTCAGCGTACTCTCAGAAAAAAGCAGCGCAATGGGCAAAAGCAGAAAAACAACCGCCCAGAAGGCACGCAGTTTTTTTCTGGGTTCTTTTTCTTCTGTCAGATTTTTTTCCGAGTAGCCTGCAACCACCAGTGTAATGGCATCAAAAGTACTTGCATAAAAAGCAACCATGGCAAAAATCAACACCACCAGTGCAATTTCCGTAATCGGAAGCTGCTCGAACACCATAAGAATCACATCCGCCGGTGCCGCCCCATCAGCCAGCATACCGGCCAGATCTGCAATGCCGGTGGTCTGCATATGAAGGCCAAAACCGCCAAACACAACAAAAGATGTATAGGTACCCAAAAGCCCGCAGGACAGCCCCCCCAGGATAGTCTGTTTGATGGTTCTTCCTTCCGAGATCTTTGCAATGAAAAACGGAGTTGCTACAAACCAGGCGATCCAGTATGCCCAGTAAAAAATAGTCCAGTCCTGTGGAAAACCACTGCCGCCCGTTGAGGACAGACGAAGGGGATCCATCCAGGTACTCATCCGGAAGAAATCATTCATCACTGTCCCGATTGCTGTAATCCCTGTCTCAATCAGGTAAATCTTAGGTCCACAGATTACAAAGATACCAACCAGAATAAAGAATATCACAACACAGATCGTTGCCAGATGAGAAATGGCTTTCATTCCCTTCATTACCGCAAAAATGAATACCACGCCTATAAAACACAGCACTAATATAGAAGTAATTTTGTTTGTTTCAATTCCGAATACTCTTCCAAGAGCCTCCGTCAAAAGCGGTGTTGCCAGGGAAAAAGTAGTCGCTGTACCCGCCAGAAGCCCCACAATAGCAAACACATCGATCACATGGCCTGGTGCCTTATCCACCTTATTCTTTAAAATGGGACGGCAGGCCTCCGACAAAGTCTGGCGCTGTCTGTGTTTTACAAACATCATGTAGGCATAAGCACAAGCCGGCAGTATGTAAAAAGCCCATGGAATAGGCCCCCAGTGAAACAGCGGATAGGCAGATGCCATATCCTGTTTCTGAGCCAGTGTCATATTTTCCATCGCAAACGGAGTGGCTGTATAATAATAAGCCCACTCGATCAATGACCAGTACAAAATATCCGCAGCCATCGTGGAGGTAAAAATCATGGCTCCCCAGTTAAACGTACCGTATTTCGGCTTTTCCAAATTGCCCAGTTTAATCTGTCCGTATTTTGAAAATGCCAGCCCCAGGGCCACAAGAATCATTCCAAGGCCAATCAGAATATAGAAAAAGCCCAGATCATTTACAAAGATATTTCTCAGAAACGCCACAACTTCCGAAGATTTTTTCGGAAAACATATGAATAACAGCGACAGCACCAAAATAATCAACAGGGGCACGATCGTAATCATCCAGTCAATGGAACCATTTTTTCTATCTTTTTTCATATTTTTCTTTATACTCCTCTATTAATCTGAGACCGCGATTCAGGCGGTCTGTACCGTAAGTTCCAAAATCTTCCCCCTGGGCCTCTTTCAGAATTGTCCAGACACTCCACAGAATATCCTGACAGATTTTAAAGATCATGATTTTCTCTTCCGACGCTGCATCCGGCTTCTGTCCAAAATAGTGATAAAGAAACAGTTCTTCTTCATCCTCTGTAAATTCACACTCAAGCAGATGCGAAGCCAGATCCCACATAGGATCATGATAACCTGAATACTCCCAGTCAATCAGATACATTTTTCCTTCTTTATCTTTGATCAGATTTTCCGCAACCAGATCATTATGACAGGGCTTATGTTCCATTCCCAAGGTCTCCAGTCTGTCCATCAGATGATAAAAAAATGCATCCGCTTTTGAAAATCCATGGTAATATGCCACGTTTACTTCATTGAGCATATTTTTATATTTTTCATATTCTGTCTGAACGGAAAAATCATTATACATTTTCATATGGGACTGGTGCAGAGATTTTAAAAGTGCTGTGGTTTTTTTGATATTTTTTTCGAGACGGGCTGTCTTTCCATTTAAAGTCTCTGCATCCGGTATATATTCCGTTATTTTGACTCCTGTATCCGGGTTAAAATAAATGCTGTTCGGATTAAAACCTGCAAAGGATGCCAGAGCCGAATTGTGCTGCTCACTCTTTCGATCCACCATTTTGTCGGTGCATGCCCCCGGAATACGCAAAATATATTCCCGGTCTTTCAATCTTACATAAAAGTTTGTATTTGTCATACCGCCGCTGATACGAAAGTTTTGAATGTCACATTCTTCAATGTGCAGGCACTCTTTCAACGTCTCTTTCGCCCGGTTTTCCTTTTGCAGAATCACTTTCTTCTTTATTTTAGGATATATGATTGATTTTGCCCGATGATAAAGTTCCTCATTTTCCACCACGCACCAGATCAGATCATCCGTATGACAACCGAAAATCTGATAAATTCTTGCTATATTTTCCAGAATATATTCGTAATTGATAAAGGGATTGCTGTTCTCACTGAATATCTCCAGCATTTTCTGAAAGAGCGGGTATGTGATTTTTGTAATCCCCACCAGTTCCGCATCCACATGATTCATCTGGCGGATATCTTTTGAAATCCGAAACAGGCTTCCATCTCTATCCAGTTCCACGTAAGCCTCATCACTGGAACCGCTTGGGCTGGTCAGCAAAACACAGCTCCCGTGATCAAAATCCAGAACCGTACGGATCGCCGCTTCCTCAAAAATCTGATTGCCGTCAATCAGCAGAAAATCCCCTTGAATAAACTCCTTTGCACAGGCCAGCGATGCCATTGTCCCCGTCCATTTAAAACGTTCATTTTCCACCAATGTCACTTTCCGGTTCTGAAAATAGCTTTCATACTGCTCTTTCTGGCTGCCAACCACTACACAGATATCGGTTACACCATACTGATCAAGGCAGCGAATCATATGTTCAATCAAGGCCATCCCGTCAATTTTCAGAAGGCCAACCGGAACATCAAAATTTTTGTTCTGTCCTGCTGCCAGAATCACGGCCTGATGTACCCCTGCATTTCCTTTGCTCAAAGACAATTTCTGATTCCGGAACTGAAGCATTGTTCGCTCCAGATAATATTTTCCTTCTTTCGTCAAAGCGTATTCCTTTTTTCTGCCTTTATCAGATACGCTGACCAGGCCTTTCTCCAGCAATTCTTTCAGCAGATTATTCACCAGTCCAAGAGACAATTCCGTCTCGCCGGCCAGTTCCCGCTGGCTGGAAAAGCCGTATTTATTCATATAATATAGAATTTTGCTGTATTTATCCATTTTCGCACCCCATATGTTCATTTTTTGAACATTAGAATACTAACATGAAATACATAACATGTCAATCGTTTCCAGCCATCATCTGTCTTTTCTTAACCCCAGTCATTTCCAGAATGGTCTTAATTTCACCGGTTTTTCGTCTTTTCTATGAATCATCCGCCTTTTCCTTGACATAAAAATCGTTGTCTCATAAAATATTCAGAGATAAATGGCCCTTCCCGAACAGTTACGTGTTTGAATAAATCCACAGGAGAAAGTTTATGACCAGAGAACAATTTCAGACAGCATTAAAGAAAAACGATTACAAGGCACTTGCACCTTACAAAGCAGATAATGCGGTTATTTTATCCGCCGGATTTGCCTCCCGCTTCCGCCCGCTCTCGGATATCTGTCCAAAGGCACTTTTAAAAGTACGCGGAGAAATTCTGATCGAACGGCAGATTCAACAGCTGAAAGAAGCCGGTATCCATACTATTTACGTGATCGTCGGCTATAAAAAAGAAATGTATGAATATTTGACTGAAAAATATGGTGTAATGCTCATTGAAAATAAAGAATATGGGACGCGCAACAACAATTCTTCGATCTATGCTGCGCAGCATCTGCTCGGAAACAGCTACGTCTGCTCTTCCGACAATTACTTCCCCCATAACGTCTTTCGCCCATACGTATACGATTCCTATTACTCTGCCCTGTATGCAGAGGGGGAAACCGATGAATTCTGCCTGTCAGCCAACGCAGACGGCCGCATCACAGACGTCACCATCGGCGGAAAAGATTCCTATTATATGCTCGGACACACCTACTGGAGCCGCACCTTTTCCAGAAAGTTTGTGGAATTTCTGAACCAGGATTATGATAAGCCGGAAACGGCCGGATTCTATTGGGAAAATATTTATATGAATCACATTGATGAGCTGCCCATGTATCTGAAACCCTATAAGAAGGATGAAATCCTGGAGTTCGACAATCTGGACGAGCTTTGCCAGTTCGACCCTTCCTATTTAAAATACCGTCAGACTCTGAATCCGGCTGATATTCCACGATAATTTTATATAAAAAATGCCCTCACACATCAGAATTCACCACCAACCTATGTGTTTCTGACACGCGAGGGCATTTATTTTTCACATTACGATCTTATTTTACTGTCCAAAATAGCGGTCCACACCATTTGCCATTCCCTGTACCATTTTTGCCTGATAAGAAGCTGATGCCATAAGACGGTCTTCTGTCGGATTGCTCATATATCCCATCTCCACAATGGTCACCGGCATCGTCGCCCAGTTAATGCCGGTCATGTTATCTACTTTGTAGACAAACAGTTTTCTGGCACCGGTTGCCGCACAGAATTCATCCAGCATGACCTGTGATAGTTTCTGACTTTCCGATATCAGCTGTGCACTCAGATACGGATTCTGGTTCGTCGGAGCGATCATCAGCGCACCGTTCATACTCTGATCACTGTCACCGTTTGCATGGACGCGAATCAGAATATCTGCACCGTTTTCCGCCGCCATCTGGGCCCGCTGAACATTGCTGATGTTCACATCATGCGTGGTACGAATCATGTAAACAGCATATCCGCGCTGAATCAGTTCCTGTGCAAGCTGCAGCGAAACGTCCAGATTCAGCACATACTCATTGAGTCTCGTCACAACGCCGCAGGTTCCGGAACTTACTTTTTGTTTTAAGGTGGAAGAACCCGGCCCCATCGGTTCTTTCTCCTTATTCTGCTGTTGCTGATGTCCGGCATCGATTGCTACCACAATCTCTTTTTCTGAACCTTCCCGATTCACATACGCGCCATCGGATTTAAAATACCAACCGTCTATCCACTCATTTCGGGCCATAGCGCCGCTGTCCTTGAAGAAATATGTAATCCCGTTCTTTTCCAGCCAACCGGTCTTCATAACACCGTTCTCTTCCGAATAGTAACACTGGCTGCCGACCGTGTAAAATCCGGTCTGCATGGCACCGCTTGCATCAAAGTAATACCAGTTGCCATCTAATTTCATCCATCCGGTTTTCATCACTCCATTCTGATCCGCATAATACGTCTCACCGTCCACCGTAAACCAACCGGTTGCCGGCCCATTGGATTTTGGATCCAGATAATACCAGTTTCCCTCTATTTTCTGCCAGCCAATCTGACGAATACCGTTTTTCATCCAAAAGCTGGAGCCCAGATGATTCAACCACCCATTCATTCCTGAATTGACCATCTGCCCCTCCGAATCAAAATATACCGGATTTCCATTGTATAATTTCCAGCCGCTGTCCATCAGCGAACGATTTATCTGCAAAACATTTTCCAGTTCCTGCTTTTTCCCCACATTGAATGAAACAGGAGCTTTCTGTTCCACCGCATCCTGTCCATTCTCTTCTATTTCTATGCCGGATTCACTCATCTCCTCTGATACATTCTTATTTTTATCCCTATCATCAGCTGCGTAAGCAGGCACTGTCATAGTCAATGTCAAAAGAAGCCCCAAACCAAACAATGATCTTATTCGTCTCTTCATATCTCCTCTTCCTCCCGATTCACAAAATGACCCCTGTCAAAAATGACAGGGGTCAGACTATTTTTGAACCATTACCAGTTCCTTGCAGCATATTCCTGATAGAAGTAACCGACCTTATTGCCATAATTGATCTTCAGCCAGCCGTTTTCATTTCCCAAAACAATAACCACATCACCCTCACGGAGTGAGCCTATAATTTCATTGGTTCTTCCCGGACCGGAGCGAACATACACAGATGCCGAAATAAGCGCCTGATTCCCTTCACCCGGTGAAAGCGGTCCGGATGCCTCCGGAACAGTACCGCTTCCATATCCAACCTGTTCATCGGTCAATTCACTTCGGTCCACATAATCATCCGCAAAAACAAGTGTGGAATCTCCGGAACTGCTATTTCCGCTGTTGTTATTGCTGCTGTTATTACTATTGCTGTTACTGCTATTGTTTGATGTTCCCGAATTCCCGGATGGTGCTGTATATCCGGTATTATTGTTCTGCGTATCCTGGTTTTCTGTATCCTCAATTTCAACCGCACTGACAACGGTTTCCGTCGGCGTTGGGGTTGCAGTCGGTGTTACAGTCACGGTCGGCGTTGGCGTCAGTGTCTCTTCCGGCTTCTCATCTTCTGTCGGAGTCGGTGTTGGTGTCTCTACTGTAGCGGTTGTATTATCTGTTTTTTTCTTCACACAACCAAACAGCATGGAAACGGACACGAGCATGGCAATAAAGAACATCAGTCTCATTCCGCTTTTTCTCATAAATAATACCTCCCATTTCTTGTCATACATCTTCCGGTTCAAAAATCAATTTGCTACTTAGAAAAATTATACCTTATTTTTACCCACTTGTAAATCTGTGGTTTTTTCCATATTTTATAATGATGACAGAAAGTTCCGGTAAAATTATTTCTTTTCTTCCAATATAACAGCACGGTTTCCTCTGGATGCAAACACTTTTTCAAACTGTTCCCGGGAATATTCCACAAGGCCGCTGATGGGATCTGCAATGGTAACCGTAGTCTCCGTGTAGCCGATCAATACCGCTCCGTGATCACTGCGGCTGTAATCCACATAATCGCCGTCTTCTGTATACCAGCCCCGTACGGCCTGCCGGTCTACCATACCGATTGTTACCCATACAACTACCGGCTGATCATTTGAAACATAACGGTATAAATCCTCGAAAGTGACACCGGAAATATCCACCGCCGTCATATTGCTTCCCTGGTCGTTCAGATAATCATTGGCCTCGATCATGATCGGTTTTGTCATACAGATAATCCCATATGCGGTGGTCGGATCACCCACAAAGGTTTCCTCCAGATCCGGCCCGATTTCCTTTCCCTCGTCATTAATATAAGAACGGAAAGGTTCCTGGGGCAGGTATTCCGTGGCCAGTTCCACCTTATCCGCCGGATAACCATAATAATTCAGCACCATGGTCAGTGCCGTACTCTCACATCCGGTAGGAAGTTCCGGATTCTGATAAATAATCGGAACATCTTCTATCTGATAAGCCGCCGGAAGTTCTCCCTGAAGTGCCTCTTCCTCAACCGACTCTTCCTCTATGATTTCCTCTTCATCTTCTATATACAGTGCATACAGCTGCTCTGCATATTTCTGTTTCGCCACATCTGCGGTTTTTTCATTGGTGAACAGAAGAAATTCTTTCACAACTTCTTCTATTTCATCCCAGAACATCAAATCCTTATAACTGCATCCACTTACAAAAACAGAAACCATTGCCAGCCACAGGGCAACCGCCATACAGCGTCCCAATTTTTTCATCTTAAACAGGTTCATAGACATAATTCCTTTATTGTAAAATATTTTAACATGAAAAAGAATCTTGTATGCGAATAATTCGCCTACGAGATTCTTTTCATACCTTCCATGTTGATTATAAACCAAATTATACGTTTACGCCACAAAAATTTTACAATAACCATGCATAAATAAATGTCTTTTCATCCATTTAACAGCATTTTTTCCATTTTCACTTATAACAATTCAGAAAGTTCCATTTCAAAAATATGAATGGTCATTTTATTGTGCCAGATGATTGGTAATCTCTTCTTTCACATGCATCAATGTGGTCACAAACTTGTTCGCATACTGTGACAGCTGATAATCTGCCCGTGAGATCAGCACATCCTTGAAGCAGATGTCACTGTCGCTGCACTTTCTCTGAATCAGATTATTATTCTTTAAAATAACATCCGGCAGAGGGGACACCCACATATAGGTGGTCGGTACATTGCGCAGCAAGTCGAACTGGCTGCCTCGCTCGTACAGATAAATCCTTTTATTGATATCTCCTTTTGGATTTGTTTTATTATAATTTTCGTCACCGTGAACCAGTTCAGTGTACTCTTTCAGATCTTCCGATCGGATTTCCCCTTTTTCTGCCAGCGGATGTTTTTCCGACATCAGAATCAGATACTCTGACTCCCAGATTTCCCTGGATACCAGATTTTTTCTTACTAACGAGCGCTGAAATTCCAGTTCATAGGGCTGTGTGTAACGAATAATTCCCATATCAAAGCCGTTAAATAAAATGTTATCGACCGCCTCCGCGTTGTTCGTCTCACGATAATTGATCTTAATCTCCGGTGTGCTCTGAATCTCTTTCATAAATTCGGTAAAAGCATACGTGATATAAGTGGCTCTCGGCAGCGAAATCATAAAGGAAGCGTTCTTTGCCTTTCTGTCCTGCAGTTCCTCTTCCAGATCTTCCAGCTTCTGAAAGATCGAATCAATATAAGACACCAGAATTCGCCCCTCTTTCGAAAGAATTACCCCTTTTGGTGTCCGCACAAAAATGGTGATTCCGATTGATTCTTCCAGTTCCCGGATGGCTTTGCTTAAGTTCGGCTGATTCATATACAGATTCTTTGCCGCCTGAGAAATGGAACCGGCTTTATTAATTTCCATCACATATTTCATCTGAAGCAGACTGATGTCCAGCATAATTTCCCCCCGTAATTCAAAACTCGGCCACATGACATATCACCCCTGTAAAATAGCAACAGTGCCATAAACAAAATGATCATCCAAAACCTTTGTTTTGCATGAATAAATATATTCTGGCATTTTACAAATGGCACCATCTGAATCATTACATGAAATGTCATATTCCCTGATGTTCAGACAACGAAAAAAGAGACACGCACCATACACGTCTCTCTTCTCCCCAAATTAATGTTTCTATATGCGCAAGTGAATCCAGCTTATTAAGCAAGAAGTGAGGGAAATATCTGGCCATGCTCCCACTTCTTTTCACAGCCTTATTCTATCATTTAAACATCCTTGGGAAAAATCTAAATAAAATATACCCCTATATATTTTTTCATATACCCATGAAAATTATACCATATGTCCTTTCTTTTTGTATATAAAAAGAATTCCTTAAATTGCAAAAAATGATACCTTTTCAGGAGCTAAAAAAATCAAAAAAGAAAGAGAAACGCAAATCTGCTCTGCGTACCTCTTTCTTTTTGATTAATGTTTTATATATTCACATGTGAATCTGGCCGGCTTTAAATAGGAATTATTTGAAATCATAATGCTGTCCGGCTGACCATAATGACTGCCGCAGATAACATCAAATTTCTTTGTTTCACCTTCCCTGAGCAGCATCTGGTCAATTCCGTCACCATCCGGTTTGTCATCCCATGCGCCGGTCTGCAGATTATAGGCTCCATGCCGGAAAAGGATACTGCCTTTCTCTACATGAATTTTATATGTGTACGTTCCGCATTCCTCCGGAAGTGACCTACTATACCCAGATAAAGATAAAACCGGTCTTAACTGCGTCTCCATTGTCTGTCTGTTCATCATCAGAAATCACTCCTTCTATTGATGATTATGGTTTATCTTTTTACCGGTTTTATTCTAACATTTTCGGCTCCATGAAAAAAATCTAAATAAAACATAGCCCCATACATTTTTTCACATACCAAAAAGAGACACATATCGTCAGGCAGACAAAAACAGCCCGCCCGGTTTCCCGGACGGACTGTCAGTGGTCATTTATTCATTTTAACAGGATTCCTATTTTTTAATCTGATTCAGCGCTCCATTCAGCTCAAGCAGCTGTTCTTTGGTCAGTTCCACATGTGCTGCACCTAACAGGGAAGTCAGACGAAGTATGGTAAAGCTTCCCATCATCTGCATCATCGGAGCCATTTTTTCCATCGGGTTTTCCCCTTCTTTCGGCTGAGCGCCCATCATACCGGCCATGAGCGGGGCCATAAATCCCATAAACAGCTTTTTGCCCGCTTCATTCTTCATGATATCTTCCAGTTTATCATTCAAGGAGAAATATCCCTCCGGAGCGGTAATATCAAACCAGTTCAGTACGGCACCTTTTTCTACCAGACGGTACGCATCGTTGAATTTTGCTACTTTACGGATAAAGCTCTCATCCCTGCAGTCACCAGCTACTGCTTCCAGCTTTGTCTCTCCTGCATTCGGCACATCAAAGTAGAAGAAATGCTCCGGAGAAGTCTGTTTTCCAAGACTTACACCGTTTGCAAAAAGTTCTACTTCCGGCAGGTTGGAGTATACGGTAACTTTTGTGGTATCCTCTACACGGTCTACATATCGTTTACCGCAGATGTGTACAAATGGATCATCGGATAACCATGCTTTGTAGGCATAGAAAGAATCTTTCTTGTATTTACGGTCAAAGGTAACGAGACCTTTGTGGTTCTGTCCGTTTTCGCCGCCCTCATTTCTGGAATCAGCACCGAAATCAAACATATTCCATACATGCGTTGCCCACATATATTTTCTTGTAAAGAGCTGTTTGATCAGTTCTTCGTGATAATATGCCTGGTATTCTTCTGTATAATCACCCTGTGCCGGGTTGGATGTATGCCAGTTCAGAGCCTCACAGCCATACTCGCTGCAGCCGATGGGGATGTTCGGATATTTTGCATGGAAACTGTCGAACCAGGGGCCGTTCATGGAAGTATCTCCGCCGTACCATCCAAAATAATGGTTGTAAGATACGGTATCCGGAATCTGCACATACGGGTCATCCATGCTGCACATGGATACACAGGCCATTGTGGTCAGACGGGTTTTGTCCATTTCGTGAACCATATCATTCAGAATATGATGATTTTCACGCAGGTCTTCATCGGAAGCACCGGACATGGTAATTTCATTTGACAAGCCCCAGACTACGATGGACGGATGGTTGTAATTCTGAATAACCAGCTCTTTCATCTGGGAAATGGTATTCTCACGGCCGGTGGGCATATGGGTGGAGATATACGGGATCTCTGCCCAGATCACAAGACCTCTTTCATCACACAGATCATAGAAATACTGATCGTGCTGATAATGAGCCAGACGGATGGTAGTTGCACCCATCTCGCAGATCAGATCCATATCTTCTTCGTGATGTTCCGGAAGAAGTGCATTACCGATTCCCCATCTGTCCTGATGACGGGAAACACCGCGCAGCGGATATTCCACACCGTTTAAGATAAATCCGTTGTCCGGATCGATCCGGAACGTACGGCATCCGAAACGGGCAGATACATTATCCAGTATATCGGTACCTGCTACGATGGAAGCATCTACGCTGTACAGGTACGGATCTTTTTTACCGTTCCACAGATGTACATTTTCAATATCAAATACAACTTTTGTATCCGGGCTGAATTTTTCAGCGATTGCCTTGCCCTCTGCATCTCTCAGCGTATAAGCGATCATCTGGCATTCTTTCGGATTTGTTACATATACTTCTACTTCAACTTTTGCATCTGCACCAACTACTTCCGGCGTTACTTTGATACCAGGGCCTCCGTAGTAATCCAGATCAAAATGTGATTCGTTTACAGCGATAATATTTACATCACGATAAAGTCCGCCGTAGAATGTAAAGTCTGCATTCTGCGGGTAAACTCTGTCATTTACACCGTTGTCTACTTCAATTATGATCAGGTTTCTGTTTTCAAGGGCATCCGTAATATTTACTCTCCATGTGGAGTAACCGCCGTCATGGCTTGCAAGTTTTTTTCCATTTACGTATACGGATGCAGAGGAGTTCGCACCACGCAGTTCCAGATAATACTGGTCGGCTTCCGGAAGGTCGATCTTCTCAAGCTCTTTTGCATAATAAGCAGTTCCCCGGTACAGATCGTTTCCACCGTCCTGTCCGTCAATCGCATTCCATGTATGAGGCAGGTTTACCCAGTACCATCTTTCCGGCATAGTCTGCGGAACTTGTTCTGCTTCTTTTGAAAAAGCCCATTTTGTATTAAAATTTACTACTGTTCTCATTTGCTTTCCTCCTGAACTTTTCTGGAATATTGCGGTATCGGAAACGTTCTTTTCATCGGTTCCCTGACCGACATATTTTATTCTACCAGAATCATTTCCAAAATGTACGCACAATATTTGTTGAAATTAGTATAAAATTTACCAATAACAAAAATCACTCCGAAAAGACCAAAAGTAGTCATTACGCTCTTATTTACTCTTAATACTTTTAGGCACGAACTCCAATTTTAATACGCATCCCATCCCTTCTGCCAGTCTTTTTAATGTAGATAGTGCCGGATTTCCATTGCCGGTTTCTATTTTGCTGATATCAGATTGATCTATACCGGTTCTTTCTGCAAGTTGTTTTTGTGTCATATTACATCTCTTTCTGGCATCAATGATTGCCTGAATCGCATCAAACTCAGGTTCTAAGTCATCCCATTCTTTCTTAAATTCCGGATTTTCCAATTGTTTATCCAGATATTCTCTAAAATCACTCATTTTTTAACCCTTCCCTTCTTAAATAGTCTGCTCTATACCCTGTTTTGCCCGAAGTTCAAAAATTCCATCTCCCAATGATTTCGAATATGGTTCTCTAAGTTCATTTCCATTCTGTTCCAGTAATAATATAAGTCTCATAACTTTTGCCCTATAAAGACATTTTTACATCCAGTGAATCTAAAAATGTCTTTATAGGGCAATCGCCGTCCGCTTTTTTATAATAGTCGATAATAAATCTCTGCAAATAAATACTCCTTTCCTCATAGAATATGGGATATATCCCATATTATCAATATTCTTATAGCTGAATAATAATAATTTAATCAAATGGGAATTTGGCGAAGTGCATCTACTCTAAATATAAATAAGCTCCCAGATTGAACACTTATACATTTCAACCCGAAAGCTTATCAAATAACCTGAATTATTCATGAACATATAAAAATGCTCAAAACTACCAAACCTTATTTCAATCCTTCTGAAAATAATCGAGTTATCAGTAAAAATGGGTAAACTATCCCCTGCAAAATTCGATATAATCTTTCTGGATTGTCAAGGTACATCAATAGTTACTATTCCAACTGTACAGATAATCGCTGGATGTTCTCAAGTGTCCCGTAGAATTCTTTTTTATAAGGGCAGCTGCTGCACAGTTTGAATATTATATATCTTGCTGAATGGACTGCTCTTGCAGCAATCTTTATCAGCTTTAAACGAATGGTATCAACCTGCTGTTTTCGCATATTTGCGGGAAGAACCAGTCGCCTGAACCAATTGAATAAGTTGTACGCGGGCATGTGGATCCGCATTCGGTTGGCATTTACTGCTTTGGAATGGCTGCTGACAGCAGCAAAGTCAAATCCGTCTTTGCCTTCCTTGATAAAGTTCTCCATTTTGCCACGACTACAGTAAAACTGGATGATCTGATAGGGTTCCATATCCATGTTTGTAACAAGAAATGTGTACATATGTATCAACTGACCGTATGGTTTTTCAATCTTGTAAACCACGCGTCGTGGATATTCCCATGAACCAGCCTGATACATGAATTCACCATAAGTTACTGCGTAACTGATCTGGTCCTCTCTGGTTGCTTTATACAGATCTTCATCTTTATCCGAAGTAAGGGCAACAAGTGAAGGATTCTGTTTTAAGCGTATGGCATAGGAACAGCCATTCATCTCACATGTTTTATAAAGCTTGGGAGATGAGAATCCACTGTCACCACGAAGATACATTTTAATTCCTCTTTCCATGTATTCCTGAAACAGAGGTTCCATGAATTTATCTGCACCATTGCTGCAGTGGAGTGTTCCATCACGCAGTTCCACTTTAAGCAGATCTCCTGTCAGCCCGTCATAGCACAGCAGCGGATGATATCCATGTGCGTGATAATGAAAGTTGAAGCCTTCACCTTCCTGATTGCCGTAAGTGCTAAACAAAGTACTGTCCAGGTCGAGAAGCATATGCTCCGGACACTTTATGGAATAAATGATATCCCTGAGACTTTTATCAATGTCATCAAACTGTATGAGGGTATCTTCGTTCATACGGTTGAAAAATCTTGATAACGTAGGCTGTGATGCCAGACTATCTTTCTCAAGAACAGCATTGAAAACAGGGTCAGAAGTCAGTTCATCAGCGCAGTCATCTTGGAAATATGCAGAGATAATCTGATAAATCATCTGCATCAGATTTTCATCGTCTTTGCGAAAACGAACCGACGTATCATTGGTTTTAAATTTCTTTTTGATCAGCTTTGTAAAGCCGATCTTTGCAGCGAATTCTTTTATCAAAAGAAGTCCTGCATCGGAGGATAAATCGCCTCCGTTAAAATTTATTTTAATCTGTCTATTGCTTTTAAGTGTAAAGGTGTTTAAAATATTCATAAAGAGACCCTTTCTGTGGTATTGATTTTGATTTGACACCTAAATTTTACCACATATTCGGTCTCTTTTTCTATTCACTTAACAGATGAAATGCGATAAACAGCTTAAATACAGTAACTATGTGGCTTGCAGCCACTTTCACGATTATGTCGTGAATAATTCAGGCTAATGTATCGCAACCATTAAACGCACCTGGAGATATAGCAACTACTGTATATTCCTCTAACGATGAGGGAATATTAAGATTTGTTGCCGATCCATGATAACCTATAATGGTTGCATCTGACCCATTCACTATATATTCATAATCTCCCGATATCAATGTATCCGCTTTAACTTCAATCGGAAATATCTGTGTTATTGTAGATATCATCATAAATACCAATACACACACTAGCATCCTCATTTTAATATTCATATGCTCATCCTCCCTCTCCATATAATCAAGTGTTTTTTCCTTATTTTTCAAGGAATTTGGGGTTACATACCTCAGATGAATGAGCCAAAGTAATGGACATTTCTCAGTATCTGGTACAAAAATAGTGATATCAGGGTATACGAAGTAAAACGTCTCTGTTTTTTCGTTTTACATGGTCTTGTGTATGCCCTTCCCTCTACGGCGACGTACCTCCCGTGTCTACCAGGATCACCTCACATTTCCGGAGGGTCCTAACTTCCTTCGTTCTGCCTGTCCATAACTAGGGTGTCAGCTTAGCTCCTTTACAGGGTCCTACCCTATGGAAAATATTCCTGCCGACTACTGACTCATTTCTTTCTCGGATGGTAAGAAGATTGATTTCATCATAATATAGCTTCAAAAAAAGCTATTTTTTTCAGCAGTCCATCAATAACATAAGACAACACAAATGATATACTCACCATACCTATTATCCCCAACATGCCTCCATACTCAAAAGGATTGAAATGCAGATGCTTATACATTCCCCGAACGAAAATCAGATGTATGAGATAGATTCCAAAAGAATGTCCATCTACAGCCTTTAATATTTTATCCCAAAAACTGGATTCCTTTTGACCCACTTTGAAAAAAAAACCTGCAATGCCGGTTGTTTGCATAATCACAAAAATCGAAGAATATCCGAACAAAATTTCCATATTATCCAGATTGTATTTCCATCGGATAAACGTCAATATTACCAACAGACCTGTCCCTACTGTGCCCAAAATACTGTAAAACAGTGTACTTTTTCCTGTCCCCCAACGATTCAGATAATAGCCAAGAAACAGCCAGAACGGATAGATACTGGACACATGAATATAAAAGCCACATTCAGTATTCCATATTTTCAAAAGTGGTATCAGGGATAAAAAGAACAAATATATCAACAATAAGTATTCCAACTCTTTTTTCCCGGCATTTGCCGTTACCATTTTGTAAAAAGGAAGCAGCAAGTACAGTCCTACAAGACAATACAAATACCACATATGCGACCATGTCTTTCCGGTAAATATTTCAATCAGTCCTGTCCACAATTGTGTAAATCCGGTTCCATCGTTACTGAAAATGCATTCCAACAACGTAAAAATAACTCCAAAAATTACAATTGCTTTTATAATCCGCCAAATGTATTTTGAAAACAACTTGTCGTAGCTAATCTGTTTTTCAGGGTCAAGCAAAAGTGCCCCCGTAACCATAATAAAGCACGGAACTGCCCACATCAGACAGTTCAAGATAGAACGATATGCTACCGTTTCCACAAAAGACAAATTTTGACCATACATCAAAATACCTGAATATATAACATGAATAAATATGACAGCAATACAACCAATTGCACGTAGATATTCGAACCCTGCATTTCTCTCTTTTCTCATCTTGTTACATTTCCTTAGTATAATAATCCACCATCCAGACAACCATCATCATATGAACCGCTATCTTCATTGTTATCGGAACCGCCTGTATATTCGTCTGCACTGCTACCGGAGTTATTTGTTGAACTATTGCTTGAGCTGCTGTTCGAACCACTGCTATATCCATTATCATAATCATAGTCATCGTAATAATTATAATCGTCTTCATACTGCGCAGCCTGCTCTGCGGCCTGACGCTGTGCTTCTTCTTCCTGCCTCTGCGCCTCTTCTGCCAGTCTTTGCGCTTCTGCTTCCTCTGCCAATCGCTGTGTTTCAGCTTCTTCCTGCGCCTTCACTGCCAGTTCAGCTTCTTTTGTTTCTACCAGTTCCTTTGTCGTCAGACTTTCATACTTCAAATAAGCAACACCTTCTTCTAAAAGAATTTCTCCCTCTTCCATATCTTCCATTGGAAAAGCATGCAAAACGGCAACCGTATCATCATCAAATGTCAGCTGAATATCGTATCCCTCTGTCAGAAGCTTTTCTTCTTCCAAAGCTGTATCTTCCTGAACAGCATCTTCCTGGCTGGTATTTTTTTGAACGATATCTTCCTGATCTTCCACTATATAATACAAGTAACGTTCCTCATCCATAACGTAAACATCATTTTCTTCCAGCATATTCTCCGGGAATTCAGTATCTTCTATTTTTTTAACTGAAACAGCTTTAATATCCTTGCCAGTACTGTTTCTCAATCTGATTTTTAATGCGTCTGCATCTTCCGTTCCAATCGGTTTTAATATCTCTTCTTCATCTACAACAGGTTCCACAGCCTCTTCTTCTACCGTTTCAATATCCTCAGCCTCTTCTTTTTTTGAACATCCGGCAAAAACAGCCATAGCAGCCATCAATCCCATAAGTAAAATCTTTTTTCTGCATTCTTTCATCACTTTCGCCCCCGCTTCTTCTATCTTTAGTTCACATGTCCATAATTTGAATATCTCCATGTACCAGAAGTACCATATGTAATCAAATATCCATTTCGCCCAGTTTCATTTGTAAAATCCGGGTCACACACATAAGTTGTACCATTTATTACAATCTCGCACCATGCGTGCGGTCCCATTCCACCTCTTGCAAGCGGCACATATCCTTCCACATAATAAGCTTCATATCCTAACAGCAATGCCATTTTATAAAATGTTGCCGCCATAACATGACAATCTCCGGTTGAATGGTTGAACCCATATAAAGCATAATACTCAGAATGTGTCATTCCAGAAGTAACTGTTCCCACATTCTTATAATAAGGAATACCCGCAGACCAGTTAAAAGCCGATTTCAGATTCCAGCCAACCCGATCCAACACAGTCTTTGCTTTGCGCGTTGCCTCTGTCATATAATTCTGAATTACACCATTTGCTCCGATTGTATATGTCTTTCCGCCAATCACACACTGGCAGGAATGCAGCATTTTTCCATTTTCGTCAAATTTATAAGCCTGATTATCAATAAACTGAATTCCGGATACTCTCACGCCACTGCTGGTCAAATAATATGTCTCACCGCCTGTTTTCAACCATCCTGTTGCCATAGCACCATTTTCTTCCTTCAAATAGTACCATTTGCCAGACAAACAAATCCAGCCAGTCTGCATTTTTCCATTGGTATTGAAATAATAGCTGTTCCCATCAATCTGGATCCAACCTCTCTTCATTTTCCCGCTGCTGTCAAAATAATATGTACTTTCTTCAATTGTCTTCCAGCCAATCTGCATCACGCCGGAAGCATCTGAATAATAACAGGAACCACCTACAGTATAAAAACCAACCTGCAGCACTCCATTAGAATCAAAATAATAGTTTTTTCCATCTAATTTCTGCCAGCCTGTTTGCATTACTCCACTGGAATTAGTATAAAATACATCTCCTTCAATTGTAAGCCAGCCCGTTTTTAACGCCCCGGTATTAAGATCAAAATAATATCTGCTATTCTCTATCTTTTGCCATCCCAACTGCAAAATCCCGTTTTCGAACCAATATTTATTATCAAACATATTCAGCCATCCGTTATATTCAGAATTAACCAAACGAGATTCGGAATCAAAATAAACAGGCTTTTCTCCAATCAATTTCCAGCCGCCTGAAGCCAAAGGTCGATTGACATTCAGAGATTCCTCCAGATACTGCTTCTTACTTTGAATTTCATCATCTTGGGTTGCATTTTCGTTATAAATATCTGTCGTTTCTGCAGTTAGCACATTATCGTCTGCATCAGCAGAAGCAAACACTGGCATTGTTGTAGAAAGTGCCAGAATACATCCCAGACCATAAATTATTTTTGTATGTTTCTTCACGCATTCCTCTCCTTCATCTGTATTTTTGTCTTTAAATAGCTACAATCTGTATTTAAAATTCCTTCCTTAATAATATATCTATAGTTATACTTTGTCAATTTCTTTAGATGTTTTACAAGTATGATTTTTCCAAATAGTATGGGAATAATAAAGATAACTATAACCAATAAATGCAAGGAAAATGAATATGGAAAAAAGCAAGTTTAATCAAGAAATTGGATTCAGAATTCGAGAGATACGCGAATTTTCAAATTATACGCGAGAAAATCTGGCGGAAAAAGCCAACATATCCGTTCAGTTTCTGGCAGACATAGAAACCGGACGAAAAAGTATGACCGTAAAAACATTAAAAAGCTTATCTGAAAGTTTATCAGTCTCTTCTGACTACATTCTATTCGGCAAAACCACAGGTAACTCATCAAATCCAAATGACTCCTCCATCTACCTTTTACTTGAAACTCTATCTGAAGAACAACGGCGAGATGCGGAAGAAATACTAAAAATATATGTCCGTGCAATAAGCCGTTTCACAGCCACAGATGAACAAAATATTTAATTTTACTTAATATCTCAAAGGAAATATACAAAAAGACATAAAAAACAGCAGCCACACGGACTGCTGTTTTTTTATGTCTTTTTTGATATTAAAATTTAATATTCTCAAGCGGAACCAGATACTGTGCTCTTCGATTCTCCTGCTCTGCCAGATACGCCTTATCATCTGTAGCATGAAGTTCCTGCAAATACAAATGATGATTCTTCATGATTTCTTCGTTATTCTTACCAAGCATCTGCATCGCAATATTGGAACACTGGTCTGCGGCACGCTCAAAATAAGTAAGCATGTCCATAAAAATCAGGCCGGAATTAATGGAACAGATTCCCTGGCAAAGGCGTGCCGTATGACGATTCTTCAACAGAAGTACCATATCATCAATAACCTCTTCCAGAGGTTCCACGCGGCAGGCAATATAATCATTGTCATTTTCAAGCGCCTCTACCGTAAGACGAAGGATTTCCTGAACTGCATCTTCGATAATCTCCAGCTCTTTCCATGCAATTGCAGAGAACGTAAGCTCTGAATCATGCATTTTCTTAGCCATCTCATCAAAGTTGGTCGCATAATCACCAATACGCTCAATGTCACGGATACACTGCATCAGCATATTACGCTGACGGTTATCACTTTCCGTCTCAATATTACCGGACAATTCAATCAGATAATTATCTGCCCTGTCAGTAAAGCAATCCAGTCGATCTTCCGCTTCTGCAATTTTTTCCGCACGTTTTTCATCATATTTTTTAAACTGTGCAAGGCTGAGCGCAAGATTTTCTTTTGCGGAAGCAGCCATAGATGCCGCAACTTTTGTTACTTCCCCAAGTGCAACTGTCGGTACGGTCATCAGCTTTTTGTCAAGAGCTGCAAGTTCCGGATAAACTTCTTCCTTTACTTCATCATCCTTTACGATCTTGCAGGCAATCTTAACAAGTACCCCGGTAAACGGAAGCAGAACAATAGCCGTAACCAGATTAAACAATGTCTGGAAATTGGCAATCACACCGCTGTCTACCACGCTTTCCCATAAGCCGGAAAATCCGCCGGCCTGACGAATCAGTGTCATGGCGATCATAAATAAGATAGTACCGATCGTATTAAACACAATATGAACAACACCGGTACGTTTCGCATCTTTGGAAGAACCAATGGAACAAACCAGAGCGGTTGTTACACAGGTACCAAGATTAATACCCATGATAATCGGATATACCAGTTCAAAAGTCATAACTCCGGTAGAAGACAGTGCCTGAAGAATACCAACCATTGCAGAAGAACTCTGTACAATAACGGTCAGCACAAGGCCGGTCAGAATACCAAGCAGCGGCATATCACTGAAATATGACAGGATATTGGCAAAAGCCGCAGATTCAGATAAAGGTTCAACCGCAGCTGTCATAGACATCAGACCGGTAAACAGAATACCAAAACCAAGCGCAATCAGGCCCACATTTTTACTTGCCTGTGTCTTAACAAACATAACGAGAATGATTCCCAGGATCAAAGCCACCGGCGCAAGTGTATCCGGTTTAAAAAATGCCAGAATGGATCCGCCGGAAGAATCAATATCCATAAGACGGATAATCTGTGCCGTCACTGTGGTACCAATATTCGCACCAAGCACGATACTGACAGCCTGACGCAGATTTAAAATTCCTGCACCGATCAGACCAACAGTTAACACGATTGTTGCAGTGGAACTCTGAATAACCGCGGTAACCAGAGTACCGGTAAGAAGCCCCAGAAATACATTGTGCGTAAGCTTACCAAGAACATTTTTCAAAGCCGTTCCTGATCCCTGTTTCAGACCATCGCCCATGATTTCCATACCATACAGAAACATGGCAAGTCCGCCGAGAAGCTTAATCGCAGTTAAAATAGCGTTCATTATAATTCTCCTCCAAAATCAGCGTGATAAATTACGGGCGTTAATTTTTTGTTAATTATGTGAAAAGTTTATGTAAAATGCCCGTTACTTCAATAATACATGAAATAACAGGATTTGACAAGAAAATCATGCGTTCACCCCTACAGAATCGTTACACGACCTTTTTTCCGCCTTCCGGCCGTATATGCAAAACGTGACAGGAGCCTTCTCCATAAACTTTTTCCATAAACTGCTTATACTCCTGAACAAAACCGGTGGGAACAAAAGCCTGAATTGTTCCTGCAAAACCGCCGCCATGCACTCTGCTGACACCTCTGCCCTTCAATATCAGATTGCTCAGCGCAAGGGCCATAGATACACTTTGTTCCTCAATATTCTTACACGAAAATACATTTTGAAGATATTTAAAAGAAGAATCACCCGATTCTTTTATCAACATTTTGAATTTGTCAAAGTCTTTTTTCTCCAGCGCATCTGCCTGCGCATCCACCCGGTCATTCTCCCCAAACCAGTGCAGCGCTCTTAACACCGCCCTGTCACCGGTTATTTTTCGAATATCTGCTATATTCTGATAGAAATCATTTTTGTCAACCTGATACAAAAGTTCTTTCCCAAAGTATTTTGCAACTCTTTTCATCTCTTCCGGAACCGCAGCATATTCATCCGTCAGATCCGCATGGGAACCCTTTGTATCCAAAATACAGAGACAATGTTCAAACGTATTAAAATCCACATCCACTTTTTTGACCACTGGCTGTTCTTCCTCTGCAAAATCAATAAAAATCATTCCGCCCACGGAACAGGCCATCTGATCCATCAACCCACAGGGTTTACCAAAATAATTCTTTTCCGCTTCCTGCCCAATCCGGGCAATTGTTGTGCAATCCAGTTTGCTCTCATTATATAAACCGGAAAAAATGCTGCCGATCAGCACTTCAAATGCCGCGGAGGAGGACAATCCGGAACCGGCCAACACCTGGCTTGTAATATATGCTTCAAATCCGCCGATTTCATATCCCCGCTTTTTCATACCGTTTGCGGCTCCTCTGACAAGTGCCTGTGTGGTACCTTCTTCTTCCTTCCGCGGTTCAAGATCTGACAGGTCAACTGCAAAAGGCTGGTACCCCTCTGATTTGATGCGGACAATGCCGTCTTCCGTTTTGGCTGCAACGGCAATGGCATCCAAATCAATGGATGCAGCCAGAACCTTTCCGTTTTGATGATCCGTGTGATTCCCGCCTATCTCCGTTCGCCCGGGCGCACTGTAAATTTCCGCTTCTTTTACTCCATACAGTTTTTCAAATTTTTCCAGCGCATTAATATATCGAATTCTCTGTATTTCTGTACAATGCTCACCAAAATACAGTTTTTTCAGCGTGGAATCAAGCTGATTCTCCCGAAATGCATGCTTAATTTGTTCTGTGGTTTTCATTTTCCCAATCTCCTCTGTAAATCTGACCGTTTTTATCCGTCCTTGAAAAACAGTCCTTTTCTCCTGAATATTATTATACTTTTTTAAATGCTTTGTATCCATAAATATCTTTCATGGAAACATACAAAAAATTGTGCTCAAATGAAAAAATGCCATTCTCTAACGCAAAACACGTACAGACAATGACATTTTTCCTATACACAATATAGATGGCTGACTGTTAGAACAAAATAGCCAATACCAACACAATAAGTCCGATAACACCTAAAACTGGCATCAGACAGCCGCCGCAGCCGAAACCTCTGCGAGGCGGCCGCGGTCCCATTCCCGGGTGGTGATGGGGCGGCATTGGTCCGCGTCCGAATCCACCTCCCGGACCACCTGGGCCGGGGCCTGGACCTCCTCTGTGTCCTCCTGGGCCTCCCGGACCTCCTGGACCACTTCTGTGTCCTCCCGGACCTCCCGGGCCTCCTCTATGTCCTCCTGGACCTGGCATACATACTCCTCCTTCCATTTCTTTAATTAGCTATATTCATTTTACCTTTAACATAAAGAATCCACAATCTGTTTTTTTGCACTATAAAATTTCTTTCCATGCTTTTCTATTCTAAATTTCTGCAATTTTCTCCATATCCTGCTGAATGCAAAAGATTTTATATTAACGATGATGTTTAATCAGACCACACACCTTTGAAAATTCCATTGCCAATACCGGAACCAGAATCAGACACAATGCTTTCAGATACAGACTTCCTGACAGTGTCATCAATCCAAAAACAGTCCGCAGCGGTGTGAACAGTACCACAGAAACCAATAAAATGGATATCAAAGCAGCCTTATTTAACTTATGATTTGTAAATACACCGGTCTGAATGAGTGAATGTTCTGAGCGCATATTATAAGCCTGAACGATCTGAGAAAAAGACAGTACCATAAATGCCATTGTCTGTCCGCCAGCCGTAAGACCGGTTGTACTTTCCCCCATCCGGAAAGCGATCAATGCCAATGCGCCAAACATAATTCCCTGAAGCACGATTCTTACACCAAACCCATGTGCAAACAAACCTTCCTCTTTTGGCTTCGGTTTCTGCTCCATAACATCCTTTTCCACCGGTTCCATACCAAGCGCAATGGCAGGCAGACTGTCTGTTACCAGATTAATCCACAAAAGCTGCATAGACAAAAGCGGTGACTTATGCCACATGAGCATTGCGGCAAAGACTGTAACTACTTCCCCGATATTGGTACCCAGCAGGAATCCAACAACCTTTTTAATGTTGGCATATATGCCCCGGCCTTCCCGCACAGCATCCACAATCGTTGCAAAATTATCATCCGTCAATGTCATGTCCGCGGCACCTTTTGCCACATCGGTACCGGTAATGCCCATGGCACAGCCAATATCCGCCGCCTTCAGAGCCGGCGCATCATTTACGCCATCACCGGTCATTGAAACAACCTGTCCTCTGCGCTGCCATGCCTTTACAATACGGATTTTATTTTCCGGAGATACTCTGGCATATACGGATATATTTTGTACCTGATCATCTAATTCAGAATCTGTCATTGCATCCAGCTGTGCACCGGTAATTGCCAGGTCTCCCTGCTCCATGATACCCAGTTCTTTTGCGATGGCGGAAGCCGTTACCACATGATCCCCGGTGATCATAACCGGTTTAATTCCTGCTTTTCGGCAAGTGGCAACCGCCGCCTTTGCTTCCGGACGGGGCGGATCGATCATTCCCACTAAGCCCATAAAGGTTAATCCATTTTCCAGTTCTTCCGCTGTTGGTTCATGGGGAACCGCCTCAATTTCTTTATAAGCTACTGCAAGAACACGCAGCGCATCATTGCTCATGGCATCATTTATTTTGCGGGCTTCTCCCATATTACCGGCAACACAGCGGGAAGCCATAATATCAAAAGCCCCTTTTACAATTACTATATTTTTTCCATCAATGCGGTTTACCGTGGTCATCAGCTTTCGATCAGAGTCAAACGGTATCTCTGCCAACCTTGGATGTTTTTTGTTCAGTTCTTCCTTCGGCATTCCATTTTTATGAGCCGCAAGAACGATGGCCGTTTCTGTAGGATCTCCGATATGCTGCTCCTCTTTTCCATGAAATACAACGGAACCATCACAACACAGTGCAGCATAATTTAATAATTTACGAACATCTTCCGAATTCGCTGCACTGATATCCTCTGTCTGTCCACTGCCATCAATATAAGCCTTTACAAGCGTCATTCGATTCTGTGTCAAAGTACCTGTTTTATCCGAACAGATCACGGAGGCACTGCCTAATGTTTCCACTGCAGGCAAACGGCGAATGATAGCATTTTTCTTTACCATGCGCTGAACACCGATAGATAATACAATGGTGACAATTGCCGGCAGACCTTCCGGAATCGCAGATACAGCCAATGAAACTGCCGTCATAAAGATTTCAAGTGCCGGAATATCATTTGCGATACCAACCACAAAAATGATTCCGCAGGCGGCAAGTGCAAGGATACCAAGATATTTTCCCAACTGTGCCAGTTTCTTCTGTAAAGGCGTCTGCCCCTCCTCTTCATCCTCTAAAAGATTGGCGATTTTGCCCATTTCCGTATCCATACCAGTAGCCGTTACAACAGCAGTTGCCGTACCATAAGTAACAGAGCAGCCGGAAAACAGCATGTTTGCTCTGTCTCCCAAAGGGGCATCTTCTGCAAAAATCTCTTCTGCATTTTTCTCTGATGGAACAGACTCCCCGGTAAGGGCTGACTCTTCACTTTTCAGGCTGACACTGCGAAGCAGCCTTGCATCTGCCGGAACAAAATCCCCGGCTTCCAAATGGATAATATCTCCGGGCACAAGGTCAATCGCATCAATAACTTCTTCTTTTCCATCACGAATGACGCGTGCATGGGGAGCTGACAGGCCCTTTAAGGCATCCAGAGCCTTCTCTGCTTTGCTCTCCTGCATAACTCCCATAATGGCATTCACAACAACAATCAGCAGGATCAGTACCGGCTCAAAAAATTCTTTCGTATCGCCTTCGATACATGCAATGACAAAGGAAATCACAGCAGCTGCCAGCAGAATAATAATCATTACATCCTTAAACTGTTCTGCAAATCGCTGCAAAGTTGTCTTTTTCTTTTTTTCCCGGAGTTTGTTTTCTCCACATTGTGCTTTCTTTTCCTGCACCTGTTCTTTCGTCAGTCCAGTCATACTGGAATTCAGATCGTTTAAAACTGCATCGCCTGTTTCATGATAATAAATCAATTTCCATACCTCCTTTTTCTCGACAGACTCTGTTTGCTTCATTTAAGAAATATATATGAATGGTCTTATAATAATACGGAAAAAGTATATTATTTCCCTTTTTCCATAGTATGATGTTGGGTTCAAAAGATATTTTGACCTTTTGACCCTGGTATCATAGTATTATTAAACCTGATTGCATTTGTAATCTGCAGACATTTGAACAAATAAAAAAGACGCTACTTACCTATATAATAAATAGATAAGTCTCGCCATTTCAGGTATTGCCAGGAATCTCTCCAGTGTTGTTGACAATATCGCACTTCTGTGCTGACTACTCCCTTATTTGTGTTTATTGTAACAAAACAGAACACTTTTTTCAAGATATCCCAAAAAAATATATTATTTCTTTCATATCATAATGTTATGACTTCTGGCTTTCTTGAATTCGTTTAATCTGTCTTTTTAATGTAGAAAGTGTCGCAAATTCATCTGTTGGAATGAACACAGTACAAATGAAAAAAGGCTCTTGAATTTCTCCAAGAGCCTGATTTTACTGATAGTATGAGTAATTTGTACTATTTTAAATTGACTTGAATGTTCAAAATTTGAAGTATCAAATTCCGATTACATTCCCATCTGTTTTGCAACTTCTGCTGCAAAATCTTCTTCTTTCTTTTCGATACCTTCACCAGTCTCGAAACGAACGAAAGATTTGATCTTAACGTTAGCGCCGTTCTCTTTCGCAACTGCTGCCACGTACTGAGCTACAGACTGTTTTCCGTCTTCTGCTTTTACATAAACCTGATCCATCAGACAGATTTCTTTCAGTTCTTTGTTGATACGGCCGCTTACCATACCAGCGATAACTTTTTCCGGTTTCTGAGATTCTTTCGGATCGTTCATGATCTGAGCCATAAGGATTTCTTTCTCATGTGCGATATATTCTTCAGAAACTTCTTCTCTGCTTGTGTATGCCGGTTTCAGAGCTGCTGCCTGCATAGCTACGTTTTTCGCCATCTCTTTGATTGCGTCATTAACAACATCTGTTTCAACGTCTACTAATACGCCGATTTTACCGCCCATATGTGTATAGGAAGCTACGAAACCGTTTGCTTCTTCTACTTTCTGGAATCTTCTGATGTTCATGTTTTCGCCGATTACTGCGATCTGACCAGCCAGAGCTTCTTTTACAGTAGTAGTTGTATCAAATTTCCACGGTTCAGCCAGGAAAGCTTCAATATCAGCTGCTTCTGTTTCAAGTGCCTGCTCAGCAACCTGTGCAACATAGTCCTGGAATTTTTCGTTTTTTGCAACGAAGTCTGTTTCAGCGTTAACTTCTACAACAACTGCTTTTTTCTCGTCTTCGGTAACTAATACTTTACAGAGACCTTCTGCAGCGATACGACCAGCTTTTTTAACAGCTTTTGCAAGACCGTTTTCTCTTAAGAACTCGATTGCTTTTTCCATATCGCCATCGGTGTTGCTAAGTGCCTTTTTACAGTCCATCATACCAGCGCCAGTCATTTCTCTAAGCTCTTTTACCATTGCTGCTGTAATTGCCATTGTAATTTCCCTCCAATATGTTAAATGATTCTTACTCTGCTGCTTCCTCGTTTACCATTTCTGCTTCTTCTGCAGTCATGTCAACGTCGATCTGTCCCTGATTTGCTTCGATAACAGCGTCAGCCATTTTAGCAACGATCAGTTTTACTGCACGGATTGCATCGTCGTTACCCGGAATTACGTAATCAAGTTCTTCCGGATCACAGTTGGTATCACAGATACCAATCAGCGGAATACCCAGAGTATGAGCTTCCTGAACGCAGATTCTTTCTTTCTTCGGATCTACGATGAAGATAGCATCCGGAAGTTTTTTCATTTCTTTGATACCGCCAAGGTTTTTCTGAAGTTTTTCCATTTCTTTCTTCAGCTCGATAACTTCTTTTTTCGGCAGAACATCAAAAGTTCCATCTGCTTCCATAGCTTCGATGTCTTTTAATCTCTTAATTCTGCTCTGGATGGTTTTGAAGTTGGTCATCATACCACCTAACCATCTTTCGTTTACGTAGAACATACCACAACGTTCTGCTTCTGTTTTGATAGCATCCTGAGCCTGTTTTTTTGTACCAACGAAAAGAATGTTTCCGCCGTTAGCAACGATATCAGAGATTGCATTGTATGCATCGTCTACCATTCCTACAGATTTCTGAAGGTCGATGATGTAGATACCGTTTCTTTCGGTGTAGATGTACGGAGCCATTTTCGGGTTCCATCTTCTTGTCTGATGTCCGAAATGAACACCTGCTTCCAGTAACTGTTTCATTGAAATTACGCTCATTTTAGTTTCTCCTTTTTTAAATTGGTTTTTTTCTTCCGCATATTTCCCTCCCAGGCGACCTGTGAGCACAGGCACCATACCTGAGAATCCACATGCGTGAATTTTCGCGACCTTTGAATTATAGCATAGCAAATATTGGCTCGTCAATACGGTAAATGCTTATTTTTCGCGGTTTTTACACACTTTTTTCATGCTTTCGGTATTCTTTTTTCTGCTGAATGCCGGATCAGAAAAATTTATTCCATTTCAAGCATTTCCCGAAACATCTGATCAAATTCTTTATTTGCTTTTTTCAGGGAAAGAAGTTTTCCCTCCCGGTCGATAAAGCAGTGTTTTGTTTCTCCGGTGCAGCGGATTTCTCCGGTAATTTTATCTTTAATTTCGTAGGCCACCGTCATCTTAATGCCGTTGTATGAAGCCATTTTCGTTTCTACGATCACCGTTTCTCCAAATCGCGTCATGGATTTGTACTGGGCATGAGCTTCCAGTACCGGGCTGATGATTCCGGCACGTTCCATCTCTGCGTATCCGGCGCCCATCTGCTCCATAAAATGACATCTTGCTTCTTCAAACCAGCGAATATAATTGGAATGATGGACTACGGCCATCTGGTCGGTTTCGTAGTAATTTACTTTATGTTCATGTGGTGTAATATGCATACTTATTTTCCGCCTTTCTGCGAAAGGCACCGATGGGGTTATGAAACCCGTTGGCGAACTTTCGCTTTTTAATCTATCTTCCTTCTGATATTATCTTTTTGATAGGACTGACACACTACAGAACACGTGGAGGTGAGTGGCGGGGCTGTATAGCGG
>JAXJSH010000105.1:0-5337 GCA_036310185.1 Lachnospiraceae bacterium | reverse complement strand
TGATAGTGCAATCACTATCATCTCCGAAATTGGTATTGATATGTCTCAATTCTCTAGTTCCAAACGTCTTTGTTGCTGGGCTGGTTTAACACCAGGAAGCAATGAATCTGCCGGTAAGAAGAAATCTGTCCGTATAACACGTGCCGGTGTTTACCTCAAACCTGCATTAGTCCAATGTGCTCATGCAGCCGTGAAATCGGATAAATCGCCTTACTACAAAAAGAAATATGAATCTCTTGTAAAACGTCGTGGCAAGAAAAGAGCCATTATCGCTATAGCTCGTATGATTCTCACAGCTGTTTACCAGATGCTGTCTACTGGTGAAGCTTGGAATCCGAGTGATTTATATAAAATTGATATGCCTGCGCCTCTTGTTGAAAAACAAAAAGCTAAGGCCATTAAACAAGCCATCAAATTACTTCAAAAGGAGGGATTATTACCACCTGATGAACCAATAGCTTCTTAGATTAATTCTATTATTTATATCATTTCAAAAAGTTGCCTTATTTAGACAGCTTGGTGAAGTATGCCCTTTTTCGGCTATTCTCTACTTTTCTTTCACACTAATACCTGTTTTACCTTTCTCAGAACTGTTCTGTATAAAATAATCAGACGCTCCCCCCCTTCCGGTCAGAGCGTCTGCTTTCTATTTCTAATTTTTATTTCCTAATGCAATCCATTTTAAATATGCATTGATAAAAATATCAATACCGCCATCCAGAACCGCATCCACATTACCGGTTTCTTCGTTGGTTCGATGATCTTTTACCATCGTGTACGGCTGCAGTACATAGGAACGAATCTGGTTACCCCAGCCGATCTCAGTCACTTCACCACGGATATCACTGAGTTTTTCCATATTTTCCTGCTGTCTGAGCATGTACAGCTTTGCTTTCAGCATCTGCATAGCCTTGTCTTTGTTCTGGAACTGAGAACGCTCATTCTGACACTGTACCACGATTCCGGTTGGAATGTGTGTGATACGAATTGCAGAAGATGTCTTATTGATATGCTGTCCACCCGCGCCGGAGGATCGATAGGTATCGATACGAAGATCATCCATGTTGATCTCAATATCAAGATCTTCGTCAATATCCGGCATAACGTCGCAGGATACGAAAGAAGTCTGTCGTTTTCCGGCCGCATTGAACGGAGAGATACGCACAAGACGATGGACACCTTTTTCTGATTTCAGATAACCGTATGCATTTTCACCGTTCACCTGGAAGGTTACGGACTTGATCCCTGCTTCGTCGCCATCCAGATAATCCAGCACTTCCAGAGAAAATCCCTTTTTCTCTGCCCATCTGGTAAACATACGGTACAGCATACCGCACCAGTCACAGGATTCGGTTCCGCCGGCACCTGCATTCAGTTTGATGATGGCATTCTTGCGGTCATACTCACCGGAAAGAAGCGTCTTGATGCGGATATTGTCAAAACTGGTCTGGAATTCATCCAGCATTTCCTGAATTTCCGGAATCAGGTCCGGATCCTGTTCCTCATATCCCATCTCGATCATAGTCTCAATATCATCTTTCTGAGACACCAGCCCCTCATACGTTTCTTTATCTGATTTGAGGCTGTTCAGTTCCTTCATCATATCCTGGGCACGTTCCGGTCTGTCCCAGAAATCAGGAACCTCCATTTCTCTTTCCAGCTCCTGGATCCGCTGTTCTTTATCCGCCAGATTCAGTGAATCCCTCACTTCCATCAGCGGTTCTGTATAAGTATTCAGAATTGATTTAAACTGATCTAATTCAACCATAGTTTCCCCTTCTTCTCATCACAGTCATTCTTATGTTTTTCCACAATCTTGACTGATTATAACATAGAAATCCACAGAAGTCACTTGGAATATGCGATTTCCCGCCCCAGAGTAAAGGAATAAATGATTTTTTCTTTTACTTTTCTGTGTGTCAGCCGTTCCAGTGCTTCCGCGTAGTGATCCACCTGCACCCGGTACTTTCGGATCAGCTCCCCGGCTCCGCCCGGTCCAACTTTATCCGTTTTATAATCCACCAGCACAATTTCATCTTCTTCATAAAAATATGCATCGATAATACCCTGAATCAGTATGGTTTCATCCTCCGACCAGCGGTTCCTCATATCCTGGGCTGATATCCCGATCACAAACGGCTGCTCCCGATGCAGCTTGCCCTTTTTCTGAGCTTCCGCCATACGTTTTCCAATCCCGGACGCAGCAAATCTTACGATATCCCCCGGACGAATACAATCCCGCTCCTGTTCGGTCAGATGGTAATGTTCCAGAGCATGCAAAATCTGTTTTTCCACCTGCCATTCATTTTCACAGGCAGACAGATCCAGCCGTTCCATCAGTGCATGATAAGCCGTACCCCGGCTGGCCCCCTGCAGATCTTTTTCCGCTTCCTGCATAAACTGCGGTATCAGCGGCACCACATCCGGGGCATGATACGGTTCATAGGCTTCCTCATCCGCCATACTCTGCCTTTTCAGCTCCGATACACTGACTTTTACCGGAATATCCCGCTGATTCAAAAACGGATACTGATAAGAAAAACGGTCCTGCAGCATTTTTTCTACTTCCGGCGCATAAGTCCGGCTCGTATCCCAGTGCAGCAGTTCTTCCCGCTGAAGCACCCGCTTGCTCTGAACTTTTGCTTCATCGCGCACCAGTTCCCCCACAGTCAGCCTGCGAAATACAATGGGCGCCCGTCCTTCTGCCCGCACCAGAGCCGGCAGGATCCAGGACCAGTAACTGTTTGCGTCCACCAGAATACTGTAAGGCAATTTTGCCTCTTCCCGATGTTTCAGATATTCATATCCAACCATTTTTTTCTCAAGGTTTTCTATGGTACCCGTAAGGATCAGCTTTTCTTTTGCACGGGTCATGGCAACATACAGCACACGCAGTTCTTCCCCCAGATTTTCTTTCAGAAGTTTCTGCCTGAGCGCACTGCGCATCAAAGTGGGGGTTTTTACCCTTTTTTCGTAGTTCACATAGATAGAACCCACACCAAAATCCGCATCCATAAGAACCGGACCATTCAGATCCTGCTGATTAAAACGCTTGCTCATACCAGCTGCAAATACGATCGGGAATTCCAGCCCCTTACTCTTATGAATACTCATAATACGCACGGTATCATCGTTTTCCCCGACGATATTCACCTCGCCAAAATCCACATCATATTTCTGCAGGTACTCCATATAGCGGATAAAATTGAACAGTCCGACATAGCTGCCCGCTTCATAATCCACCGCCTTTTCCACCAGCATACGAACATTGGCAATTCGCTGTTCGCCAAAGGGAAGGGCCGCCACATAATCACCATAACCGGACACCTGAACCAGATACCAGATCAGTTCATGGATCGGCGTGTAAATGACACGGTCACAGATTTCTTTATATAAAGAAAGGAAACGGTTCAGTTTTTCCCGAAGAGCCGCATCCTCCCCCTGTTCCGCATACAGACGCACACAGGTGTAAATGGCATCTTCCTGACTGACACATTTGATCTTGGCCAATTCTTCCGGCGTGCATCCCACAAATGGTGAAGTCAGCACCGCCGTATAAGGGATTTCCTGCATGGGATTGTCGCAGATCCGCAGAAAATTCAGCACAGTCTGCACTTCCTGGGCAGAAAAATATCCTGTTTTTGAGGTACTGTACGCAGGAATATTCATTCCATTTAAAACCTGTCCAAACACCTCGGACCATCCGGCCATAGTTCGCAGCAAAATCACACAATCCCGGTAACGGGCAGGACGATAACTCTGGGTCTTTTTGTCCCAAACCAGTTCTTTTCCCACAATTTCCCGGATGCGGTTCCCAATCATATGGGCTTCCAGTTCTCTGGCTTCTGAAGCTTTTTTCTCATCTGTCTCGATCAGATCATCCCCATCCAGTTCCAATGCCAGAATCTCCGTGGAAGCAAAATCCGGATCATTTCCCGGTTCGAAAACAGCCCCGGCATAGAGCGCCGCATCTTTGTCATATTCCACACCGCCAAGTTCCCGGCGCATGATCTGCTGAAAGAAAAAGTTGACACTGCGAAGTACTTCCGGTCGGCTGCGGAAATTCTTATGCAGGTCGATACGTTGTGTTTCGCTGTCTTCGATCGTATAAGAATCCAGTTTTTCCATAAAAAGTTCCGGCCTTGCCAGACGGAAACGATAAATACTCTGTTTCACATCGCCAACCATAAATACGTTATGCTTGCCTCGAATAACGGCAGAAACCGTATTCAGCAGCATTTCCTGAACCATGTTGCTGTCCTGATACTCGTCGATCAGTATTTCATGAAAACGCTCCGATAATTCAAGTGCAGCATCGGACAGTTCAAAAGTTTCATCTGAATTCCGGCTATCCTGTTTATGATCCGCCTGCCAAGGGGCACTCTGCTTTTGAGAATCGGATTTCTTTTTAATCAGGATATTCAATGCCAGATGCTCCAGATCCGCAAAATCCAGAAGATTTTTTTCTCTTTTCTTTTTCTCAAATGCGGCAGAAAAAGCCTGCGTCAGTTCAATGAATGCGGATACCGGTTTTTCACACAGCTGAAGAGACTGCAGCATCTGATCCGGGGATGCAAAAAAGTACCTGGTTTTCAGTTCTTTCACAAGTTCCTTTACGCGATTCCGGTTTTCTTTTACCGCCTCTCTTGTAACAGGATCCACCTCTTCATCCTTTTTTGCAGACAGTTTCGACCAGCTGATCACTTTCATCCGTTCATACAGTTCTCTATAATCTTTTGCCTCCAACAGATAGCGCAGCCCGGCCATGTCCTCCCGCAGCATCGGTTCGTACATATAAGGTCCCGGTTTTTCCATTGACATAGAAAGATTTTCTGCGGTCAGGTCTTTTGCCTCATTCAGCACGCACTGAATATCACTCCAGAGATACTGCATCCAATCCCGCTTCTCCAGTTCTTCCCAGCTCTCTATGTAATAGTTTTTCCGGCAATTTTCCAGCCACTGATCCGGCCACGGTGCACTGCTGGCATACTCATACAGTTTCAGAATCAGTTCGCCGATTCCTTCATCCGTCTTTCCGGCGGAATAACTCTCAACAAACGCAATAAAGCTGTCTTTTTTTTCTGTATAAGCATTCTCCAGAACTTCATCCAGCACATCTGCTTTTAACAGTTTCAGTTCGCCCTCATCTGCCATGCGAAATCCTGGATCCAGATCGATCATATGAAAATAGTTGCGGATCACAAAAGAGCAGAATCCATGTATGGTGCTGATCTGTGCATGATGCAGCAGTGTGGTCTGTTTTTGCAGATGCTGGTTGTCCGGATCTTTTTCCAGTCTGGCTTCCAGCGCCGCACCGATTCTTTCACGCATCTCACC
>JAXJSH010000104.1:0-7432 GCA_036310185.1 Lachnospiraceae bacterium | reverse complement strand
TCAGGGTAGGCAAGATTGCTTTCCCATTTGCTGACAGACTGTCTGGATACTCCCAGAATACCTGCAAGCTGCTCCTGCGTATAATTATTATCTTTTCGTAGTTTTGATATTTTATCACCTAATGTCATAGTGAATCCTCCAATCTGAACTTCTTGTTCATATCAATGATACGAATTTGCAGTCCGAAAGAACACCACCTCTGAGTTTCTATATGTAAACTATGGGTTGCATCCCCCATTTTATGCATAATTTGAGAATAATTCTTCTGCCGTAATGACATCGCACGAAAACTCTGGTTGCATCCCCCGACTATCGAGCTACTATATAGTTGCGTTATGTTATAGGACAATAAATTCCGATTTGCCTTATTCATAAAATAAAAATTATCATCTCAAATTATATCAAAATTACACAATCCCGAAAAGAAATTGTTTTTTCTTCTTGAACAAGCCTACCAAAGCCGGACTCATCCAATCTTGTACAATTGATTTTATTTTTTTTGCTGTAACTTTCAGAATGAACTTGTGCAGATTCTGTTTCCGCTAACATCGTATCAAAAAACATCCTATTTATCAGTCTTTGCCAATCCTTTTACTACCTTATCAAAATCAGACTCGATTGGTTGCGTTTTATTGAAGATGTCATATTCCTGATATGCTTTCTCCACTGCCTGTTTATGGGAAATACGCCCATTATCTTTCAGAATATCGTATCTGCGGAACTCAAGGAACTCGTTCACGCTTTTTGAAAATTCTTCCATGGTAAAGACGTTTTCACGTTCAATCAAATCCTCTATATAATCAAAATACCCTGCAACAGCACGTTCCAATTGACGAATCTGTTTTTCATCCAAATAGTTTTTGGCAATCGGAGTGTCGGATTTGAGAATACGACCATCGGGAGCATTTTTCCATGTGGTCAAGCCCATATTTTCCTTGGTGTGGTCAGCCTGATTATACACAATTTCAGCCGCTGTTTTACCGGTAATGGCATAATGAAATTTGTTCTGTATGGTGGCATAAAAATGATATGCAGTATCAGAATCTCTATCGTAATCAATGCTGCACTCTGCAAAGATATCGGTTATCTGTTGCCATATTCTGCGTTCGCTGGCACGGATGGAGCGAACTCGTTCCAGCAATTCACGGAAATAGTCTTTTCCAAAAGCTGTTTTACCCTGCTTCAGGCGTTCGTCATCCATAGCAAAGCCCTTTATCATATATTCCTTCAAAATACCGGTTGCCCATATACGGAACTTGGTTGCCTGAATGGAGTTTACTCTGTAACCGACAGAAATAATGGCGTCCAGATTGTAATAATTGGTAGGGGAAAGCTGTGTTTTTCCGGGAATCGCACCGTGTGGAGTGGGTATTTCCATTTTGGAAACTACCACTTCTTCACGAAGTTCTCCCTGCTCAAAAATATTTTTTAAATGCTTGCTGATTGCCGGTGTCTGAACACCGAATAATTCAGCCATTGCCTTTTGGGTAATCCATATCGTTTCATCTTTTATTAAGGCACTAACTGTTACGTTATCATCGTCAGTTCTGTATAGCACCATTTCCATTTGTTTTGTAATATCTGTATTCATAATTAGCCTTCTTTCTTATAGCAGGTGAATTAGTTATTGTTGTCCTTATCCTTCGCCCGGCTCTTATACACATTATACTGGTTTTTACATTTGCCACTGCAAAATACGCTGTTGGGTCTGCTGGCAACAAAGGCATTTCCGCAGTGTTTACATACCTTTAGTGAGGACTTTTCATCTGTAAGCATAAAGGAAAACATCATCTGCACACCTAACAGAAGCGAATGGAAATCCCACACAATGGTAGGATGTTCAAGCAGCTCGATGTGATAGGTTGGCGCAATACCGCCAAATGCCGCCATACCCTGACGGTAAAGCTGTTTTTGCATATCATCCAGCATGTCAAAGTCCTGATAGTAGAGAAAGCTTGACATAAAGGTAAATGCCCAATCCTTGAATAAGGTCACAAGCCAGTCATACCGCTCCGCATATTCTTTCTGGAAACTCATCATTACTGCCTGCGGTTTATTTTTCATGGTCATAATCAGTGCCATCATCTGCACATCGTCCGTACTCCATGAAGATTCCATCCCTTTTTTCACGAAATCAATCTTATCAAAAGGAAAGAAATAGGAAAGATATTTTTCTGTGGTCATGCTTTCTGCCTTGATAAAATGGTTTTTCGGTAAATATACCGCATGGTAAGTAATAAAATCCGGTGTGGTAGGAAGTGCGGTCATAAATCCAAGCAGTCCGTAACCGGTAACAAAATCCATAATGGCATTTTGTAGCTGTTCCTGTGTATTATTTTTGTCCATGCACATCAGTCCGAGGTTTACCGCCTTTAACACCATCTGCTCCGAATCCTTGAGCGGATTATAAAGAGACACTTTCGCATCCGGTGAAGGTGTGATGTATAACGTACCTTCTTTATCTTCCTTCCATTCATATTTGTCATATCGTGCCCAGTTGGAGCTGGTTCTTTGAAAAAGGTTACTCATAAAAGCCTCCAATCTGTCTGTTCTAAAATGTAATCTGTATTGTTTGAAAATATATTACTATCATACCAAGCCTGCCCTATAAGGTCAAATGGTATTTGTGATTTCTTTCGTTTTCTTATTCTTTTTATCCGTAATCAGTACCCGGTAGGTGTCATAAAAAATCTGTTCCGCCTTTGTAAGGGAGATGTGATTATCCACCCTGCTTTGCAGAGCCTGCATAAAGGATTTGCGAAGCTTCTTTAACATGGTGTCTCGGATTTTGCGGATGTTTCTGTCAGTCTGTTCCCGGAGCATGGCGATAGTCTGGCAGGAGTATCCCAGAATCGTAAGCTGATAAAAAAGCTCCTTTTGAACATCCTTCAATGTAAAAATCGCTTTGGAAATATCCTCATCCGTTACCAGCTCATGCATTTCAAATGGGCAGTCATAAATGGCATCAAGGAAATCCCCTTTCATAATCTGTTTCCAGAAAACATGCCGGATGGGAGCAGGAATTACAATCTCATCCGGTGACATTCCCCATTCCAGAGGGACATCCGACCTTCCTATCTCGTGATATCGTTCCTTCCGTTCACGGTTGGCATCAAGCCTGTTCCACCATGTAACCACGTTCTCAAAATCTTCTTCGGTTCTGGCAGAATCTTCAAGACGTGCCAACGCTTCCTGTTCCAGTTCACGTTTCAGCTTTTTCCTCGTGGACGCTTCCGGTATCTTTGATACTTCCGGCTCATTTTCCATCTCAAGTTCTATTTCAAGAATGGCGGCATTCTCCCGTTCAAGGGCATCCGTCAGGTCATCTTCCAGTATGTCTTCTTCAAAATAATCATTTGTACATTCCTTCAACAGGATTTCACCACCTTCCCAAAATATTTATCAAATTTTTTCAAAAAACAGTTCCGATTTTGGGACTTCATTTCTCCTATAGGTGAGGAAGTAATCTTATTTATCTAAAAAAGATTACTTAAAACCAGAAGAAAGGAGCCGGATTTTATGAAAATTTATCTTATCCGTTGTCGCAGTCCGTCAAAGATACTTTGATTATACCAAACATATGTTTGCATTTCAAGAAGGAGGTGAAAGTATTATGGAGCAGACAGCAAATAAGGAGCAGGTAATGTCCTCTTTTACCAAAAAGATAGGACAGACCACCTACAAGGTAAATGTGTTTTTCGCAGAGAATACCACAGCTACCTTTGAGGATAAGCTTTTGCATCTGATGGCAAATGATATTGCCAACCGGAAGCAGGATACACCGGATGCAGAGTAATTGTTACACAAATCAATTGTTTTTAAGCTGATATTTTATCAGCGGGAAGGAGTTTTGTATGGGTAAATCAACCAAAACCTATGAAGAAAGAATCCAGGAGAAGGATTTAAGGATTGAGAAGCTGGCGCAGGAGCTGAAGCGTTATGAGGCACAAAAGAAGCAGCTGGAGAAACGCAGGAAGGAGGAAGAACGCAAAATCCGTACCCACCGTCTGATAGAAATCGGTGCTGCGGTGGAGTCGGTGCTGGGAAGATGTATTGAGTTAGAAGAAATTCCAAAGCTGATTGCATTCCTAAATAAGCAGGAAGCTAACGGAAAATTTTTCTCTAAAGCAATGCAAAAAGGTCCGGATACGGACATGAAAAAAGAGGAAGTTGGGGCGTCAGGAGTTTCCTGATTCCCTTCTCTTTTTAGGGAGAAGGGCGCACTTATAGACAGGCAGAGCCTGTCTCTTGCGCGCGCTCTGCGAGGCTTATGGGAAGCATCTGGATTTTAAAAGATAAACTTTCGGAACGGTCTGCTTCCCATAGGAAGAACCCCTCCGGCGTTCTTCCACATAAGAATATGTACTTTTAACGAAGGAGGATATGCACTATGGCAATTTATCATTGCAGTATCAAAATCATTAGCAGGAGCGATGGAAAATCGGCAGTTGCTTCTTCTGCCTACCGCTCCGGCGAAAAGCTCATGGATGACCGCATAGGTCTTGTCCATGACTTTACCCAAAAGCGTGGTGTGGTATTTACAGAGGTTGCACTTCCGGCACATGCTCCGCCGGAATATGCTGACCGGAATATATTATGGAATGCGGTGGAAAAGGTAGAAAAGAAATCCAATGCACAGCTTGCAAGAGAAATCGAAGTGGCACTTCCAAAGGAGCTTTCAAGGGAATGTCAGATTGAGATTGTAAGAAGGTATGTGCAGGAGAATTTTGTTTCTGTTGGCATGTGTGCCGACTGGGCATTGCATGATAAGAGTGATGGTAATCCCCATGCTCACATTATGCTGACCATGCGTGGCATCAAGCCCGATGGCACATGGGCACAGAAGGAAAAGAAGATTTATTCCCTTGATGAAGCAGGAAACCGCATTCCGCTCATTGACCCGGCTACCGGAGAGCAGAAGCTCGGGAAACGGAATGAAAAGCTGTGGAAACGCATCACAGCAGAACCAAATGACTGGAACGACCACAGCAAAGCGGAAATCTGGAGAAAGTCATGGGCAGATATCTGTAACGAATATCTGGATTTGGAACAGCAGATTGACCACAGAAGTTACAAACGGCAGGAGCTGGATTTGGAGCCGACCATCCATGAAGGGTATCGTACCCGGAAGATGGAGAAGGCGGGCTTTGTTTCCAACCGCTGTGAATACAACCGCATTGTAAGAAAGTTAAATGACATGAAAGGTAAGTGGCTTCTTACAGTGAAGGAATTACAGAAAACCATTATGGAGAGAGGACGGATTTTATATGAACGAATTACAGGATACTTTAGAGGAAATCATGGAGATTTTCAAATGTCAGGACAATATGCTGGACATTCTGGAAGACCAGCAGCATCAGCTGGAGCAGTTGAAATCGGTGAATTTGAAACAGCAGGAATTGCTGGAGAAATTAAATGCCGAGAACAGGAGGCTCTCAGCCGAAAATCGGAATCTGATCATACAGAATCAGAAATTAGTAACACAGAACAGACAATTGCAGGAATTATGCAAAGGCTAAAAGAGAAAGCGAGGGATCGTGATGAACGAATCAGAAAACTTATGGAACGCAGACAGTCTTTTGAAGCTGTCGGAGGACTTACAGGTGGAGAACGAGCAGTACCGCTTACAGTTGGCACAAAAGGAGAATCAGATACAGACGCATTTATCCGATGTGCAAAAGCTGAAATCGCAGATACTCTCCATGCAATCGACGATAGCAGAGCAAGGGCAAGAGATTCAGAAGTTGAACGCTCATATCGCCAGATTAGCCGAGAGCGACTTGGTATTGTTGGAGAACAAGAAGCTGGCAGAAGCGAATCAGAAGCTACTGGTAGAGAACCAGAAGGCTCAGAATACCTTCAAAGAAGCCAAGACAAAGACAGAGGACGCTAAGAAAATCCTTGCAGACGCCAAAGCATTAAATGGTACTTTTGATAAGCGTGTTAACGAAAAGGTAAGTCGTGTAAAGCGGAATATGGAAGCTGATATGAAGGGCAGGTTGCAGACCGCACTTCAGAAGCAGACCATAGCATTAAGTATCTGGACATGGGCATTCTGTTTTATCTGTATGATACAAACAGGGTATATCATTTTTATGAATCAGGATATTACAAGAACGATTCCCCGGTGGTTTATAAACCGTTGGGAGAATGGTTGTGATATAGCTGTAATGATTGCCCGATTGTATCAATGGTGCTATGGGTATCTTACAAATTATATGCATTCTTATGTTGCGATTGGTGTTGTGGCTCTTGTGACTATTGGAATTGTAGCAGTCGGATTTGTATTGCTTAGAAATGTGTTTGACTGGCTTGGCGAGAAGTGGCATGACCGCTGGCAGTATTATGAGGTTTACGGCGAGATACGTTTGAGAAAGGTGGTGTCAGTTGCTTTATGTATTGTCAGTGTAACTTTTGCATTGATTGCCGGGAAGTATATTCCGCTAGATATCAATGTAGTGAGCTGGTGGCTTGGCTTTTCGATCGGACTGAATCTTTTGTATCATGATTGTGTTATAAAATGAATCATTAAGCTACCCCAAAACTACTCCCACGGGCAGATAAAATATGCTCGTGGGAGGGTAATATACAAAGGCTCAAACTGAAATTTGTTATTTTCTTCTCATTTCTTTAATAAAGCACACACTAATAACTATCATCATGATAGCCAATGCATCTGATGCAATTAACTGCCCAATCGCTGCCGCTGGAATTGGTTGTAGCGGCCATGGCTCAATAAAGCTGGCAAGACAAGCTCTAAATATCCAAACCAGTGTGAGAAAAAAATAGAAATAAATCACCTCCCGATTCATTGCCAATGCTCTTTTCCCAAGCACAATCAGCATTACGCTCAATCCAAACAACAATAATGAAAAGCAGTAATTGGTATAGTCAATCCCAACTATAAGATTCTCATATTGCATTGGAAGATAATCATACCATTGAAACATCCAAGGTACGAAGAAATGCCATAATCCCACCAAAGCACTGATTACAACAGTAACAAAATATAAGATATGTATTCCTTTTTTCAAAACAAAACATTCCTCCTACAAATTCAAATCTTCAGTTGCTTTCAATCTCTCCGCAAGACTGAAATTTATCAGTCTAACGCAACAAGGTCAGACTTTTCATAACGATTGTGTCCTTGCAAACTCTTTTTATATTTCCAACATGTAATAGCTTCATCCAAACTTCTTCCCTGATTATCTTCGAAGAAATCTCGGATGTATGTATTATACTCAAATTGCTTACCAATCGTTGTTTTACCCTTTTTCTTTTCTTCTAAAATCTGATAATATGCATTAATTGCATCACCATAAGTCTTTCCAGCATTGCTCTTTAACCACTTCTGGAACAAAACATTAAAAGAAAAACTTTTACCTATTTTTTCTTTAAAAAAGGCTCTATGCTTTTCGGAACATACTATATT
>JAXJSH010000103.1:0-10825 GCA_036310185.1 Lachnospiraceae bacterium | reverse complement strand
GCTGCGGTAAAGACCAGTTCACCATCAACCATGGTCATACCCTGCACCAGATTGTAATACAGCAGGATAAACAGACCATATGCGCCCATATTAACCAGTGTGGCCGGCATACCGAACTCCGCGGTAAAATCCACCTTATGACCAGAACTCTTCAACAGATTTTTATAGTCTTTGAAACAGTTTTTATCCAGTTTCCATGCAAATACAAAACACAAACCAAATACGATCAGGAAAAATACGGACACGAACAGGCGCTCGCCTTCGCCCAGATTCGTATTGGTCGGAACTTCGATTCCCGGTGATTTGTAAAGCACACAGAAAATGAAAAATGCCAGCAAACCGGCAACGGGACCTGCACTGTACAGGTTGTAGCCTTTATGCAGATTCGGCGCGTGTGCACAAAGAGACGGCATCACACATCCAACTACAATACCGACAATAATCGTCAGAATAAATCCGACTGCAGAGAATCCGGATGTTTCCAGATTCGGATAACGGAAAGTCAGCTCACTTGCAAAAGGAGCCAGCGCAGTGGAAAACATTGCATAGTTTACAACGCTTCCAAAGGGCACTTTCTTAATTCTGGAATATACCCAGGTACCAAAGAAAAAGGGCCAGATGTTAAAAAAGTTCATACCGAATGTGGCAAATCCCACATTCAGCCAGAATGCAGCAACCGTAAGGCCGGTGCATTTTGCTTTCGTGAAATAAAGCAGGCCGCAGCAGGCCAGGCCAACCATACCTGCATTTAAAAAAGCACTGCCAAGACCACCAAGAACAAAGTAGTCCATAGTAAACTGAGACGGACGGGTACAGATTGTCACAAAGCCAGGTATCAGATTCGACCAGTCACCGGCGCACAAAGCGCCAATCATCAATGCTACTGAAAAGTAAAGCAACATCCTCAAAATAATTTTGCTGTTGTCTGCTGTTTTCTTTTCCATTTCATTCCCTCCTTAGATTCCATTTGCGCATAGATTTTCAGCAATGGTTCGGAGCCATTTGGGGGCAGCTCCGAATCATTGCCATTTTTATTAAAAGAGGGGCCCATCCCCTCATTCTAATTGAAGGGATATTATTTTTTTGTGATGTAACCTTTTGCTTTTAACAGCTCTGCACACAGAACAGCGCCGCCTGCTGCACCACGAACGGTATTGTGAGACAGACCAACAAATTTGTAATCATAGATGCTGTCTTCTCTCAGACGTCCGATGGATACGCCCATGCCGTTCTCATAGTTAACATCCATGTTAACCTGCGGACGATTGTCTTCTTCCAGATACTGGATAAACTGCTTCGGAGCGCTCGGAAGGTTCAGTTCCTGCGGCTCGCCTTTGAAGTTAACCAGACGGTCGATCAGTTCTTCTTTGGTCGGTTTTTTCTCAAAACGGATAAATACAGCTGCAGTATGACCGTTCAGAACCGGTACACGGATACACTGACATGTGATTTTCGGCAGAGCAGCTTTTTCAATGTGATCACCTTCCACATGGCCAAGAACACGAAGCGGTTCCTGCTCACTCTTCTCTTCTTCACCACCGATGTACGGGATGATGTTTTCTACCATTTCCGGCCAGTCTTTGAAGGTTTTGCCTGCACCGGAGATTGCCTGATATGTAGTCGCTACGACTTCTTTCGGGCCAAATTCTTTCCATGCTGCCAGACACGGAGCATAGCTCTGGATTGAGCAGTTCGGTTTTACCGCTACGAAACCGCGGGTTGTTCCAAGACGTTTTTTCTGGGATTCAATCACTTCGAAATGTTCCGGGTTAATTTCCGGCACTACCATCGGAACGTCCGGTGTCCATCTGTGTGCACTGTTGTTGGAAACAACCGGTGTCTCTGTTTTTGCATATTCATCTTCAATGGCGCGGATTTCGTCTTTTGACATATCAACTGCGGAAAATACGAAATCAACGGTTGAAGCAACTTTTTCTACTTCGTTTACATTCATTACAACCAGTTTTTTTACAGCTTCCGGCATCGGTGTGGTCATTTTCCAGCGTCCGCCAACAGCCTCTTCGTAAGTTTTGCCTGCGCTTCTTGCACTTGCAGCTACAGTCACTACTTCAAACCATGGATGGTTTTCCAGCAGAGAGATAAATCTCTGACCTACCATACCGGTTGCACCTAAAATACCTACTCTCAGTTTCTCACTCATAACTTTTCTCCTCATTCATTTTCTTTCTATTCAAAATTATTTTTTTGAATCACTCTTTTGTATGGCTTCTGTTTCCTGTTCTTTTGATTTTAAGCCAAATATTCCTTGCATTTCTCAATTACTTCTTTCATGGCATCCGGACCAGGAGCACCAACTGTCATACGTTTTTCCACACAGGTCTTCATGCTGATGGCTTCGTAAATATCTTCTTCAAATACCGGGCTGATCGCCTTGTATTCTTCCAGCGTCATATCATCCAGAGAAATGCCTTTATCAATACAGTACAGAACCAGCTGTCCCACGATACCGTGTGCATCACGGAACGGTACACCGTGATTTACCAGATAATCTGCAGCATCCGTTGCGTTGGTAAATCCGTTTTTCGCACTTGCTTCCATGTTTTTCTTATTGAATTTCATGGTGGAAAGCATGCCGGTAAAAAGTGCCAGACAGCCTTTTGTGGTGTCGATGGCGTCAAAGGTCAGCTCTTTGTCTTCCTGCATATCTTTATTATATGCAAGCGGCAGTCCTTTCATGGTGGTCAGAAGAGACATCAGGGCACCATAGACACGGCCGACTTTTCCGCGAACCAATTCTGCAATATCCGGATTTTTCTTCTGGGGCATAATGCTGCTGCCGGTGCTGTATGCATCGTCAATGTCAACAAACTGGTATTCATTTGTATTCCAGATAATCACTTCCTCAGAAAATCTGGACAGATGCATCATAATCATGGACATGGCGGATAAAAATTCGATCAGGTAATCACGATCGGATACGCCGTCCATGCTGTTTAAAGTAGGACCGTTTTCAAATGCCAGCAGTTCTGCCGTATATTCCCGATCCAGCGGATAGGTAGTTCCTGCCAGCGCACCGGAACCCAGCGGACAGGTGTTCATGCGGTTTCTGATATCCGCAAGTCTGCTTCTGTCACGGCGGAACATCTCAAAATATGCACCCATATGATGTGCCAGCGTAATCGGCTGGGCTTTCTGCAGATGGGTAAATCCCGGCATATAAGTCTCTGTATTTTCTTCCATGATCTTCAGAATTGCTTCCAGAAGATTTTTTACCAGTTCATCCATCTCATCGATCTGATTTCTGGTGTACAGCTTCATATCCAGAGCAACCTGGTCATTACGGCTTCTTCCGGTGTGCAGTTTTTTGCCTGCATCGCCGATACGCTCGATCAGATTGGCCTCCACAAAGCTGTGAACGTCTTCGTATTCATCGGTAATCTCAAGTTTTCCCTCTTCCACATCTTTGCGGATGCTGTCGAGCCCACTCAAAATCTCTATTTTTTCACCGGCAGTCAGGATACCCTGTTTTGCCAGCATGGTCACATGGGCAATACTGCCTTCAATGTCTTCTTTTAAAAACTTCTGATCAAAAGAGATGGACGCATTGAAATTATAAACAAGCTTGTCTGTCTCTTTTGTAAATCTGCCGCCCCATAACTGAGCCATTGTTTTCCCTCCATTTAGTCATTTTGCAATTTTAACCTATAGTTTAACACATCAGTTCCGCTTTGAAAAGACACAACCGCAATAATTCTGTCGATAAAGGCCATATTCACGGGACAGTTCTGTGGAACGTTTGTAGCCGTTTTTCTTTTTAAAATCGGACGGAAGGAAGGACACTTCATATTTTTCAGCCAGTTCCTGTCCGATTTCGTTCAGCTTCTGTGCATTCTTCAACGGACTGATGGTTAATGTGGTTGTAAAATAGTCGAAACCGTTTTCTCTGGCAATCTTCGCGGATTCTTCCAGACGCATGCGGTAACACAGGAAACAGCGTTCGCCGCCCTCCGGCACATCTTCCAGGCCTTTTACCATGTTGTAAAAATAGTCCGGGCAATACGTTCCCTCCAGAAAGCTGACCGGGTGCTTCAGCGGCATTTGCTGAATCAGACGCTGCTGTTCTTCCACACGCATGCGGTATTCCGTCTCCGGAGAAATGTTTGGATTATAATAAAATACGGTGATCTCAAAATATTGTGACAGATATTCCAGTACATAACTGCTGCAGGGTGCACAGCAGCTGTGTAAAAGCAGTCGCTTTGGTTTTTCTTCTTTTGAAATCGTCTCTATGATTTTCTCTAATTTTTTTTGATAATTTTCCACGTTTTTTACCCTTGTTTTTTGATATTCTCTATCAACAGTATAGCCTGTCTATTTTAAAAATTCAACGAAAGTTTGTTGATTCGCCGTCAAATGCTTCTGCTTTTTCTATGAAACAGTCGAAGCATCGCTGTCTTTTTTCCTGTAAGGATTCGCTTGCACCCTGTAACCAGATGATTTTCCGCAACATACATTAAAGTATGCAGTGAAAAGGAGAATACTATGGCACCTTTATTGGAATTTAAAGACGTCAGTATGGCATATCACACCATCGATCAGGAGACTCCTGCCATCTCCCATCTCACCTTTTCCGTTTCCCAGGGTGAATTTGTCGCCATCGTCGGTCCAAGCGGATGCGGTAAATCCACAATTCTCAATCTGATCTGCGGTCTTTTGTCCCCGGAAAGCGGACAGATTTTAATAGAAGGAAAAGATGCGTCGGAATCCGGCATGAACATCGGATATATGCTTCAGAAAGATCATCTGTTTGAATGGAGAACCATTTACCGAAATGTGATGCTGGGGCCTGAGATTGCAGGCTGCGACACACCAGCGAAAAAAGAGTATGCCAATCAACTTCTGGAATCCTACGGACTCAAAGACTTTGCCAATTCCAGACCCTCCCAGTTATCCGGCGGCATGCGGCAGAGGGCTGCGCTGATTCGAACCCTCGTTATGGAACCCACGCTTTTGCTGCTTGATGAGCCATTTTCCGCTCTGGATTATCAGACCCGTCTCAATGTCAGTGACGATATTGGAAAAATCATCCGCCAGGAGTCCATAACCGCCATTTTAGTTACCCATGATATCTCAGAGGCGATCAGTATGGCTGACCGGGTCATTATCCTGACACCCCGTCCGGCCACGGTAAATACCATTGTGGACATTCGCCTGAGTGTGGAACCGCGCACACCGCTCTCTTCCCGAAATGCGCCGGAATTCAAAACCTATTTTAATCAAATATGGAAGGAGTTGAACCAGTCATGATCGTGGCATCGGCTGCTCAGGAAAGATATCTGAAAAAACGCAGAAGAGAACATTCTCTGGTCTGGCTGTTCCGCATTTTGATTCTGGTGATTTTTCTGGGGTTATGGGAAGTCAGTACGCGGGCCGGATGGATGGATTCTTTTATTTTCAGCAGTCCGTCCAAGGTTGTTGCTACTTTTGCTGATATGTGGAAATATAATTCGCTTTATGTTCATATTGGCGTGACTCTGTTTGAAACGCTGGTCAGTTTCTTTCTTGTTATTGTCATCAGCATCAGTGTTGCCGTTCTGCTTTGGGCCTGCCCGCAGGTGTCGAATGTTCTGGAGCCGTATCTGGTTGTGTTAAACAGTCTGCCGAAATCGGCTTTGGCACCGCTTTTGATCGTCTGGCTGGGCACAAGCGTGAAAACTATTATTGTAGCTGGTATTTCTGTAGCTATTTTCGGTTCGGTTATTAATCTGTATACCAGCTTTAAAGAGACCAGTCCGGATAAGATCAAGCTGATCTATACGCTTCACGGGAACCGGTTTCAGGCGCTGACCAAGGTTGTGCTGCCGTCTTCGATTCCTCAGATACTGGCTAATATGAAGGTGAATATTGGGCTGTGTCTGGTGGGGGTTATTATCGGGGAGTTCATCGGTTCGAGACAGGGACTGGGATATTTGATTATTTATGGGACGCAGACTTTTAGATTTGACTGCATACTGCCACAAACTATTGTCCTCTATAAAATGCAGTAAGGATGCAGTTTCCTGCATCCTCATCTTATTTATCAGTTTCTCTTTAATCGTTTTGTTATGTACCAAATTGCTATTCCGGAATATGGAATATACTTTCCTTCCTCATCTTTTTCCTGATAAAATTTCAATATACGTTCAAGATTTTGTCTTTTCCAAAGACCTTCTTTTTGCATGGTGCGCAATTTATCCTTACATTTTTTTAAGACTTCTTTACGATTTTGAACCAGATAGGCATCCGGACCATCATAATTCAAATTTAATGTCTCCTGTAAACTCTTTTTTATCTCTTCATTCTGTGATGTAATATACCCTTCGGAATCATATTCAATCTGATTGATATTGTTTTCATCAAAGGGATCTACATATAAGTCTTTAGAACCTCTGTGAGCATCACATGTCAGACATTCTTTTCTACGCCCTTTCTTTTCATTTCCATAACAAACGCCTACCATAATCCGATAATCCAAAGCTTTTTTCTCATCATCTTTCAACGTACTCTGCGGTACAATATGCTCAATCTTTACATCTGATATATCATTTAATCTTCTCATGCAATACCCACATAGATATCCCTGATCTTCCATGAGATTTCTTCTTATATCATCTTTGTCAGCATAGCCGTCATAATATGCATTGGATTCCTTCTTATACTGCGTTAAGGATTCAGGTTCTTCTCCTTTTCGTATATATCGCATAATTAATCCTCCAAAGGAATCTGTTCCAATTCAAGTGCCATTTCAGCACCTGTAATCTTAGGATTATTTTCACCAGCCATTTCTTTTAACTGTTCTAACTGTTTTTCTGCTAGATCATACTTTTCAGCATCCAAATTTTGATAGAAAGACTTAAAAAGTCGTTCCACATCTTCCGCCATAATATAACTGCCTTGAAATACACTTAAAATCTCATTTACATCAAAGCCATATGGTGTTACAGCATATGAAATTTCTCCTGTCTTACTAATAGTAATCAAATTATCCTGTTTACAGGAAGAAATAATAATTGGAGAATGTGTAGCTGCAATAAACTGCACATTAGGGAATGTGTCTTTCAATGCTTTTACAATATTCCACTGCCACTTTGGATGCAAATGCATATCCAGTTCATCGATTAATACAACCCCCGGAGTTTCATTGATTTTCTCCATTAAATCAGGATTTAAAACTGCCATACGGTAAGCGATATCCAGAACCATCCAGATTAGTGACTGATATCCAGAACTTAAGTTTCTGATAGGAAGCGTCATATTTTTTGTTGAATATACTAATTCATCACTGATTTCATCATACTCAACCTTTTCAATGCCCTCTTCCATCAAATTCATAAAATGGCACAGAACATCTTTTACTGCTTTATATTCTACAACTTCCTGTTTGGTCTTCCACTCGATTCGCTCCATACGACGAACCCAGTTCATCATCATTTTAATATTAGATGCTTCTGCAAGACAGCCTTCATAACCGACCGTTCTGTAGAATTCTTTTGCAAAAATATCCTCCGAAGATTCCTTCTTTTGCATCCACATTCTGGCCGTGCTCTGATAACTTAAAATCGGTAACACGTGACCTTTTTCATTCGCCATACTAAATGCTTTTTTACAAACATCTCTTGGTTCAACGGTACTTCTTGACGCTTTGATACTATTTTTTCTGCGGATCCATTTATATGATTCACCCTCGATTTCTGCCTCACACCCCACAGAAATAGGAGTAATATATCTTTTGTTATAAGAAGCACTTCCTGTTTTTTCTAAAACAACTCTTATTTCATCCTCTAAAAAGTGTTTCGTCGTAATATTTTCAATTCCAGCAATATAACCGCCAAGACACACTGAAATAGCCTCTAATATCGAAGTTTTTCCATATCCGTTATCTCCAATAATCAGATTCATTCCTGATTGCAGTTCTAAACTACATTCTTCGATTCCTTTAAAATTTGAAATGGAAACATTTTTTATAATCATACTCTCACCTGTCAAATACATTCTGTTCGGCCAATTTTCCTTAATGAATAATATTATACTTCAACTGCCACTAAATAACAACTTTTATTCTCGCGAAGATATATGTCATCATCAGTATATGCCATAATTCTATTTTACAAACGACTCCATATAAACGAAAATGAGAAGTCACTTTATTACGACTTCTCATCTTCACATATTACCCATTCTCCTTTTCCACCTTTTCCCTCATAACGTATTTTACCATTTTCTTTTAATACTTTTATGCGATATGAAACACCTGCAACACTCAGGTTCAGTTTCTCTCCTATCATTTTCACAGTTATCTTAGGATTATCTCGCATTAATTCAATTACTTCATTTCTCCCTTCTTTCTTCTGTTGACGGTAATTAAATAAAGAACCATATGAAATTCGTATAATATTATCCAATTCATTTACTGTATCATTGATTTCAATACCAGTCATTTTCGTTACACTAAAATAAATTTCCATATGTTCAGGATAAATCAGAATCTTTTCAATGTCATCCAGCATGCTTCCCACAGTTGCCTTTTCAATAGTATTACTCGAACGCAGCCTATTTTCGATATGCTGTATCCTGTCTTTCAGTGTGGATGTCTGTGCTTTACGTCTTGTCAAATCGTTAATTTTTTCCTGAATATCATCTAATTTCTGATCAAGTTCTTTTTGTTTCATCTGATATATGCTATCAGTTAAAATTCCCTCTAACAGTTTATCTACCAACAAATTCATTTGCTCTTGTATCTTTTTCTTATTTGATATCTCTCGGTCTATTTCCGGCTGCAAATCCTTTTCCTGTAAAACAATTTTTAACATATCTACCATTTCACGAATAATTTTTTCTTTATCCATTTCATAGTTTTCATGCATGACTTTTTCAAGAAATTGAAATAATACAGATTCTTCTAAATGGACATTATTACAACCATTTTCTTTCTCCAATGTAACAGCTCTCAATTCCGGTCTGTCACAGGTTCCTTTGACTCTGCCCCGTTCCAGATATTTCTTACATTGCCATGAATATAGCTGCACTTTATCATTCGAACGTCGTCTGGTACGCCTATAATACGGTTCTCCGCAAAGCCCGCAGTATAATTTTCCACTTAACGGAGATTGCCTTTTATATCCTCCCTTATTATGTTTTAATGGATTTGAACGTTTTTGTATTTCCTGATTGGCCTTTTCCCACAATTCTTCTGATATAATTGCAGGAACCTTATTATCATAAACAATCAGTTCATCTGCAGAATTCTTTATCGTTCTTTTTGTCTCAAAATCAAAGTGCTGTCTATTCATTACGACAGTACCTTTATATAATGGATTATGTATGATTCTGCGAATACTGCTCTCGTGGATATCTTTCCCTTTTCTGTTTTTATACCCTTCATTCACCAATACATTTGCTATTGACCGGCTTCCATAACCAGCTGCACACAATTCGAAAATTCTTTTTACCATTTTAGCTTCATCTTCATTGATTGAAACACTCTTATCCGGATTTTTATTATAACCGTATGTATTACTGGTCAGCACAACGGCTCCATTATTCTTCTGCCTGTTACCGTGAGCATTGTTAATCTTTTTGCTCAGTTCACGGGAATAGTCCTCAGCCAATATGGCTTTAATACCAGTAATGAGTGCATCGTCTGTAGTATAGAACTTATGGTCTATATACATATAGAGTTTCTTTTGATTTGTTACCAAACGGTCGATAAACAAATACCAGTCTTTTGTGTTACGCATAAGACGGTCCTGGGATTTTATCACGATAATATCAAATTTATCCCGCTGCAGATCTTCGAATAGGCGACTATATTGAAGTCGCCCTTTCGTTGACGTTCCGGATTTACTTTCTACATAAGAATCCACTAGTATCCAGCCTTTTTTCTGTACACAGGCTTTTGCTTCTGCAACCTGATTTACAAGCGCATTTTTCTGACTTTCTTCCTCTGTACTGCAGCGGGCGTATATTACAGCACGCAAGGTCATACTTTATCACCCTGCTGAATCATATGAACGAGGCGTAGCTTTTCATCGGCAGTGATTAAGTTTTCTTTCATTAGCAACTCTGAAATTTTCAACATAATTTTCTGTTTCTCCATGTACTTTATCCTCCGTTTAATAATCTTTTCATTTTGTTTCATTCCAGACATAAGAACATTCCACTTTTTTAATCTTATGTCCAGATAGCGTTTATTTATGAATTAATATGCATCAAATCATTCAAAATTGGCAAATGAATGTATATGGGAATACGATATAACTTCTCGTACATTATTAACTCTAACACTCCCTTTTGACATAAAAATAGCCAGAACCCGTTAAGATTCTGGCTTTGATATCACTGTTATAATATGTAACTCAAACTTCGCACTTGAATAAGCGCTTATGCAAGTGCGAAGTTTGAGTTTTTTATATAATAAGGGAATTATCAGGACATTAGATTGTGGCAGTGTGCAGTCGCAGGTCTTTAAACTGGATTGGGTGATCATGTCGATTATTGTGCTTTGTTTGCTGGCTATGATTTTATATGCTGTTTTAAATCGGGTGGAGAAATGGTATTTGAAAAAAATATAATTTTCCATAAAACTACCCCACACCTGAGGAACACACAAACGCTGTCTTTTTCGGTAATAGCGCGCATAACACGGCAGGGATTTCCAACAGCAATAACATGATCCGGAATATCCTTTGTGACTACGCTTTTTGCCCCGATGACCGTATTTGAGCCAATAGTTACTCCCGACAGGATAGTAACATCCGCGCCAATCCAGCAATTATCACCAATCGTAATAGGCAAAGCCTTTTCCAGCTATTATAATCGCTATAAT
>JAXJSH010000102.1:0-3496 GCA_036310185.1 Lachnospiraceae bacterium | reverse complement strand
TGTCAGACGGCACATTGTGGGAGGGGCAAATCGCACTTTATTTTCGGTGGACTTGCCTCCCCGATTGTGCCGTACCGGAACTTGACGCAGACTACAGACGGAATAACCGCAGATTGTCGTAGCCTTGTTTGAAAGGCAGCCGTGCTGCTTTTGAAATAAGGCCATGACAGGAGTCACAGCCTTAGAAATGTACTTTGAAAACTTCATCAATACAGTCCCTGATTGTCAACTGCAGCACGGATGATTTCAGCATCGATGACTTTCTTGTCCTGCTGGGAGCCAATGGTCAGGGCATCCGTCATCAGGTTATCAATGAGGCGGGGATTGCCCTGTGTAAAGCTGTGCGCAGCTGCAAGCGCCGCCGGATCAATGATGGTGGATGAGGCACCAGCCAGCTGAAGCTTGTGCAGGATGTACTTTGAAACCTCATCATCAGAAAGCCCGGCATAGTTATAATGGACAGTAATCCGCTGACGGAGTGCTTCATGCACCGGCTTGCGGAGCGTGTCGTTGAGATGGGATTCCCCACACAGAATCAGTGTAAAGTAGTTCACAGAATCATAGCCGTAGTTCATGAGCATCTTGATATCATTCAGGATTCCGGTACTCAGATACTGGGCTTCATCAATGGCAAGAAGCAGGGGCTGTCGTTTCTCTTTGTAGAGATAGGTGATCTGCTCCTGAATGGCCTTGAACATGCCGGTTTTGCCGCCTTTATCAGAAACGCCGAGGATGGAACAGAGCTGTTTGTAAAAGTCTGCCACGCTGATGGTGGACAGGCACAGGTATTCCATGTGGAACAGGCTGGGATTCAAACCTGCAGCAAAGCATCGCAGGGCATAAGACTTTCCCATACCGGGTCTGGCGGTAAACACACCAATCCCCCGGATATCCTTGAGATAGTTCAGGCGGTTTGTCATTTCCCGAAAGTCATTGGATACAAAGTGATCCTTCTCCTTTAACTGCTGTTTGTCAAAAGGATTAAAGGAAAGACCATAAAAAGAGTTATACATCAGGTGTTTCCTCCAATCTTTGAATAATCGATGGCCGGGTTGCTGCGCTTTGTATGGCAGTTCTCATTGCGGTTGGTCCGGCGGATGGGGAACTTCTGATTTTCAAACAGAATGAAAGCAGAGACCATGTCATCCGGGAGAAATCGGATATCTACTTTGGCAGAGATGAACTGCATGGGCACATCATAGCAGACCTTGTCGATGGTAATGGTAGAGTCCTTGCGAACCTTGCGTGTGATACGGTTATAGAAACAGTCCTCCAGCCACTGCGACGACTGCGGTTTACGGGGATGATCCTTTGAATTCTGGTAACGTTCCAGAGGAGTGGAGTCAATCCCCCTGTGAAAGGTGGTATTGTAGGAACGCATGTAATCCTTAAGCATGGTATTGAACTGTGCAAGGGAGGTAATGGAGCTGATATCAAGAGTGTACAGCCAGCGTTCTTTTAATGTGCGGAAGTGCCGTTCCACCTTGCCCTTACTGGCGCCATCACGGATTTTTGTATGCAAAAGCAGGATGCCAAGGGATACGCAGATCATGGAAAGCTGCTCATTCGAGTAGCTACAGCCATTGTCTACATAAAGTTTATCGGGAATTCCGTAGGTGGCGATGGCATTTTTTAACACTTTCTGAAAGTTGCAGGCATTGTCATTGTAGAACAGTTCGCCTCCGACCAGAAGTCTGGAATGGTCGTCAATGATCATGATGCAGTAAACGCGCCTGGTCTGACCGTCTTCTGTGATGTATGGGAGATAACAGGTATCAGCCTGCCAGATTTTACCGAATTCGTCTTCTTCATAGGCCTTGCGGTCACGGAGGTTAGGGTCTCTGGCAGATTTGAGGTCGTTGTTGCGGATGAAACGCTGTACGGAATCCACACTGACAGTTGCCGGGAGAAAGGATTCCTTCACGAGATGCTCATAAATCTGTGTGGCATTCATGCGTGGATGGTCATCTTTCATACGATAAATTTCAGCAATGGCTTCATCATTCAGAGCCCGGGAAATGCCTTTGTCAGACCTGACACTGGGCATCAGGGCATCCAGCCCGCCGAGGTTGTACTGGGATTTCCACTTTTCCAGTGTTTTGTAGCTGTAGCTGACCGTGGAACCATCCGGAAGGGTCAGTGGAGAGGCGGTAACCCGCTTGTAGTAGGCCGTAGCCGAGGCATCAGGATAAAGCCCCTGGATGACAGGAGCTATGAGAGCGAAGCGGAACTGTGCCACTTCAGCGTCATGTTTGAGAGTTTCAGTATCTTTGCTCATGGAAAAGACCTCCTTCTTATGTTTTCTTCATCATAAGGGGAGAACGGGCAGCCATCCATCCCATGGTCGTGTGGTCAGAAGATGGAGATATCCGGAGCAAACACCTTCTGGTGATACTGTGCGTTTTTCAGGGACACCGGAACGGGGTTCCTGTGAGACTGGAGAAAGGAATAAGTAAAGCGCAGGACAAATCCCATGGCAAAGGAGGAGAAGGAATCCAACAGGAGGATGCTTCTCAAGAAAGAAACATCAGAAGTTTCCAGATCAGATAGAATACCAAGCCATTCCTGCTTGTGCGTTTTCCATAGAGAAAGCCACTTATAGAACTGGTTTGGTGAGACTTCATACCTTTCACAGAGCTGCTCTATGGTAAAACGACCTGCAAAGTACTGTCCAAGAAGGCGCAGAATGAAGAGCAGGCTGTAGCTGGAATAAGGGATAATGACATCCGGAAGAATGGCGTGGGCATGTTCACAGCTGTCACAGAAAACCCGCATCACACAAAGGTCGGACTTTTCTCTCTTACCTGCCTGGAAGTCAAAGATGGAGCGGCCATAGTAGTCGTGGATGTGACAGTTACCGGTGCTTCCGCAGATGGGACAGGTTTCAAGGTGGGGCTGAAACATAGCCATATAGGAATCAAAAAGAGATTTTGATGAAGTTTTTATACGAAATATCTTGCACAACAGTAAGTTTTTTCTTATCATAAGTATTGCATAACAATGCGAAGTGACTGCTTATATGACAGGCAACCATTTATTAGGGCATGACCCTGCAGAGGACCTGCTTTGCAGCACTTGAATTGGTGAAGAGAAAGAACGAACTGTAGGAGGGGCTGTTCTTTCTCTTTTTCTATTGGTTACGAAAAGACTATATGGGAAAGAATGGGAATGGTCAATAGGGCAGATAAAAACGTGCCGTAAAAAACAGCACGTTGAGATAGATGATATAAAGGAGATGTCGGATTTAATCTGCGGTAAAGCTGCCGTAGGTGGGAACTATAATTCGACGCGTGACAATATGCTTAAAACTAAGTATTTCAAAAAGTTGTACAATTTATAAAACCACTTATGAAATTCATCCGTCTTGGTCGTAGAAAGAGGGTGAAAATTGTGAGTGACGAAGAGATTAGAAAACTGTTACAATCGTATGTAGAGAACGGAACAATGGATTCCGAAACAGCCAAGAAGCTGTTGGAACGGATATTAAACATTATAT
>JAXJSH010000101.1:0-4382 GCA_036310185.1 Lachnospiraceae bacterium | reverse complement strand
GCCAGAAAGGTCAGACCGTAATTGGACAGCAAAGGAAGAACATCTGGAATTTCTGAAAAAGGAACTGCGCAAATGTCTGGAGGAACATATTTATCAGGATGATGAGCAGATTCTGGCGTTAATCGATGAACTGATTCTGCAGGAGGGGAAAAAGAGGATTTCACTGGCGGAGAAAGACCGGCTGCAAAAGGAATTGTTTTATTCGGTCCGGAGACTTGATATCCTTCAGGAACTGCTGGATGATGATACGATTACGGAGATTATGGTAAATGGGCCGGATCATATTTTTCTGGAGCGAAACGGAAAGATGGAACGTTGGGACGGAAAATTTTCAACGGCGGAAAAGCTGGAAGATGTCATTCAGCAGATTGTGGGGAGGTGTAATCGTGTGGTCAACGAGAGTATGCCCATTGTGGATGCGCGTTTGTCCAATGGAGACCGTGTAAATGTGGTGGTCCATCCGGTCGCTTTAAATGGTCCCATACTTACGATTCGCCGGTTTCCGGATAAACCAATTGATATGGAGCGGCTGATTCGTTTGGGAACACTGACTGATGAATCAGCAGAATTTCTGAAACATTTAGTGGAAAATCGGTACACAATTATTATAGGAGGCGGGACAGCCACCGGAAAAACCACATTTTTAAATGCCCTGTCTGCATATATTCCGGCCGAAGAGCGCATTATAACTATCGAAGATAATGCGGAATTGAAACTGCAGGGAATCCCAAATCTTGTAAGGTTGGAAGCAAAATCGGCAAATATGGAAGGCGGTGTGTCTGTTACCATACGGGATTTGATCCGTTCAGCCCTGCGTATGCGGCCGGATCGGATTATCGTTGGGGAGGTCCGGGGTGCGGAGGCGATAGAAATGCTTTTTTCTGCGGTAAATACGGGCCATAGAGGCTCCATGTGTTCTGCCCATGCTAACAGCTGCTATGATATGCTCAGCCGTCTGGAAACTATGGTACTGATGGGAATGGATATCCCTCTTTCAGCAATCCAGAGACAGATTGCTTCCGGTATAGATGTGCTGATTCATCTCGGGAGAAACGAAAAAGGTGAACGAAAAGTAGTGGAAATTATGGAAGTACAGGGGTATGAGAATGGACAGATTGTATTGAATCCACTGTATGTCTGGCAGTCAGGAAAAGGGCTGACTCGGGTGGGAGACCTGAAAAATCGTTCAGAAAGGGAAAAATACGTATGAAAATTGATTATCGAGAATATCATTTTACTAAGCGGGAATGGGGGTTGTACATATTTCAGGGCATCTTATTGTGCGTGATTGTTAATTACCTCTTTTATCAGAACGTTGTATTCTTCGTGTTTATGATACCCATTCCCTTGCTCTGGCTGAAATGGAAAAAGCAGATACGGATGGAACGCAGAAAAAAAGAGCTGAATTATCAATTTAGAGATGCCCTGAATTCCCTGTCAGTCTCTCTTCGAGCAGGGTATTCCATAGAGAATGGTTTGATCGAGGCGGAAAAGGATATGAGAAAGTTGAACGGAAACAGTGCGGAAATCGTTCAGGAACTTTCCTATATCAACGGACAGATAAAAGTGAGTATTCCTGTAGAAGAGCTTCTGACAGATTTTGGACTGCGCAGTGATGTGGAAGATATCAGAAATTTTGCTTCTGTTTTTGCAATTGCAAGAAAGACGGGAGGTAATATGACATCGATTGTTGCAGAGACAGCCGCGAGTATCGGTGAAAAGATTGATGTGGAACGATCCATTGAGACGGCTGTTGCAGCGAAAAAATTCGAACAGACCATAATGTCGGTGATGCCATGTGCGATTATTTTATATATGCAGCTTGCATCGCCGGGATTTCTGGACAGTTTGTATGGAAATCTGTTTGGTGTACTATTTATGACGGCATGTCTGTGTATGTATGCCATGTCCTGGTGGGCTGGCAGAAAGATTGTAGAAATTGAGGTCTGATTTATGTGGATACATACAGGTATTTTTCTGATATATGGTATCCTGTTTCTCTTATCGCGAGGATTCTTCTCAAAATCTGGCACTTATCTGGCCGGAAAATTATCCCCTTTTATATCAGTAAGCAAAAAACAGATGCGAATAGTCCTGATTTTACTGTTCGCGGCAAATTGTATGGGAACCGGTGTTACGGTTTATGATCAGGTTAGTACCGATACTGCAGCGCAAGGATATCTTATACGGCCGGAAAAAGGAGAAGGAAGCTACGAAGAAGAACTGATTGTATCGGATGGAGAAAATCAGGAGAGTATTGTGGTTGAAGTAAAAGAAGAACCCTATACGGAAACAGAAGTGATATCCATGCTGGAGGATGTACTGGCTGTTCTGGATGAAAAGATTCTTGGCGAAAATGAGAGTTTTGAACGGATTGAGTATCCAATGAATCTGATGACTGGATTGGATGGAATTCCTGTGGTGATCGACTGGAATACCAGTCAGCCGATCTATCTTGACTGGGAAGGAAAATTGGGTGAAGAGATTCCGGCAGATGGGGTGCAGGTGGAAATTACAGGGAAGTTATCTCTGGAGGAATCTGTAAATATAGTTAACATAAATGCTGGCAGGTATTCGGAAGCGTATTCCGGGGAAAATCAGGAGCAGAAAGAGAAAACCGAAGGCAAAAACGAAGCGGAATCAGAAACTCAAAGTCTGGATAACCCGGACCAATATACCAGGGAATATCATCGAACCGTTACGGTGTTTCCTGAAAATAAGGGCGCAGATGCTGCTTTTGGTCAGGCTGTCAGTGAGGCTGTTGAGGATTATGGACAGTCAGAGGGAAAATATCAGTATCTGCCGGATGAACTTGACGGTAAAACACTGCAGTGGTCCAGACCGTCTGACCGAACCGGAATCTGGATTGTTTTCTTTATGGGAATTATCGGGATTCTTCTGATTATGTCGGAAAAAAGCAGGCGGGACCAAAAAGAAAAAGAGATAAAGCGGCAGATGATTCTGGATTATCCGGGAATCATACAAAAACTGGTGCTTCTAATGCGTGCCGGAGTCAGCAGCCGCAGAGCAATTCGAAAAATAGCATTGGATTATCGCCGTGGTGTAGAGCAGGGAAAAGAAAGCCGAAGAGCTTATGAAGAAATTGTGCGCACGTACTACGAAATGGAACAGGGTGTGTCTGAAGAAGATGCATACCGGCATCTTGGAAATCGGTGTGAAATTCTGGAATACCGAACGTTGAGCATATTGCTTGTCCAGAATCTGAAAAAGGGAAGCAGTCAGTTTTTCCCTATGATGGAACAGGAGTGTTCACGGGCTTTTGAGGAGCGGAAAAAGTGCGCTCTGATACAGGGGGAAGAGGCAGGAACAAAACTGCTTATACCGATGATGCTCATGCTGTTGATCGTATTATTAATACTTATTGTACCGCCTTTTTTGTCATTGTATTAGACTGCAGAATAAAACAGGCAGTTTGTTTGAAAGAGAGAATGTAGGAAAAGGAATTTATAAAAAATCACATACAAATTTATATATAAAGTATGTCGATAAATGTGAAAGGAGGTGGTAGTATGCGTCAGTTACGGGCTTTTTTTCAGGAAGAAGATGCCATTGGTGTGGTGGAAATTATTCTGATTCTCGTGGTTTTGATCGGTTTGGTGATTATTTTTAAAAAGCAGCTGGTCAGTCTGGTAGAAAAACTGCTGTCTAAAGTAACCAGTCAAAGTAACAGTATCTGATTTTTGTTTTCCAAGTAACAGAAGGGAGAGAGACATTTTGAAGACCCGGGGAAGTATAACCGTTTTTTTCAGCCTGCTGCTTACCATAATCGTATCTCTGATCGGCGCATTTCTGGTTTCGGCAAAAGTTTCAGCATGCCGTGCACAGATTGCAAATGCGGTGGATCTGGCGGTTTATTCGCAGCTGGCCCAATATGATTCGGAATTATTTGATATGTATCATCTGTTTTTTCTGGATGCCGGATACGGCACTGGTACACTTCAATTGGGGAAAAACCTGGATGAGATAGAGTCAGATTTGTCATACCTGTTCATGCCGAATAAAGATAAGATCCTGAACAGAGGAGTTTCATTCCTTGATCTGCAGGAAGAGAGCGGGTCCATAACAGGTTATACGCTGGCGACCGATTGCGGTGGAAAAGTCCTGAAAGAACAGGCGGTCCAGTACATGAAAGATACGATGGGGATTCAGAGTGTCTCTGCTCTGTACGAAAAATTGACCGGACAGCAGACGCTGGTGGAAAAACAGGAAAATCTGGCGCAGAGTGCCAGTAAAAAGGAGAGTATTGCGGAATATGAAAAAATTAGAAATGAATTTGTGGAAAATCAGGATGGTTCAAATTCACAAAATATGCAGCAGGCGGTGCAGAGTCCAGAGGACAGAGCAACTGCAGCAGATACGGT
>JAXJSH010000100.1:0-41004 GCA_036310185.1 Lachnospiraceae bacterium | reverse complement strand
GTAAGATCGTTTTCGGTCAGTCTCCAACGCCAGTTGATACCGATGGTGGATGGCTGATTCATTCTGGCGCTGTTATCCAGTCCCAGATAATCCTGGATCGGGATAATACAACATTTTGAAGTGCTTCGCATTGCCTGACTGATAAAGGATTTGTAAAGCAGCTTTTTCGGTGTATGGTAATCAAAGAGATAGTCACGGGCCATTTTCTGGTCTTCTTTGCTGATGGTGTTGAACCAGCCGACCAGAGTTTCATTGTCGTGGGTTCCTGTGTACACAACGCTGTTTACCGGATAGTTATGCGGCAGGTAGTCACTTGCGGAGCCGGAATCGCGGGAATCAAAGGCGAATTCCAGAACTTTCATGCCCGGGAATCCGGATTCGCGAACCAGCTGACGAACAGAATCGGTTACATAGCCCAGATCTTCTGCGATCACTTCGTGCCAGCCAAGATTGCGCTCGATGGTACGGAACAGATCAATGCCTGGTCCCTTTTCCCAATGTCCGTCCACGGCTGTCTCAGCGCCGTAAGGAATGGAGAAATATTCATCAAAACCGCGGAAGTGATCGATCCGAACCACGTCATACAACTGGAAGCAGTACCACATACGGGAACACCACCAGGCGTAACCGGTATTTCTGTGATAATCCCAGCGATACAGCGGATTGCCCCATAACTGACCTGTTGCGGAGAAACCGTCTGGCGGGCAGCCGGCCACTGCGGTCGGAACATTGTTTTGATCCAGCTGGAATAATTCCGGATGCGCCCATGCATCGGCACTGTCCATAGATACATAAATCGGAATATCGCCAATGATCTTGATATTTTTGCTGTTTGCGTATGCTTTTAGATCTCTCCACTGTTCGATGAATTTGAACTGGAGATATTTCTGGAACTCAATATCAAAATACAGTTCTTCACGGTAATAATCCATAGCGAAAGCATAGCGGAGACGAATATCTTCAGCCCATTCGGTCCACGGTACTCCGTCAAAACGGTCTTTTACGGCCATAAACAGACTGTAGTCACCCAGCCACCAGTCGTTTTCTGCAATAAATTTCTGATATTCCGGATTTTCGGAGATGTTGCTGCGTTCATAAGCTTTGCGCAGAATCGGATAGCGTTCCTCATAGAGTTTTTTGTAGTCGATATCATTTGGTTTTTCGTCTGTTGCCAGAATGCTGCAATCTTCTTCGGTTAAAACACCTTCTTCAATGAGTGCCTCAAGGCTGATAAAATAAGGATTGCCTGCGAAAGTGGAAAATGACTGATAAGGGGAATCGCCGTAGCTGGTAGGTCCCAAAGGTAGAATCTGCCAGTAGGTCTGACCGGCTTCTTTTAACCAGTCTACAAAATCGTAGGCACTTTTAGAAAAACAGCCGATTCCATATTTGGACGGAAGGCTGGAAATGGAAAGTAGAATACCCGCTGTTCGGTTCATTATATGTATCTCCTTTGACTAGAAAATTAGGTTATTTTTATTATAACACCAAAACATAAAAATGAGTATGAGTTTTGCTACAATACAAGTATAATTTTTGAACAAAAATTTTGTACTTTTATTGTTGTATTTGTATTATAAAGATCCGGATGGTGTTATAAAAAAGCCCATGAGATATAAATTAATAAATATGCAGAGAAAATGCAAGTGAAAAATGAAAGAATTTCAATTTTTATTTTTGGCTGGAAAAAAGTGGGTAAAAGAAATAAATTTTGCTGCTGAAATATGGAACAAAAAATCTTTTTTTGGAAGAAAAACGGTTAAGAACACTTGATTTTTATGACCTGAATATGGTAAGTTCTGATGTATCGAAAACAAAGAAACAGGAATGTTCATATTTTAAGACAGGTAAAGGCGCCGGACAATTTGTCTGGCGCCTTTCTGCGTGCACCCGTCGGGCACACATTCTGTAAATGGAAGGGGATTTGTTATGAAAAACAGAAAAGGAAACATGCCGTCTCTGGGACTGCGCATTATCAAATCGGCAATTGCCGTTGAGATATGCTTTCTGATCTCTTTTTTAAGAGACAGTCACGGAATCGTATTTTTTTCACAGCTGGCAACTTTGTGGTGCATTCAGATGTATGCGGATGGTACAAAGAAAAATGCATTACAGAGAATCATAGGGACTGTGATCGGAGCCGTATATGGGCTGGTTGTGTTGTTAGCGGAAGGCTATTTTAACATAACACCGGAAAACAATCCGTTTCTGAATTCACTTCTGGTTTCGGGAATGATAGTAATTGTCCTGTATACAACAGTTGTGATAAAGAAAAAGCAGGCGTCCTATTTCTCCTGTGTGGTTTTTCTGAGTATTGTTGTGAATCATATTACGGATACCAATCCATATCTGTTTGTGTGGAACCGTTTTCTGGACACGATTATCGGAATTGTGGTGGGAATTGGGGTAAACAGTTTTTCACTTCCGCGAAAGAAGCAAAAAGATATCCTGTTTGTTGCAAAACTGGATGACATACTTTTGCATGAAAAAGACCGCCTGAGTGATTACAGCAAAGTGGAATTGAATCGTATGCTGGATGAGGGGATTCATTTTACCGTTTCTACCATGCGCACGCCCGCTTCTATGATGGAATCCATGCGGGATGTCCGGCTGAATCTGCCGGTTATTGTTATGAACGGAGCCGCTCTTTATGATATAAATACGGGGCGTTACCCGAAAGTCTGCAGTATAGACTGTGATACATCCAGACGAATCCGCAAACTGGCCGAAGAAAATCACTTGCAGTGCTTTTCGAATGTGATAGTGGAAGATCTGCTGCTCATTTACTTTGATGAATCGGGGGATGCGGTACAGAAACAGTTGATCCGGGATCTGCGGGGATCGCTGTACCGCAATTATCTTCACCGTGCCCTTCCGCCCGATGAGGCGGTGGCATATTTTATGCTTTTTCATCCCAAACAGGTCATTGAAGAATTTTATAAGAGTTTGGAAAAACAGGAATTTGCAAAAAAACTTCGGATTCTGAAATATGATTCAGATGACTATCCGGGTTATGCTTATATAAAAATATACGATAAAGATGCGACACAACAGAACATGATGAAATATCTGAAACAGAAGCTGACTTTTGAAAAAATGGTCACTTTTGGCAGTAAACCGGGACAGTATGATGTGGTGATCTCCCCGGGGGATACAAATGATGCGGTTCACAAATTAAAAAAGCAGTATGAACCGATTGCACAGATACGTGATATTTTTCGATAATTTGTACAGTTGCAACCAGACAAAAAATACTTTATAATCTCCAGTAGAGCGCGATTTTTGCGTCCTGAGACAGGGAATATACAGGAGGATATTATTATGAGTATTAAAATTGGTATTTTAGGTTACGGCAATCTTGGCAGAGGTGTTGAGTGCGCCATTAAACAGAATCCGGACATGGAACTGGCTGCAGTTTTTACAAGAAGAAATCCGGAAAACGTAAAGATTTTAACCGAGACAGCAGCTGTGTGCAATGTGGCAGATGCGGCAAAATGGAAAGATAAAATAGACGTATTGATCCTCTGCGGCGGAAGTGCTACTGATCTGCCGGTTCAGACACCGGAGTATGCAAAGCTTTTCAATGTGGTAGACAGCTTTGATACACATGCAAGAATTCCGGAGCACTTTGCAAATGTGGATGCAGCTGCAAAAGAAGCCGGCAATGTGGGAATCATCTCCGTAGGCTGGGATCCGGGTATGTTCTCTCTGAACCGTATGTATGCAAATGCGATTCTTCCGGAAGGCAAAGATTACACATTCTGGGGCAAAGGCGTAAGTCAGGGTCATTCCGATGCGATCCGTCGTATCAAGGGCGTAAAAAATGCAAAACAGTACACCATTCCGGTTGAAGAAGCACTGGAAGCAGCAAGAAGCGGACAGAATCCGGAACTGACAACCAGAGAAAAACACACCAGAGAATGTTTTGTTGTTCTGGAAGAGGGTGCAGATCCGGCGAAAGTGGCAGAAGAAATTATGACTATGCCGAATTATTTTGCGGATTACGATACAACCGTGAACTTTATCAGCGAAGAAGAACTGATCGCAAATCACAGCGGCATTCCGCACGGTGGATTTGTGTTAAGAAGCGGTGTGACCGGATGGGAAAAGGAAAATAAACATATCATCGAATACAGCCTGAAGCTGGATTCCAACCCGGAATTTACCTCTTCTGTAATCGTGGCTTATGCAAGAGCTGCTTACCGTCTGGCAAAGGAAGGTCAGAGCGGATGCAAGACCGTATTTGATATTGCTCCGGCATATCTGAGTGCGAAATCCGGTGAGGAACTGCGTGCAAGTATGCTGTAACTGGAAAAAATGGTCGATATAGGAAAAAGACTTAAAGAATGTAACATTTGTTACGAAAAACAGCATTTTTCGTATTAAGAAAATACTGGAAGGAATGGTATATATATTATAGGCAGTCGTATATAACGAATTATAATCGTTAGTACGGCTGCCTTTTTATGTAAGAAGATATTTATGCGATTGGAGCAATTGACCATAAAGATAATGGTGTATTCGTTGTAAAGTTATATAATCTGCGATACAAAACACCATCAATGTATCTGTATTGCCAGTCAACATTGTCAGCTTGTGTTGTGGTCTCTGTCAGAAATTCAACTTCATATTGATTTTGTGTCGTGGCAAGTACATTTTCCGGTAACACGGTAACATGATGGAGTTATAGTGGCTGCTCTTTCCGGAAAAAAAATTGATATTAATGAAGTATTAAAAATAGTTGGATTGGAAAATGCCCGTAATAAAAAAGTTGGAAAGTATTCTATGGGTATGAAACAAAGGCTTGGCATTGCCCAGGCTTTAATGGAAGATCAGAAAATTCTGATATTAGATGAGCCAATGAACGGGTTAGATAATAAGGGTGTTGAAGATATGCGGGAGTTATTTCTGCAATTGAAGAATCAGGGGAAAACATTCCTGATTGCCAGTCATAACAGAGAGGACATAGATCTTCTTTGTGATGTCGTATATGAGATGGATGCCGGTAAAATCAGAAAAGTAAGATAGGTAAAAAAATAAAAATTAAATCAGCACTTTTCTTTCTGCAAAATTGTTGGTAAACTTACAAAGTAAGTTCTGTTTTGGTTAAAACCGGAGTTTGTTGGGAAAGTAAAAAACCGAAGTTGCTTTGGATAATTTGCAATTTTCATGCAACAAAAGCGCACAATCGAGACACTATAAGACGAGAAGAATTTTAGGAGGATACTATATGAAAAAGAAAAAATGGCTCTGGGGGCTTCTGGTTCTGGTGGTGCTTTTGGGCGGATTGACTGTGGTTACTTTAAAAATGTCGCAGATTGAAAAGGAAAATATCATTCGTGCCATGTATATTCCATATGGCAGTGAAGGTGCATATGTGATGGTCGATATGGAAAACGGTACGGTTTTTACCGTACAGATGCCGGATGAGATTTTCAACACAAAAGGTGATCTTATACAGCCGGCTGATTTACAGAGAGGAAACATTCTGGATGTTTACGGAAACGGCGTGATGGCAGAATCCTATCCGGGGCAGTATATGGGCGTCACTGAGATTCATGTGGTGGAAGAGGGGAATCCTCTGGACGCAGACCAGTATCAGAATATCATTGATGAACTTTATTCGGAACCGGATCCGTCGCAGATTCCGTCTTTGAGTGCCAGCTATACAACAGAACTGGCAGCAGTAACCGTGTTTATTCCAAATGGCAGTTACTCCTGGTATTATGAAAACGAGAACGGCGAGCGAACAGGTGAAGAAGCGGATCATGCACATGTACTGATGTGGGCGGATGAATGGCTGGGTGATGTTTCAATCGGTGAGCCGGTGGATGTGGAACTGGTTTTTGATCATATGCCAAAGGAAGTACAGGTCAGCCGCTGGGAAGTACAATACCAGAACAATCAGGAATATGTAAATCAGAATCCGGATGGTGAAGCTGTGGAAGTGACGACGGACGAAGAAACGGTGACTTCCAGCGTAAACACAACAACAAAATGGATTCTGAAAGCAGAACCGGGTTATGTATACCGGGTAAATGCGGTATGGGATAACGGAACGGTGGAATACGGATTTTTAACAAGATAGGGCAAAGAGGGTCGGATTGAAAAATACCGATCCCTTTTTTCATAAATGGTTTTCTTTTTATGGAAAATTATGATAGTATTTTTTACATGAAGTGACGGTTCAGGAAAAATTTTTTCATTATGGACATTTCAGATATTTGATAAATAATCCCTGAATCGTTACTGTATGAGTAAAAAGAGTATAAATGGGAGAATTGCATGAGCGAACAGAAGTTAAATCATCCGTGTGATACGGAAAAATTATATGATCTGGCAGAATTATTTAAAGCATTCGGAGATTCCACCCGGATTCGGATTATGTATACGCTGACAGAAGGGGAAATGTGTGTACAGGATATTGCAGATACGCTGGACATGACACAGAGCGCCATTTCCCATCAGCTTCGGATCCTGAAACAGAATTCTCTGGTAAAGTTCCGCAGAGATGGAAAGACCATATATTATTCTCTGGCCGACACACATGTGGCGACAATTATGAATCAGGGTCTGGAACACGTGCTCCATTGTGATTAAAGACAGAAAAACAGGAGAGCACATGAACAGACAGTTATTGGTAGAAACGGCAGCTCTGGCTGGTGAAATAATGCTGAAAAGCGGTGCGGAAACCTTTCGTGTGGAAGATACGATGGCGCATATCCTGCAAAAAGGAAATGCCCTTCGCGTGTCGCCGGTGGCATTTACGACGGCAATCCAGGTTACATTGGAAGAAAAGGATAAGGAACCGCTTACCATTGTGCGGCGTGTAAAAACGGGAAACACAAATTTAAGCCGGATCGTTCAGGTAAATGATATTTCACGCCGCTACTGCAGCGATGAGATTTCACTGGAAGAGGCCAGCGAGCTGCTGAAACAGGTGGATGGAAAAGAATATAATAAAATATTGTATAATCTGGCAACCGTTGGTGCGTCGGCGGGGTTTGCCCTGTTTTTTGGCGGAAGCTGGCCGGATTTTGTTATGGCTGCTTGCTCCGGTTTCGTGCTGGCACTGTGCATCACGGCAGGAAGAAGTCTGAAACTGAACAGCTTTATTCAGAATTGTTTATCCTGTGCCATCATGGCTTTTTTCTGTGTGGCGGCCGATAATCTGGCTTTTCCTGCCATGAATATGGATCTGGTCATTATCAGTACGATTATGCCTCTGGTTCCTGGAGTAGCAATTACGAATGCCATACGTGATACGCTGCAGGGAGATTATCTGTCCGGAGGTGCCAGGGTGATGGAGGCCTTTGTAAAGGCTGTTTCCATCGCAGTTGGCGTAGGTATTGGTCTTGCCCTGTTCCGCTTTATTCGATAGGAGGAAAATGACGTGATTGTAGGAGTATTTGGGACGTTTATTGCCATATTGTCATTTGCGGTTTTGCTGGAGATACCAAAGCGCTATCTGGTGCCGACGGCTCTTGTCGGTGCGGTTGGGGGATTTGTGTATCTGTTCGGGATAAAAATGGAGCTGGATGTGGTCATGTCTTCTTTTTTGTCTGCCCTTTGCGTGGCATTTTTATCCCATATTTTTGCCCGGATTTACAAAGCGCCGGTGACCTTGTTTTTGATCGCGGGTATACTTCCCACCGTTCCGGGCGGCGGGATGTACCAGATTGTAACCCATATCATAAACGGTTCTCCGTCCAAAAGTATGCTTTATCTGGTCCAGACACTGGAAATTGCGGGCGTGATCGCACTGGCTATTTTCGTGGTGGATTCCATATTCCGGGTGAAGAAGAACCGAAGTAAAGCAAATGTACAGAAATGATCGACCATTCCTTTGCGATTGGGTCATGAGATTGATTTCAGTTCTGCTTCTGTGAGAGGGCGGAATTCACCTGGTTTCAGTGCGGGATCCAGTTCCAGGGTTCCCATGGACAAACGTTTCAGAAAAACTACTTTTTTGCCAACGGCTTGAAACATGCGTTTTACCTGATGGAATTTTCCCTCGAAGATCTCCACTTCGATTTCAGAAACCGCGTCGGATTTTAAAACCCTCAGGTTGGCCGGAAGTGCGGTGAATGTATCGTCGATGACAAGACCGGTTTTGAATGCCTGAACGTCTTCGTCTGTGACCTTTCCTTCGATTCTGGCGAAATAGATTTTGCTCACATGCTTTTTGGGCGAGAGAAGGCGGTGGGCCAGAGCCCCGTCGTTCGTGATCAAAAGCAGGCCCTCGGTGTCCTTATCGAGGCGTCCTACGGGAAAAAGATCATCCCTGCGGCAGTCACCCATCAGGTCCAGCACCGTTTTTTGAAAATTGTCTTCCGTGGCGGAAACTACGCCCTGGGGTTTGTTGAGCATATAGTAATAATATTTTTCGTATTCCACCGGCCGATTCTGAAAGAGAATCTGGTCGGTATTTTCGTTTATGGACAGGTCACCTTTTTTGACAGGCTGGCCGTTTACCTGAACCATTCCCTTTTTTAGATATTGTTTGACCTCGCTGCGGGTACCGATGCCGGCGTTTGCGAGAAATTTGTCCAGTCGCATAAAAAATCTCCTTGTGATAAGTACGTTTTTATATTGATAACCAGTATAGCATAATGATAATTGAAATGGAAAGAAAGGGATCATTCTTAAAATAAAATTTTTTTAATTTTAGCAAAAAGTGATTGACATTTTATATCGGTTAGCATATACTAACTACATAGGTTAGATAGTGCTAACTGATGCGTTCTGTTTAATGAAAGAAGAAAAATACACATTGGGCAGAAAGCCGGGAAATGAAATGTTTCTATGATGATTGACCGGTCCATGTTTTATAAAACCGGCCGTTTTACGCCATATTTTACGGCAGGGCTTTTCATGGAAAGCAGCCAGTTCCTGATTGTGTTCTCCGCCTGTTTATGGGGATGGGGTTGCCATCATGGAAGCATTTGATTTTCCGGACTGCATAGAATGGTAAGAGAGATTGAGCAAAGGAGGGCGGGATGATGTCCGTTCCATGTTGTAAAAATGCACAGTGTAAAAAGAAACTGCGGAAAAAGGAAGAACTTCTGGAGGCGCTTCGCAGTCAGGGGTTAAGGATCACAAAACAGAGGAAACTGATTGTTGAGATCATCCTGAACCACGAGTGTGCCTGCTGCAAGGAAATCTTCTGGGAGGCTCAGCAGAAGGATTCAAGTATTGGGATAGCCACCGTTTACCGCATGGTAAAAACACTTGAAGAAATCGGTGCAATTGACCGAAGAAACCTGTACAGAATTGATATTGAAAAAGAAATGGAAGAAAACAGCAGCTGTAAGGTTGTATTAAAAGATCAGAAAGTGGTAGAATTGTCTCAGGAAGAATTCTTAAAGGCATTGCATCTGGGGCTGGAGAGAACGAGGGGATTGAATGCAGAAGAAATTGAATCCGTTTTTATGCCTTCCGGCTATGTTCTTCAGAACGGTGCAGTGGAAGAAAATCCGATAAAGACAGGAGTGAAAGCCGCATGTTAGCAAATATTGTTTGGGCAGATGTTGTAGTTGTTGCGATTGTCGCAGTATGTCTGGTCATTGCGTTCCGGTATTCTTACAAACGCAAAAAATCAGGGAAGGGAAGCTGCAGCTGTGGATGCGAAAACTGCAGTTCTGCATGTGCATCCAAAAAGGAAAAATAATGCTGGAAACTTTCGCCCCAATGGGTTAAGATAAATGAAAAGGATTGGGGAGGATGAGTTCGTGGCATTGCATCAGTCCGGTGAAGATTATTTAGAGACCATTTTATTGTTAAAGAAGAGAAATGGTGCAGTTCGCTCGATCGATATCGCAAGAGAACTGAATTACAGCAAACCAAGTGTCAGCCGGGCAGTTGGTATTTTAAAAGAAGAGGGTCTGATCGTAGTGGATGCGGAAGGGCATCTGGAACTGACACAGGAAGGCAGAGAAAAAGCGGAGAGTATCTATGAGCGGCATGAAGTATTGAGACGCTTTTTATCGGAAGTGCTCGGCGTGTCTTTGGAGACTGCGGAGGAAGATGCCTGTAAAATGGAACATGTGATCAGCAGGGAGACCTTTGAGGGAATCAAGAAGCAGCTGAAATAGGCGGCTTCCTGGTTCTTTTTTTTGAGTATTAAGAAAAAATGTAATATTTAGCAAAAAATAATTGATGTTTTGCATAGAATATGTTAGCATAATCATAATATCTGGATATTATGATGTGTAATCCTAAAAACATGAGAAATCCGCCCTATTCGTGCTGCTTTCTCATGTTTTGCGGGTCTCAAAATCACATTTTTTCATGCAGGCATGAAACATGTGACCTTTTGACCCTGGTATCATATTATTTTATAGAATCATGTCAGGCGTTTCAGCCAATTATTCCAATGGTAAAGTCAAATATAATGGTTAAGTGCAAAGAGTAAGTTGATGTTTATGACTTCTATGTGTATAATTATATTAAGAAAGCAAAATTAAAGATTGCAAAAGCGAATAAAGAATAGGATGTAAATGTAATGGAGGCAGAAGATGGCGGTGTTAAGTGTCTTATAAAAACTGGGTAAAAGGATCAGCCAAACTTGATTAATTGGAAATTGTTTAATTTGAAGCAGCAGGAGAGGAGAACATAATTGCAATGAAACTGGAAGAAATAATAGACCGTAAACGGGAAAAAGACGATTCTTATGAAGAGTTGGCGCATCGGATCGGTTTTTCTGCGGAAAAAATCAGGAAAATGCTGGAAGGCGAGCCAGAATCAACAGATTATGCTGTGTTAGAAGCGTTGGAAGAAATATTTGTATCGAAATCGGCAGATGAGATACGGGAAACACAGGCAGCATATAAGACGCAGAAACGGCAGGGAGAATTTACACTGGATGATTATTATGCATTGCCGGATGAACGCCGGGTGGAGCTGATTGATGGTGTGATTTATGACATGGCGGCACCGACAAGCATTCATCAGGTAATAAGTTTACAGCTTAGTATCCGATTTTTTGAGTATATTAAAAGCAGGAAAGAAACATGCGTACCATTAAATTCTCCGGTGGATGTTCAGTTGGATTGTGACAGTAAAACTATAGTGCAGCCAGATGTGACTCTTGTCTGTGACAGAAACCAGCTCCGGGAAGGCAAAATTTATGGCGCTCCGGATCTGGTTATCGAGATTTTATCGAAGTCCACTCGAAAAAAGGATTCGATTATAAAACTGAATAAATATATGGATGCGGGGGTGCAGGAATACTGGATTGTGGATCCGGAGAAGAAAAAAATAATGGTATATGATTTTCAGAGTGATACGTATCCTGTTATTTATGGTTTTGAAGATATCATTCCGGTTGGAATTTTTGGCGGTGACTGTAAGATTGATTTTGCAGAAATATATGGATATATAAAATTTTTGTATGAAGAAGAGGATACAAAATAGATAAAAGTGAAAAGCTTGATAAATATGAAAAGGGGTTAGCTGTATAGTCAACAGTTTTGTGAGTTTTTTTAATAAGAACGACAAGAGATAAGCAGCATTTTTATATGTACGATGGAAATACATAAATTTGAGACGGACAGGGGAGAAACTGGCTGTTAAAAACAATAAACATAAAAATATTGAGACAAAGAGAAGGAAAATAGAAATGATGACAATGGAAGAAATGCGGCAGAGACAAAAAGAGGAAAATTATTCTTATGAAAAATTAGGAAAATTAACTGGCTTTTCAGAAGAAAAAGTAAGAAAAAATATGGAAGAAAAGGAAACAGACTATTCTGTTTTAAAAGCAATGGAAGAGGTGTTTGCTTCCAAACCGGCACTGGTGATTCGGGAGGCGCGGGCTGAATATCTGGCCCAGAAAAAACAGGGGGAATTTACGGTGGATGATTATTATGCATTGCCGGATGAACGCCGGGTGGAACTGATTGATGGTGTGATTTATGATATGGCAGCGCCAACCAATATTCATCAGCTTATAGGTGGAGAAATATACATTCACTTTTATGATTATATAAGAAAACATAAAGGAAAATGTATTCCTGCATATGCCCCCTTTGATGTGCAGCTGGACTGCGATAATAAGACTATGGTACAGCCGGATCTGATGATCGTATGTGATCGTGACAAATTTTATGAAAATAAGCTATATGGGGCACCGGATCTGGTTGTCGAGATACTTTCAAAATCTACGGGAAAAAAGGACACAATCCTGAAGCTGAATAAATATATGGATGCAGGTGTGCGGGAATACTGGATTGTGGATCCCAGAAAGAAAAAAGTGATCGTATATGATTTTCAAAGTGACGGATATCCGGTGATTTATGGATTTGAAGATCACGTTCCGGTTGGGATTTTTGGTGGTGAATGTAAAGTGAATTTTTCAGAGGTTTATGAGGCTGTCCGCTTTTTATACGAAAGAGAATGAATCAGAAAATTCTCCGTGTCAAAATAATTATAATTTCACAGGAAAAGAGTATTGACAAAACAATAGATATGTGATTATATAAACGTATGAACAAACATTCATATATTGAGACGGAGGATGTTATGAGACAGGATAAGATGACAGAAGAAAAACATATACATAGCGAAGATATCTGTAATTGTGTTCATGAACATCATGTACATGAAGAATATGACCATGAAAATCATGACCACGAGAACCATAACCATGAAGACTGCGGATGCGGACATACCCATCATGACCATAACGACCATAATCGTGGAGACTGCGGATGCGGACATACCCATCATGACTATAACGACCATGATCATGAAGACTGCGGATGCGGACATACCCATCATGGACATAACGACCATGATCATGAAGACTGCGGGTGCGGACATACCCATCATGACCATAGCGGCCACGATCATGAAGACTGCGGATGCGGACATACCCACCATGACCATAACGACCATGATCATGAAGACTGTGGATGCGGACATACCCACCATGACCATAGCGGCCATGATCATGAAGTTAGTGGCTGTGGACATGAACACCACGAACATAACCATCAGCATGAATCCCATGAGGGACATGAACTTCATGCTGAGAGTGGAAAAATAAAAGTCTATATTTTGGAAAATCTGGGATGTGCCAACTGTGCTGCCAAAATGGAAAAAAAGATACAGGAACTTCCGGAAGTACAGGATGCTTCCATCACCTTTTCTACCAAGCAGCTTCGTGTAGCATCCCAAACTGATGAAAATCTTTTACCAAAGCTGCAGGAAATCTGTGCTTCGATAGAATCGGAAGTTGTAGTACGCGAACGAACCGCAAAAAAAGCTCCGGCAATATCCGAAAAAGAAAAGGGATTATCAGAAAATGCAAAAGAGAGGCTGAAAGTTGGATTGGGTGCGGCTCTGTTTGTGGCTGGTCTTATTATAAAAAATCATAGTATTTTCGGGGCAGATATCTGTTTTATCATTTCCTATGTTATTCTGGGAGCGGAAATTATAATAACGGCAGGGAAAAATATTGTAAAAGGTAATGTTTTTGATGAAAACTTCCTGATGAGTCTTGCGACGATTGGTGCTTTCTGTATCGGTGATTTTGATGAAGCAGTCGGAGTTATGCTGTTTTACCGTATCGGAGAACTTTTTGAAGAAATCGCAGTAGAAAGAAGCCGCAGTCAGATTATGGATGCGGTGGATATGCGTCCGGAAGTGGTGAATCTGGTATCCGGTGAGGAAATACTTGTGGTACCGGCAGAGGACGCAAAACAGGGAGATATTGTAATGGTTCGTCCGGGTGACCGGATTCCACTTGACGGAACGATTGTGGACGGTGAAAGCCGCATTGATACTTCTGCCGTGACAGGTGAGCCGGTGCCGGTATCTGTGAAAACCGGAGATGAAGTTATATCGGGATGTGTCAATACATCCGGACTTTTAAAAGTTCGTGTGGATAAAGTGCTGTCGGAGTCTATGGTAAGCCGTATTCTGGATTCTGTGGAGAATGCAGCAGCCAGCAAACCGAAGATGGAGCGTTTTATAACAAAGTTTGCCCGCGTTTATACGCCTGTTGTGGTTGCGGTTGCCCTTGGTACAGCAATTCTTCCGTCTCTGATCACAGGCGATTGGAGTAAATGGGTCTATACAGCACTGACGTTTTTGGTTATCAGTTGTCCATGTGCACTGGTATTGAGTGTGCCGCTGGCCTTTTTCTCAGGAATCGGAGCAGGATCGAAAAAAGGTATTCTTTTTAAAGGCGGCTTATCTCTTGAGGCAATGTCACGGATCAAAGCAATCGTTATGGATAAGACCGGCACTATCACAGAAGGCAACTTTGTTGTGCAGTATGTAAATGCAGTGGATGGGCATGAGTCCGATGAACTGCTGGCGCTGGCCGCATCCTGTGAACTTGGTTCTACCCATCCGATTGGTGAAAGTATTGTGGCTGCTGCGAAAAATAATAACCTTGAACTGCACAGACCGGAATCCGTGGAGGAAATATCCGGAAAAGGTATCCGTGCAGTGATAGACGGCAAAGAAGTTCTTTGTGGAAATTATCAGTTGCTGGAAAGTTATCATGTGAAACGAAATGCTGCCAAAAAGGAGATCATGGGCAGTGAAGTTCTGGTTGCCTGTGACGGCAAGTATCTTGGCAATCTGGTAATTGATGATACTGTTAAAGCAGACGCGGTAAATGCCATTGCTGCCATAAAAAAACAGGGGATTGCTACGGTTATGCTGACTGGTGATGCGGTTGACAGTGCAAAAGCGGTGGCTGCGGAAACTGGAATCGATGAATATTATGCGAAGCTGCTTCCAGTGGATAAGGTAAATAAACTGAAAAGTATTCGTAAGAAATACGGACCGGTCATGTTTGTGGGCGATGGAATCAACGACGCCCCCGTATTGGCGGGGGCAGATGTGGGAGCTGCCATGGGAAGCGGAGCCGATGCGGCCATTGAAGCTGCTGATGTGGTGTTTATGACCTCTTCTGTAGAAGCAATTCCCCAGTCCATGAAAATCGCAAGAAATGTAAATCAGATAGCGGTTCAGAATGTGGTGTTTGCATTGGTGATCAAGGCACTTGTGATGATTCTGGGACTTTTCGGATATGCGAACATGTGGATGGCGGTGTTTGCCGATACGGGAGTTGCTATGTTGTGCGTATTAAATTCCATTCGGGTATTGTATTCCAGAAAGAGCTGAAAATAGTTATTTACAGAGTAAAGCGATACAAAATTGCAGTAAGCGGGAAGTTTTTCTTAAATGAAAACTTCCCGTTTTTGAATATAAAGTGATATAGTCTTGGATTAACTTTGCAGATGCATGTTTGTAAAAGGCGCTCTCTGAATATTTATTAATATTTTTGATGTGTACAGCCATATTTCGTATACAAGAATAAGAGGGGCTGTGTTATAATGGTGAACATGAATGAATTTTATTCGACCATAAAAGAGCAAAGTGAGGAAAGAAATATGACAGAAAAAGAATTTCAGAATATAGTAAATCAGGGTGTGGTGCTTCTGGATGGAGCCCTGGGTTCCAATCTGATGTTAAGGGGAATGCCAAAAGGGGTATGTACGGAAATGTGGGTTTATGATCATCCGGATGTGCATGCTGAGATTCAGGGAGCCTATGCAGATGCAGGATCCAGGATTATCTATGCACCGACCTTTCAGGCCAATCGTATTTCTTTTGCAGGCTTTGGTCTGGAAAGTGAAATCGGGAATATCAACCGGACTATGATTGCCCGCACAAAAGAGATCGTGGGTGATCGCGCGTTTGTTGCCGGAGATATTTCCAGCACAGGAAAATATGAGGAAGCTTACGAGGTGCTGTTTGATGTGTATAAAGAACAGGCAGGATATCTTGCAGATGCCGGTGCTGACCTTCTTGTGATGGAGACCATGATAAAGATTGAGGAAACCATGGCAGCCATTGATGCAGCAAAAAGTATCTGTGATCTGCCGATTATGTGTACCATGACAGTAGAAGCGGATGGCAGTCTTCTGATGGGTGGAAATATTTATGAAGCAGTTGCTACATATGAGGCTATGGGGGCTTCGGCAGTGGGCATTAACTGCTCTCTGGGACCGGATCAGCTGGAAGCGATTGTAAGAGGAATTCGGGAGACCGTTTCTATTCCGGTGGTTGTTAAGCCGAATGCAGGAATACCGTTTATTGATGATAAGGGAAATGCAATTTACAGCATGGGACCGGATGCATTTGCAGAACACATGCTGAAACTGATAGATGCCGGTGCCAATCTGGTAGGCGGATGCTGCGGAACAAATGCGGATTATATTCGTGCCGTGAAAGAGAGGTTAATGTAATTATGGGAGAAAAACGCTTTGCGCTTTTGATCGACTCCGACAATGTTTCATCAAAATATATTGATGGTATTCTGGATGAACTGACAGAATACGGTGAGGCAACTTACCGACGGATTTATGGAGATTTTACAAATCAGAGAAATGCCAAATGGAGTGAACTGCTTCTGGAAAAATCCATTACGCCCATTCAGCAGTTCTCCAATACATCCGGAAAAAATGCAACGGATTCCGCGTTGATCATTGATGCGATGGATCTGCTTTACACCAATAATATGGATGGATTCTGCATCGTATCCAGTGACAGTGATTTTACCCGTCTGGCCAGCCGTCTCCGTGAATCAGGAAAAACCGTGATCGGTATGGGAGAGAGAAAAACACCGTCTTCTTTCCGTGCGGCGTGTACCGTTTTTACGGAACTGGAAAATCTGTTGACAGCAGATGAAGAAAAAGTTATTTCCACAAAAGATTCCATTCAGAAGGATATTATCAATATTATCACGAAAAACGAAAACAGTGGGAAAATCACAGGACTTGGAGAAATCGGCAGCAAACTGCAGATCAAGTATCCGGATTTTGATATTCGTAATTATGGATACAGCCAGCTGTCAAAATTCCTGGCGGACATGCCTCAGCTTGTGGTCGACAAGACCATCAGCGGTTTTACCGTGAGTCTGAAAGAACAGGAGGATTCTGAGAATACGGTGATCCATGATATTCGCAAGATTGTTGAGAGAAATGGGAAAAAAGGCATTGCGCTGGTAACCCTGGGACAGGAAATACGAAAAGTGCACCCCAATTTTAATGTAAAAGTATACGGATATTCCCAGCTGTACCGGTTTGTGGGAAGTATTCCGGGGCTAGTGCTGAAAGGCGAGAAGGCCAATCGGAAAGTTGTGGCAAAAGATGTCAGCTGATAAAGGTGTAAAATGGCAGATTCCAAATGAGATTTGCAGATTGACAAATTTTTACCCGGGTGGTAGCATAAAAACAGTAAAACGAAAGAAAGTGAGCATATTATCAGTGGGAATTAGGTTCGAATCCTAAACGATGAGGTCACTGTGAAGGGGAAACCCGAAGTCAGATTACCTGATAGTATGTAGAATGGTGCTTCCAGTCAAAGTAGAACATTCTAAACAGGTATTTCTGACTTGATTTGTATACAGAAGAGTGATTAAAGATGTTAAGCCTTTTGTCTGTGAAACAATGCAGAGTCAATGAGTCCGATTAGATTGCAGTCCGCTTTGATGAAGCGGACTTTTCTTTTTTTTACAAAGAAAAAGCAAGGAGAGAGGACAAAATGGAAAAAAAGGCAAGTACTAAGAAAATTGTTTTGGCAGTTGCAATTCTGGCAGCTGCAGCGGTGTTGATGTTTGTGCTGTACAGGAATTTCATGCCAAAGGGTGAAGCCGGAGCAAAAGAAATTACAGTTACAGTCGTTCATGGAGATGGAACGGAAAAAGAGTTTACTTATCAGACGGATGCAGCATATTTGGGTGAAGTGATTACGGGCGAAGGTCTTGTAGACGGAGAAATAGGTGACTATGGTATGTTTATCACAACTGTTGATGAGGAGACCGCAGATGACAGCAAACAGCAGTGGTGGTGTATTACAAAAGGCGGCGAACAGGTGAATACATCTGCTGATCAGACTCCGATCGCGGACGGTGAGGCATATGAACTTACCATGATGGAAGGATATTGATCGAAAATGGGAAAAATCAGGACCAGAGAGCTGGTGACAATGGCTTTGCTGACGGCATTGATGTTTGTAGGGCAGGTTGGCATGTCGTTTCTGCCGAACATTGAAGTGGTTTCATTGCTGGTGATCGTATATACGCAGGTTTATAAAAAGAAAGTATTCTTTATTATTTATGCTTTTGCCATTCTGGAAGGTCTGGCCTGGGGATTTGGTGTCTGGTGGTTCGGATATCTGTATATCTGGAGTATACTGGCAATTGTGGTGCTGTTGATTGGAAAACAGACCTCGGCAATTGTATGGAGTATTGTTTCCGGCACTTTTGGTCTGATGTACGGATTTTTATATGCGATTCCCTATTTTATCGCCGGCGGATGGGCAGCAGGATTTTCTTACTGGATATCCGGCATTCCTTTTGATATTGCGCATTGCATCGGGAATGTTGTGGTGGCCCTTGTGCTGTACAAACCCGTACATACGATCTTGACAAAACTGGTTCAGAATCAGCGTCAGTCCGGGTCTTCGGTTAATAAGATCGCTCTGGAAAACAGAAATTCAGAAAAATAATGCCGCTGTTCCGGCAAAAGCAGTATAACCTCCCATGGATACGCATTGACAAATTTTCATGGAAAAGCTATACTCAAGTGATAAATTGTCGAAAAAGAAAACAGGAAGACGTCAGATGGATTCCATACTGCGGTCTCCATTTTCGGGAGAGGATACTGCTATGGCAAAGGCTTTTAATCAAAAACTGAAAATTCTTTATTTGATGCAGATGCTTTTACAAAAAACAGATGAAAATCATGCAATCAATATGCAGCAGATATTGTCTGCGTTGGAGGAAAATGGAATCGCTGCTGAACGTAAAAGTGTCTATGACGATATGGAGGTTTTGAAACAGTTCGGACTGGATATCCGGTTTCGAAAAAGTCAGCCTGCCGGATATTATATGGGAAGCCGTTCTTTTGAACTTCCGGAATTGAAACTTTTGGTGGATGCGGTTCAGTCCTCCAGATTTATCACAGCAAAAAAAGCGGAAGAACTGGTAAAAAAACTGGAAAGTATGACCAGTGAACATGGAGCCAAACAGCTGCAGCGGCAGGTACATGTAAATAACAGAATCAAAACCATGAGTGAAAGTGTCTATTATAATGTAGATAAAATTCACTCCGCCCTTTCCGATAACCATCCGATCAGTTTTCAATACTACGAGTGGAACGTGAAAAAAGAGATGCAGTTCCGAAAAGACGGGGCACGTTATCTGGTGAGTCCCTGGTTTTTGTACTGGGTTGAAGAAAATTATTATCTGGTGGCGTATGACCACAATTCGGATAAAATGAAACATTACCGTGTAGACAAAATGGCTGGTATCCAGATTGTGCAGGAGTCCCGTCAGGGGGAAGAAAAGGCAGCCGGTCTGGATGCGGATAAATATGTGAAAAAAACATTTGGTATGTCCGGCGGAAAAGTGCAGACGGTTGAGCTTGGATTTAAGGACAAGTATGCCGGTGTGGTGATGGATCGTTTTGGGAGAGATGTGGATATAAAATCACAGAAGGACGGTACTTTCAAAGTGCGGGTGGAAGTTGCTGTCAGCGAATCCTTTTTTGGTTGGGTTTCCGGTCTTGGAACCGGTGTGAAGATACTGAAACCTAAGTCAGTGGCAGAAGATTACAGGGATTTTCTGAAGAAACTGCTGAAACAGTACAAATAGTAGAATAAAGGTCAAAAACAGGGGCTGTATCAGATCAATGTCATTTATAAATGAAAACACTGGTCTGATGCAGCCCCTGAACTTATGAACGGAAGATAACAGAATCATCGGTCATGTGATCAATGATAGCAAGGGATTCCAGATGGATTCCCATATCCCGGATTTTCTGACCGCCTTCCTGAAAACCTTTTTCAATCACAATGCCGGCGCCCTCAATAGTTGCTCCGGATTTATTGACGATATCGATCAGACCAAGGAGTGCGCATCCATTTGCCAGAAAATCATCAATGATCAGAACGTGGTCCTCCGGTCCAAGATATTTTTTTGATAGGATTACGTCATACACGCGTTTGTGGGTAAAGGATTCCACTTTTGTCGTATACATTTCACCGTCCAGATTGACGCTTTGGGCTTTTTTGGCAAAAATGACCGGACAGTCAAAATACTGTGCTGCGATGCAGGCGATGCCGATTCCGGATGCCTCGATGGTCAGGATTTTATTGACTGGTTTATCTGCAAAAAGTCTTTTAAATTCTTTCCCCAGCTCGTTGATCAATGAGATGTCCATCTGGTGATTTAAAAAACTGTCTACTTTTAAAATATTTCCTGGTTTTACAACGCCGTCTTTAAGAATCCGTTCTTCTAAAAGTCGCATGTTTTTTATCCTCCTGAAAAGTTCGTATAATTAAGATGTTGAGGTCAAAAGGTATTTTGACCTTTTGACCCTGGTATCTAATTAAAACTATAGTACAACAGCTGCGAAAAAAAGACAAGTAAGTGAATGAAGAAAAAGAAGAATCGGGAGGTCTGTATATCTGTTTTAAATAGTGCAAAACAAACCCTGATGTGGTAAAATAATAAAACATGTGGGATTATTGATCATAATCGCAGATAGATGAAATGGTCTGACCACAGAAAATAAAATCCGGATGAAACACAGATTGCAGACGGATTTCAGCATGAGGAGGAACTATGAGCGAACAGAAAGAGCATGAACACATGATGGAAGACGGAACAGTGGTACGCCACACTCATGATGGAAGCGAACACCTGCATAATCATACACACAGCCATGCTAAGACAAAAGCGGTGATCAACCGGCTGTCCAGAGCCATTGGACATCTGGAATCCATCCGCCGCATGGTGGAAGAGGGCAGAGACTGCACAGAAGTATTGATTCAGTTGTCTGCGGTGAAAGCGGCGATTAATAATACTGGAAAAGTGATCCTTCAGGATCATATCGAACATTGCATCGTGGATGCGGTAGAGGAGGGAAATAAGCAGGCTTTGGATGAACTGGCGACAGCCATTGACCGGTTTATAAAATAGTATAGAGAGAAACAGATAGATCAGATAGAAATTTCTATTTTGATGTATCTGTTTTTTTATTAAAAAAATGCGTACTGTAGATGAAATATCCCTTCGGGCTGGGTTCTCGTTAAAACGAAAGATTCTGGCTGGTTGTTTTGTTCACGGCGCTGTTATCAGCCAGAAATAATTGCAGAAAATTTGTAGTTAAAATATATCTGAAACTCTTTACAGGAACAAATGTTCGTGATAATATAGATACAAACACTTGTTCTGGCTTGGCGTGTTATGAAAACAGAGGATATATATTATGTTGATTCAGGAAGAGATGACCATCAAAGAAAAACTGAATATTCTGGCGGATGCGGCCAAATATGATGTGGCCTGTACATCCAGCGGGCATGATCGGAAAAATGATGGAACCGGCATCGGAAACTGTGTGGCAAGCGGACTTTGTCACAGTTTTGCAGCAGATGGGCGCTGTATAACGCTTTTGAAGATACTTTTTACAAATGAATGTGTATTTGATTGTAAATATTGTATGAATCGTGCATCAAATGATGTGGTTCGTACTTCCTTTACTCCGGAGGAGGTATGCAGGCTGACGATCGGCTTTTACAGAAGAAACTATATTGAGGGGCTGTTTCTCAGTTCGGGCGTACTTCATAGTCCGAACTATACGATGGAACTGCTGTTTCAGACTGTTTACAAACTGCGCACAGAGTATCATTTTCAGGGGTATATTCATCTGAAAGCCATACCGGGAGCATCACAGGAGATGATTGACCGGGTTGGGTATTATGTGGATCGTATGAGCATCAATCTGGAACTTCCAACAGCGGATGGACTGAAAAAACTGGCACCCCATAAGAGCCGGAATACGATTTTAAAACCCATGCGTGCCATTCAGACACGGGTAAAAGAGAGCAAAGAGGAACTTGCAGTTTACAGGCATGCGCAGCCTTTTGTACCGGCAGGGCAGAGCACCCAGATGATCATCGGGGCAGCCGGAGAGTCGGATTATCAGCTTGTACAGGTGGCACAGTCTCTGTATCGCCAGTTTGAACTGAAGCGGGTATTTTATTCGGCTTTTGTCAATGTGAATGAAGACAGCAGCCTTCCGGCTACGGTGAACGGACCGCCGCTGCTCAGGGAACATCGCTTATATCAGGCAGATTGGCTGATGCGTTTTTACGGATTTAAAGGTGAAGAGCTGTTAACGGAAGCAAAACCGAATTTTAACACGCTGCTGGATCCAAAGTGTGACTGGGCCATCGGCCATCTGGAAGAATTTCCGATAGAGGTATCCACGGCTGATTATTATACGCTGCTGCGTGTTCCGGGAATCGGACCCACTTCTGCATGGCGAATTGTAGGTGCCAGAAAACACGGGACGCTTACTTTCGAGAATCTGAAGAAGATGGGCGTTGTTCTGAAACGGGCTCTGTATTTTATTACCTGTAATGGGAAAATGATGTATCCCACCAAACTGGATGCGGATTATATACTTCGGAATATGCTGGACCCGAGGGAAAAATTACCGGTGGCTCCGGGAGAAATCCGATATGAACAGCTTTCTCTGTTTGACTGCGGATTAGCAAATGAATCCCAGCCAAAGGAGGTGGATCTGCTGCGGGGTATTGTGTAATAGAATGTGTGTATTTTTTAATGAAAAGAAAACTAACGGAAAGAAGAGCTGCTGCATGACAGACATAGGAAGAAATAGTCAGAAAGGAGCTGAATATGCCGCCCAATATGGAAATAAACAGGAACTATAGGGCTGGATGTGATATGGAATATGGAACAGAAAACGGAATAAAGTATATATTTCAGTGTGAGGATTCCATGGAAGGTATTTTTACAGGGATATATGATGCCTGGGCCAGCGGCGTGGGACATGGGAATGTAGAACTGAGAACACAGCAGCCGGAGAATCTGGAATTTTTCTGCGAATATATTTCAGTCATACCGGATTCAGAAAAGGCGGAAAAAGTCAGGCGCAGTGTACTGCGAAAGCTGGGGATGGGCGTATACAGTGATATCACCATATGTGTATATGGGGCTTTTGCGGACAAAGCGAACGCAATCTATCATACCCTGGTAGACTGCCTGTCACCCAGGGGAAGTCTGTATGGCAGAAAGATGCCATCCGGATTCCATCCGGGAGGAACCAGTTCCAATTATCTGGAGAATCTGTGCAATCCATATGTAAAACGCGTATCTGAAATGAAGAAAAATATCTGGACAGAGCAGCACCGTATGCTTCAGTTTGTACGTTTTCGTGAACTGAAAAATGGGATTTTATTTGCAAAGATTAATCCGTGGCACAATGTCCTGCCTTTGATTGCAGATCACTTTTCCAATCGTTTTCCGGTGGAACGCTGGATGATTTATGATGAGGGCCGGCAGTATGCGCTGGCCCATGAACCGGGAAAAGGCTGCCTTTTTATGGAACAGATCCGGATTTCGGAAGAATATCTGGATGGATATGCGGATGTGGACGGCGACTATGAAGAACTCTGGTGGAATTTCTGCCAGAGCATCGCAATAAAACCGAGAACCAACAGAAAACTGCAGCAGCAGTTTGTGCCGCTGAAATTCAGAAAAAATATGGTGGAATTCTCGCCGGGTCAGTGAGTTGGGGAGGCTGTTCTTGAAAAATGAAAGAGATGCGGTATAATGGATTTCAGATATTTTGACCAAAATGCATCCGAATTTCAGGATTTCCTGTCTGTGTGGCATACCGATGGAATTTTGATCTTCAGGTCAGGTATAGAATCAGAAAGTCAGGAACAGATACAGCGTATGACCGATAAACAGAAAATAAAAATCTCAGTCCGGAATCTGGTGGAATTTATTCTCCGTTCGGGCGATTTGGATAATCGAAAAAGTGCTTCCGCAGATCGTGAAGCGATGCAGAAGGGCAGCCGGCTCCATCGAAAGATTCAGAAACAGATGGGAGCTTCTTATCGTGCTGAAGTGCCCCTTTCCCTTGAGATAGAGTATGAGGCTTTTTCCATTGTGGTGGAGGGAAGAGCAGATGGTATCATGGAGGAACCGGGACTTTTTGTTATTGATGAGATAAAAGGTATCTATATGGATCTGCAGCATCTGAATGAACCCATTCCGGTTCATATTGCGCAGGCAAAATGCTATGCCTATATTTATGGGCTGCAGAATGATCAGAAAAATATGGGTGTACAGATGACCTATGCCAATTTGGAATCAGAAGAAATAAAGCGTTTTCGGGAAGAATTTACCTTTGAATCGTTGAAGGAATGGTTTGATGAACTGATTGAAAGTTATTATAAATGGGCCCGGTTTCAATATGAGTGGCGAATGAAGCGCAATGCTTCCATGCAAAACCTGGAATTTCCCTTTACGTATCGAAGAGATCAGAGAAAGCTGGTTTTGTCCGTATATCAGACGATCAGGAGAAGGAAAGGGCTGTTCATTCAGGCACCAACCGGTGTAGGAAAGACCATATCTGCTGTTTTTCCTTCTGTGCGGGCTGTTGGGGAAGGATATGCGGAAAAGATATTTTATCTGACTGCAAAAACGATTACCAGAACAGTGGCCGAAGAAACCTTTGGCATTCTGCGCGAAAAAGGTCTGAAGTATAAAGTGATTACGTTGACGGCAAAAGAAAAAATGTGTATCTGTCAGGAACCCGACTGCAATCCGGTCAGCTGTCCGCGGGCAAAAGGGCACTATGACCGGGTAAATGATGCCGTTTTTGAACTGCTGATCCATTCAGAAGCCTTTGACCGGGAGGCAATCCAGAAAAAAGCGGAAGAATGGAATGTGTGTCCCTTTGAAATGTGTCTGGATCTTTCTCTGTGGGCAGATGCTGTGATCTGTGATTACAATTATGTTTTTGATCCGAATGTATATCTGCGGCGTTTCTTTGGAGATGGTGTAAAAGGCGATTATGTGTTTCTGATTGACGAGGCGCATAATCTGGTCGATCGTGGAAGACAGATGTACAGCGCAGCTATTTACAAGGAACATGTGCTGGCGGCAAAACGCCTTATAAAACCATATTCCAAAAAACTGGAGCGCTGTCTGGAAAAAGTAAATAAACTGCTGCTTGGTTATAAGCGGGAGTGCGAGAATTATGAAGTCCTTCACTCCATTGGGGATGTGGCTATGGCGCTTATGAGTGTGATGAGTGAGCTGGAAGTATTTATGGAAGAGCGCAGAAAAGGACAGACAGAATCTGCTGACACTTCAGAATCCTTTGCAGCCTCGGATCATACCGGCAGCATGAGTATTTTCAATCAAAGAGAAGAAGAAAACAAAGCTCTGCTGGAATTTTATTTTGAAGTCAGGGATTTTCTGAATATATATGAACTTCTGGATGACAATTATGTGATTTATTCGGAACTGGATGAGGAAAATCAGTTTCGGATTCAGCTATATTGCGTAAATCCTGCTCAGAATCTGCATAACTGCATGAGTAAAGGGGTTGGGCGCATTTATTATTCGGCTACTTTTCAGCCAATACAGTATTACAAAAGACTTCTTTCGGCAGACCCGGAGGACTATGATAATTTTGCGGAGTCCCCCTTTGAGGAAAGGAACAAACTGCTGCTGATCGCAAGGGATGTGAGCAGCCGTTACAGTCGCCGGGGCTACGGCGAATATCGGAAAATTGCAGCATATATTGCAAAGATGGCCGCCGGGAAAAAGGGCAATTATCTGGCTTTTTTTCCATCTTACAAGCTGATGCAGGATGTTTTTGATATCTATCGGGAGGAATATGACAGGCCGGATGTGGACTGGATTATTCAGACTCCGTCCATGCACGAGGAAGAACGGGAGATTTTTCTTGAAAATTTTGAAGTGGAGAATCCAAATACGCTGATTGGATTTTGTGTGATGGGAGGAATTTTTTCGGAAGGTATCGATCTCATTGGAGACAAACTGATCGGGGCGGCAATCGTGGGTACGGGAATTCCCCAGGTCAGCAATGAGAGGGAGATATTAAAGGCATATTATGAACAAAATGGCTATGATTATGCCTATCGTTTTCCTGGAATGAATAAAGTACTTCAGGCAGCGGGAAGGGTAATCCGTACCCAGGAGGACAGGGGGGCCATACTTCTTTTGGATGACCGTTTTCTGGAAGATGCGTATTTGAATATTTTTCCAAACGAGTGGCGGTGGTTTCAGCCCTGCCTCCTTTCAGATGTGGAAGAATCACTGGCCTGTTTTTGGAATGAGTATAAAAAATAAATATAAAAAGGTAATTTGCATTGTTGATGATTACAATTGACACCAACTTAGTACCAAGTTAGTATCAAAATACGAAATATAACTTTAATAACTCAGGACTGTAATGGAGGTCGTGCAGGATATCAGATTTTATGTGTTTAAGCTTCAATGGATCTTGATTAATCAGGTCAGTATTATTAAGGGATGAAGACGATGGGCGATAAATTGATTAGTGTAGGAATAGACATTGGTACTTCGACAACACAGATTATGTTCAGCCAGCTTATAATAGAGAATCTGGCCAGTGACTATGCCGTGCCAAGACTGAGTATTGTTGACAAGAGAATTATGTATGAAAGCGAAATTCATTTTACTCCACTTCTTTCAGAAAATAAGATTGATGCAGAAGCAGTCTATAATATTGTCTCTGAAGAATATCAAAGAGCGGGAATCACTTATGAGCAGGTGAGAACCGGAGCAGTAATCATTACAGGTGAGACTGCAAGAAAAGAAAATGCAGCAGTCGTTTTGGAGACTTTAAGTGGTTTTGCGGGAACCTTTGTAGTAGCAACAGCAGGGCCTGATCTGGAGTCTGTGTTGGCCGGGTATGGTGCAGGAACAGACAGATTGTCGGAACAGACACGTTCCTGCATTGCAAATATAGATATTGGTGGCGGCACAAGTAATATATCCATATTTAATAGGGGAAAACTGATTGGAGTTGCTTGTCTGGATGTAGGTGGAAGGCTGGTCAGGATTGATAAAGCATCTGGAAAAATTACTTATATTTATTCCAGATGGAAAAAATACGCTGCAGATCACGGAATTATTCTGGAAGAGGGGATGGAAGCGGATAAAGAGAAACTGAGTAAGATCTGTATGCTTATGACAGATGCGCTTTTATCGACCTTGAAATTATCAGATAACGGTTTAGATAAAAAATTTTACACAAATGACAGCCCTCCAATTTTGGAAGATTTTAAGATTGATGGGATTACTTTTTCTGGCGGTGTGGCATCTTTTATATATGGTAAAAAGACAGAAGATGATTATCAATACGGGGATATTGGTATTTTACTGGCAGAGAGTATTAAAAAAAGTGTATTGTTTTGCAATTTACCCTGGTTTGAACCCAAGGAGACCATACGGGCTACCGTTGTAGGTGCCGGCATGTACACTACAGAAATCAGCGGAAGTACAATTTGTTATTCTGCCGGAATTTTACCATTGAAAAATATTCCGGTACTGCATATTGATAATGCAGATATGAAAGATTTAGGAACTATGATAAAAAGAGGCCTTTTATATTATATGAAACAGACTGATTTGAATATTACGGCCATTTCCTTTGATGGTTCAGATGATACTTCCTTCGATGGAATACAGAAAAGGGCAGAGGAGATTTGCGCAAGTATCGATGACATATTAGCACACAAACTCCCATTAATACTCATAATAGAAACTGATATTGCAAAGGCGCTTGGCTTTGCATTAAAAAAGCGTCTTCCTGCAGATTATCCACTGATCTGTATTGATGGAATTCGGTCCCAAAACGGGGATTACATTGATATAGGATGCCCGATGGCAGATGGACAGGTGTTGCCGGTAATCATTAAAACATTGGTATTTAACAGCTGACAGGGAAACTATAAAATAGTTGAAAAGCAGAAATGAGGAGGGCACCGGAGATGATCTTAAAAGCAAAATTGACGGGACATGTGTACGAATTTAAATCTCTGCGTGAAGTTATGGCGAAAGCCAACGAAGAAAAATCAGGAGACTGCCTTGCTAAAATCGCAGCAGAAAGTGCAGAGGAGCGTATTGCTGCAAAAATTGTATTAGCTAATATAAAATTAGGAGATATTAGAAATACACCGGCTGTCCCTTATGAAAAGGATTTTGTAACCAGGATTATACAAGATGATATCAATGAATCCATTTATAATGAAATTAAAAATAAAACTGTTGCTGAGTTCAGAGAATGGCTGCTTGATGACAATACAACAGAAGAAATGATAAAACGAGCGGGCAAAGGTTTGACAAGTGAAATGATCGCAGCTGTCTGTAAATTGATGAGCAATCTGGATTTGATTTATGCGGCAAAAAAAATAAAGGTCACGGCACATTGTAATACGACAATTGGTGGAGAAAATGTATTTGCATGCAGACTGCAGCCTAATCATACCACAGATGATCCCAAGGGAATTTTGGCATCCACAATGGAGGGACTCAGCTATGGATGCGGAGACGCGGTGATCGGATTGAATCCGGTGGATGATTCGGTAGAAAGCGTAAAAACAATTTTGCAGACATTTGATGATTTTATCCGTGAATGGGATATACCGACACAATATTGCGTGCTTTCGCATATTACAACACAAATGGAAGCAATGAGACGAGGGGCACCCTGTACATTAATGTTTCAATCACTTGCCGGAAGTGAACTTGGAAATGCTGCTTTTGGGGTATCGGAAAAACTTTTGAATGAAGGTTACCAGATGATGCTTCATGAAGGAAAAGCCACAGGACCCAATGTGATGTATTTTGAAACGGGGCAGGGTTCAGAACTTTCTTCTTATTCCCATAATGACTGGGACCAGGTTGTTATGGAGGCAAGGTGCTACGGACTTGCAAGACATTACCATCCGTTTCTTGTCAATACGGTGGTTGGTTTTATTGGACCTGAGTATCTATACGATTCCAAACAGGTCATTCGGGCAGGTCTGGAAGATCATTTTATGGGAAAAATGTCCGGGCTGCCTATGGGATGTGATGTTTGTTATACAAATCATATGAAGGCAGATCAGAATGACATGGAAATTTTGCTTACAACATTGGCGGCGGCAGGGGTGAACTATGTGATGGGCGTTCCTCATGCAGATGACTGTATGTTAAATTATCAATGTACAGGTTTTCATGAAACTGCAGCCATCAGAGAAGTTTTTGGATATCATCCAATTCCGGAATTTGAAAGATGGCTTGAAAAAATGGGATTTTATAAAAATGGGAGGATGACTTCACTTGCAGGAGACGGATCGGTCTTTTTGAAGAAAGGTGGAAGACATATATGACTGAAAAAATATTTCAAAAGCCTTATTATAGTCAGTTGGATGAGGATTTGCCTGTGTCAGAAGATGGCTGTATTGATGATATTAGAGAGGTTGATATCAGAACTCAGTATCTTGTAAAAAATCCGGCTGACAAGGATGGTTTTTTAAATATGAAATCTTATACACCGGCGAGAATTGGAGTTGGGAGATGTGGTGCCCGATACCGAACGGAAACAATGCTTAGGTTTCGTGCGGATCATTCTGCTGCGCAGGATGCAGTGTGGTCTTATGTATCCGATGAGTTTTTAAAGAAAACAGGAATGTTCTGTGTGGATACTCTATGTGAAGACAAAGAGGATTATCTCACGAATCCTGATAAAGGCAGAATTATTTCCAAAGAGGGTGTAAGAACAATAACAGAAAAATGCAGGAAAAATCCTACCGTACAGATATTTGTTGCAGATGGTTTAAGTTCGGCTGCGATTGAGGCAAATGCCTATGATACAATGCGTGCTGTTATGCAGGGGCTGAATGCATATGATATAGATTATGGAACACCGTTTTTCGTACGGCATTCTCGTGTGGCAACAGAAGATCAGGTATGTGAATTGCTCAATGCAAAGGTGGTATGCCAGCTGATAGGGGAGCGACCTGGATTATGTTCTGCTGAAAGTATGAGTGCTTATATTGCGTACGATGCAAAAGTTGGAATGCTGGAAACGAGACGAACGGTAGTATCGAACATACATAAAAATGGTACAATTCCCGTTGAAGCGGGCGCCCATATTGCAGACATTATAAAAGTGATGCTTGAAAAGAAAGCAAGTGGAACAGATTTAGAAGCTGTGTGATTCAGTTAATATATTTTAAAAAACAGTATTAAATCAAACTTTTGAAAATATTGATTGACAAAGATAATAAAACAGATGTAGTATAGTTACATCGACAAAGGCGTCCTTTTCAGGGCGCCTTTTTTGATTATATAAATATTCCCGAATCGGAAAGAAATGTACAGTTTTAAGCTTGTACCGAATAACGGGAATTTATGGGAAGAGGGGTGGATTTATGAAGCAATTGATTGAGCGAACAGACGAGATTAACAAAATGTTAGCTCGCTATGGTGTGAAATTCGGTATTTACAAAAATAATATTTTCAAAGAACAGCTTTTTCCCTTTGATCCTTTGCCGAGAATCATATCACATGAGGAGTATATTCCTCTTGAAAAGGGGCTGATTCAGCGCGTGGATGCCCTGAATCTGTTTTTGAAAGATGTATACACAGACAAAAAGATCATAAAGGATGGTGTGATACCGGAAGATTTTGTATTTTCTTCCTCCGGATATCTGCCGGAATGTGAAGGCATGGTACCGCCCAAAGGGGTATTCAGCCATATTTCCGGAATTGATCTGGTACAGGCGAAAGATGGTTCCTGGTATATCCTGGAGGATAACCTGCGTATTCCTTCCGGAGCGTCCTATCCGCTGATCGCACGGGAACTGTGCCGAAGAGCTTCACCGCAGACGTATCAGAACAACCACATTATTGACAACCGCAATTATCACAAACTGCTTCGGGATACACTGGAACATGTCAACTGCGGCGGGATTCCTGTCATTATGACACCGGGCCGTTACAATGCAGCCTATTTTGAGCATTCCTATCTGGCAGAAAGAAGCGGATGTGTGCTGGCCATGTGCAGTGATCTGTTTGTAGAGGAAAACGTACTGTATTATCGGGATTACAAAGGGGAAAAGATGCGTGTGGGTGTGATCTACCGCAGAATTTCCGATGAATATCTGGATCCGATGACATTTAACAGTGAATCACTGATCGGTGTCCCGAATATTATGGATGCCTACCGGGCCGGAAATGTGGCAATTGTCAATGCACCGGGCAATGGGGTGGCAGATGACAAGGGAATTTATTATTTTGTGCCGAAGATGATCCGGTACTATCTGAATGAGGAGCCCATACTGAAAAATGCGCCCACTTACCTTCCGTTTTATGAAGAAGATCGAAAGTATGTACTGGACAATCTGGAAAAACTGGTAGTCAAGGATGTGGCGGAAGCCGGAGGTTACGGTGTCATATTCGGCCGGGATCTGACAAAGGAAGAGCTGAATGATATGAAACAGCTGATTACGAACGAATCCAGACGTTTTATTGCCCAGGAAGTGATTGATTTTCTGGATCTGGATATTATAGAAGGAGAAGACCGCGTTCCGAGAAAAGCGGATCTGCGGGCGTTTGTTTTAAGCGGAGAATCCACAAAAGTATGGGCCAGCGGCCTGACCCGTTTTTCACGAAAAGCAGATTCTTTTGTGGTGAATTCGTCTCAGGGAGGAGGTTTCAAGGATACATGGGTATTATCTCAGTAGATAAAGCGAATAACCTGTTCTGGCTTGGACGTTATACAGAGCGGGTGTTTACAACATTGCGGAAGTTTTTCCGTGTATATGATCATATGCTGGATGATGCGGATCAGGAAAACGGAAACAATATACTGGATTTCAGAGAATATTGTGAACGTTTGTCCATTCCGGACAAATATGAAGATCAGCAGGATTTTGTGTTCCGGTACCTTTTTGACCGAAGCAATCCGGACTCCATGGTCTCAAATATGGAGAGGGCTTATGATGACGCCATCGTTTTGCGTGATGAACTGAGCAGCTACGTGCTTGCTTACATACAGATGGCGCTGGATGGTTTTGATGAAGCACAATATGCCAATATGCCGATTTTTGCATTACAGCCCGTGATTGATGACCTTTTTGCATTCTGGGGTTGTGTAGATGATTATGTGGAAAATGAAGAATGCAGAAATATTATGAAGACAGGAAAATATCTGGAGCGGCTGGATCTGTATCTGCGGCTGGAATATCGTCTTCAGGATATTGAGAAGGAATATTCGAAAATGTTAAACCGGGTAAACAGGACACAGCTTCGTATCAATATAGATAATCTGGATGCATTGGCTGATATCATAAACAAAAAAGAAAACTGGACGGAAAACTATCACGAAGCTCTGACCTGTCTTGGAGGAATTGTTGAGGTGATATAGTTGCGAAAGCTGAAATTTCAATATCGTACTACCATGCGGTTTGATCCTCCGGTATGCCGTCACAGTTATGCAGTCCGTTGCGTGCCTGTGGATACGCAGGCACAGAAAATACAGATTGAAAGCCGATATGTGAAACCGGCTGATTCATTGAATGAGACCGTGGACGGCTTCGGAAATCACCGATATGTTGGGTATTATCATGATTATCACAGTGAATTTGAGTATGAGGTTCGCGGTGTGGCTGAAGTGGAATCAATGGTACTTCAAAAAGAGGCGCTTCATCCTATTTTTAAATACCCGTCCAAATTCACCAAACATGAACCGGAAGTGGTGGAATTATATCGGAAAATGGGCCCTTTGAAGGGAGATGAACTTCAAAGGGCAGTTTTCATGATGAATTATCTGTATGAGCATTTTGAATATGTTCCCGGAGTGACGAATATTGATACGACAGCAGCAGAGGCCATTCGTCTGGGAAAAGGTGTGTGTCAGGACTATGCGCATATTCTGATCGCGTTGTGCAGATTTGGAAGAATTCCGGCCCGTTATGTGGTTGGAATGATGATCGGAGAAGGGGCTACCCATGCGTGGGTGGAAATTTATTACAACCATGGCTGGTATGGCCTGGACCCGACCAATAATCTGCATGTGGATGATTACTATATCAAAATCGCCCATGGAAGAGATTATGAAGACTGCGTAGTAGACAGGGGACGCTTCTATGGACCGACCACACAGCATCAGGAGGTGCTGGTACATGTAGAAGAGATTGATTAAAAAGCAGGGCCGGCCGGAGGAAAGCTGGTAAAAGAAAAATACTGAGAACAGGGGAAAACAGCATCTGGAGAGATGTTTGAGAAAACGGAGAATAGAAAGCCATAAATGTATGGAGAAATGGAGAAAATAATGGTTGAGACAATAGCATCGGTGGATCTGCCGGTTGATGAACAGCTTATGATTCAGAAAAACCGGATTGAACCGATAAATAAAACAGGACATGAGAAAAGAATTGCACTGGTGACCGGAACACATGGAGATGAACTGGAAGGACAGTTTGTCTGTTACGAAGTCAATCGGATTATCCGGGAAAACATGGATTGTCTGAAAGGAATTGTGGATATTTATCCGGCTATGAATCCGCTTGGAATTGATTCTATTACACGTGGAATCCCCATGGTGGATCTGGATATGAACCGGATTTTTCCGGGATCTTCAGAGGGCAATTTTACGGAATATATTGCATCAGAAATTATGGATGATATCATAGGTGCCGATATGTGTGTGGATATTCATGCCAGCAATATTTTCCTGCGGGAAATGCCCCAGGTCCGTATCAGTGATGATACGGCAGAGAAACTGGTTCCATATGCAAAAATGATAAATGTTGATTTTGTCTGGGTACATGCTTCCGCTACGGTACTTGAATCCACACTTGCCCACAGTCTGAATATGATGGGGGTGCCCACGCTGGTTGTTGAAATGGGCGTTGGTATGCGAATTACAAAATCCTACTGTTATCAGCTGGTCGACGGGATTTTTAATCTGATGCATGAGATGGGGATCTGGGATGGTCCGGTAAATCCGGTTCGTGAACCGATTGTATCACAGGATAGAGAGGTAGGCTATGTGAATGCGGATGCCTCCGGAATTTTTGTACCGCGGGTGTCAATCTGGCAGTCCGTGAAAGAAGGAGAGCATATCGGAGATATTTTAAATCCGCTGACCGGACTTGTGGAACATCGGGTTGTGGCTCCGATGACAGGGACCATATTTACCCTGCGGGAATATCCGATCGTATATCACGGGACGCTGATTTCAAGAGTGCTGGGAGGTGTGACAATATGTTAAAAGAAACGATATATTCTTTAAAAGCGCCTTACCGCGATGAACTTCGTGTGACCGGTTATCGTTTTGGAAGCGGTGAAAAAGCAGCCTGTATCGTAGGCGCAATTCGAGGTAATGAGATACAGCAGCTGTATATATGTTCTCAGCTGATTAAGGTTCTGAAAGAACTGGAGCAGCGGGGGGCTATTGCAGGTAACCAGGAGATTCTGGTCATTCCATCTGTAAATCAGTATTCTATGAATATTGAGAAACGGTTCTGGGCGGTGGATAATACAGACATAAACCGTATGTTCCCGGGGTACAATCAGGGTGAAACAACGCAGAGAATTGCAGCTGGGGTTTTTGAGAAGGCCAAAGGCTACAGCTATGGTATCCAGTTTGCCAGCTTTTACATGCCAGGCGATTTTGTGCCTCATGTGCGTATGATGAAGACAGGTTACCATAATCCAAGTCTGGCAAATCTTTTTGGACTTCCCTATGTAGTGATTCGAAAACCAAGACCAATCGATACGACCACTTTGAATTATAACTGGCAGTTGTGGGAGACAAATGCATTTTCTGTTTATACGAAGGAAACGGACAATATTGATGAACAGTCTGCACAAATGGCGGTTTCGGCAGTTTTGCGCTTCCTGACCAGAATGGGCATTCTCCGGTATAACAGCCACAGCGGATACATAGCAAGCGTTATATATGAAGATGAACTTACCACCGTTCATGCGGACGAGGCTGGAATCCTGCGCAGATATCATTTCCCGGGAGAGGAAGTGCACCGGGGTGATGTGCTTGCAGAAGTGCTGGATCCTTATGAGGGAACGGTCAAAGCAAAAATAGAGTCTCCGACTGATGGAATTATATTCTTTTCCCATAAAAAACCGCTGGTGATACAGAAAGATATTGTATGTCGGATCATTCGGCGCCTGCATCAGTAAATTGCTGTGTATCGATTTAGAATAATCTTGACGTACAGGGGCCATCGTGAGTATAATTTATTATTAAAATGCGGAGTAATCCGCAGATATCAAGGGGTCAGAATACCTTTTGACCCCAACATCCTAATTTCAGGAAATAAAAAGAAAAAGCGGTAAGAAGAGAGGAGAAAAATTATGAACGTAGTATCAACAGATAAAGCACCGGCAGCGATCGGACCATATTCTCAGGCAGTCATCTACAATGGTATTTTATTTACATCCGGTCAGATTCCGATTAACCCGGCTACCGGAAATATCGAAACAGAAGGCATCGAAGCACAGGCTGAGCAGGTAATGAAAAATCTGGGTGCGGTACTGGAAGCAGCAGGCTCCAGCTTTGAAAAAGCGATCAAAACGACCTGTTTCCTGGCTGATATGGGCGATTTTGCAGCCTTCAATGAAGTATATGGAAAATACTTTGTAAACAAACCGGCTCGTTCCTGCGTAGCAGTAAAGACTTTACCGAAGAACGTACTGTGCGAAGTGGAAGTAATTGCAGCCGTATAACAATTTTGTATTTGCGGATATCGATCAGGAGAGCAGGACAGGGGCGTTTGACGCTCCTGTCTTTTTGTTAGACGAAATAATCGGAAAAAGCCTCCAGTATATCCGATGAAGCGGTCTGTTTTCGTGAGGCAAGAATCAGCTTTCGCTCGGGCAGCGGCTTATCCAGCTGACAGACGGACAGCTCTGTCGGATTTTTGCTGATCATATAATCCGGAACCAGACCGATTCCAAGGCCGATGGCTGCCATGTCAATGACCAGGTCATTGCTGGTCAATTCAATCTCCGGCATCAGACCATAACCCATTTTCTCAAACTGCTGCAAAAGAAACTGACTGCTGGAGGTCTGCTGTTCCAGCATGATAAGGGGAACATCCGGAAGCTGCTGCAGGGCGATGGTATGCCCCTGAATGGGAAAATATTTGTTGTTTACAACAAAGACATCCTGGAATGTATGGATGGTCTTTGATCGAATTGTCTTTCTGCGGATTTCCACGGGGGAATTCACTACAGTCAGATCTGCTTCTCCTCGTTCCAGAAGCTCGAGGCATTCTCTGGAAGTCTGGTTTATGATCTTGATATGAACGCCCGGATATTCTGTATGAAAACGATTCAGATACGGCAGCAGAAAATAGCGGCAGATCGTATCGCTGGCAGCAATACAGAGCTGGCCGTCCATATTGTCCCCGCCTTTTAGCTTGGATTCCACACTCTGGATCATGTGGATAGCCGGTGTAATGGACCGGAAAAGCGTCTCACCCTCTGGGGTCAGAGATACTTTCTTTGTGCTTCGGATAAAAAGCGGATGTCCCAGCTTCTGTTCCAGCGATTTGATGGACTGGCTGACTGCGGACTGGGAAATATACAGCTGGTGGGAAGCTCTGGAAAAACTTAAGGTCGATGCCACCTGATAAAAAACTTTGTACAGTTCATAATTGATATCCATAAATACCCCCTGATAGTCATGCATACTTATAATATTTATTAAATAAACTAATTAATCATATTAGCTATATTAATTTTACTAATGGTAAATCTTATGATATACTAAACCTGTAAAAGGTGCAACTGAAAACATTTTTTATAAAAAAGGAGAGCCAAAGATGAGCAATGTAAGACGCGTTTATGCTGAAAAAAAAGCGGAATTTGCAGTAGCTGCAAAAGGTTTAAAACATGAGATCGGCAGCTATCTCGGAATCAGATCCGTAACCGCAGTTCGTGTACTGATCCGTTATGATGTTGAGAATATTTCCGATGAAATATTTGAACAGGCATGCAAGACTGTATTTTCAGAACCGCCGGTAGATGACCTTTATTTAGAAGAACTTCCGATGGCAGAAGGTGCAAGAACCTTTTCCGTAGAGTTCCTGCCAGGTCAGTTTGACCAGAGAGCCGATTCTGCTGTTCAGTGTGTACAGTTTTTAAAAGAAGATGAAAAACCGATTATCCGTTCTGCGACTACTTATGTAATCGAGGGCGATATTACCGATGAAGAGTTTGAAGCGATCAAACATCACTGCATCAACCCGGTGGATTCCCGTGAGACCGATCTGGTAAAACCGGAAACCCTCGTAATGGAATTTGAAGAACCGGCTGACGTTATGATTTTTGACGGCTTTTCCAATATGGCAGAAGACAAACTGAAAGAACTGTATGATTCTCTGAATCTGGCTATGACATTCAAAGATTTCCTGCATATTCAGACTTATTATAAAAATGAAGAAAAACGTGATCCGTCCATGACAGAGATCCGCGTTCTTGATACGTACTGGTCTGATCACTGCCGTCATACCACATTTTCCACTGAGCTGAAAGAAGTGTCTTTCGGTGAAGGTGACTACAAAGAGCCCATCGTAAAAACATATGAGCAGTATGTGGCAGACCATAAAGAGATTTTCAAAGGCCGTGATGACAAATTCATCTGTCTGATGGATCTGGCTCTGATGGCTATGAGAAAACTGAAAAAAGAAGGAAAACTGGCAGACCAGGAAGAATCCGACGAGATCAATGCATGCAGTATCGTGGTTCCGGTTGATGTTGATGGTGTGGAAGAAGAGTGGCTGATCAACTTCAAAAACGAGACCCACAACCATCCGACCGAAATCGAACCGTTCGGTGGTGCTGCCACCTGTCTTGGCGGTGCGATCCGTGATCCGCTTTCAGGACGTACTTATGTATATCAGGCAATGCGTGTAACCGGTGCTGCAGATCCGACCGTATCCGTAAAAGATACCATGAAAGGCAAACTTCCCCAGAAAAAACTGGTGCGTGAAGCTGCCCATGGCTACAGCTCATACGGTAACCAGATCGGTCTGGCAACCGGCTATGTAAAAGAAATCTATCATCCGAACTACGTGGCAAAACGTATGGAGATCGGTGCCGTTATGGGTGCTGCTCCGAGACGTGCTGTTATCCGTGAAAACTCCGATCCGGGCGATATCATCATCCTGCTTGGCGGACGTACCGGACGTGACGGTATCGGCGGTGCAACCGGTTCTTCAAAAGTACACACAGAAGCTTCCATCGAAGTATGTGGTGCTGAGGTACAGAAAGGTAACGCTCCGACCGAACGTAAGATTCAGCGTATGTTCCGTCGTGAAGAAGTAAGTAAAATCATCAAAAAATGCAACGACTTTGGTGCAGGCGGTGTATCCGTGGCAATCGGAGAGCTGGCAGCCGGTCTTCGTGTAAATCTGGACAAAGTTCCGAAAAAATATGCAGGTCTTGACGGAACCGAAATCGCCATTTCCGAATCTCAGGAACGTATGGCAGTCGTTGTTGACCCGAAAGATGTGGAACAGTTCCTGGCTTATGCAAAAGAAGAAAACCTGGAAGCCATCGAAGTAGCAGTCGTAACAGAAGAGCCGAGACTTGTACTCGAGTGGAGAGGAAAAGAAATCGTAAATATCTCCCGTGCATTCCTTGATACAAACGGTGCACATCAGGAGACGACCGTTGCAGTGGATATCCCGAACAGAGAAGACACTGTGCTGAAACGTGTGGAAGAAGTTGGCGATGTAAAAGAAAAATGGCTTTCTGCACTGGCTGATCTGAATGAGTGTTCTCAGAAGGGTCTTGTGGAAATGTTTGACGGTTCCATCGGTGCAGGCAGCGTATTCATGCCGTACGGCGGAAAATATCAGCTGACCGAGACACAGGCTATGGTGGCAAAAGTTCCGGTTCAGAATGGAAAGACCAACACAGTAACTATGATGAGTTATGGTTTTGATCCGTATCTGTCCAGCTGGAGCCCGTATCACGGAGCTGTTTACGCAGTGACCGAATCGGTGGCAAGAATCGTGGCATCCGGCGGTGATTACAGCAAGATCCGTTTCACATTCCAGGAATACTTCCGCAGAATGACAGAAGATCCGTCCAGATGGAGCCAGCCCTTTGCAGCGCTTCTGGGTGCATACTCCGCACAGCTTGGATTCGGCCTTCCGTCCATCGGCGGTAAAGACAGTATGTCCGGTACCTTCAATGATATCGACGTACCGCCGACACTGGTTTCTTTTGCAGTGGACGTGGCAAAACAGCAGGATATCATCACTCCGGAACTGAAAAAAGCAGGCAGCAAACTGGTATGGATCCGTATGCCGAAAGACGAATACGATCTGCCGAAATATGCAGAACTGATGGATCTGTATGGAAGACTGCATGCGGATATTCAGGCTGGAAGAGTAATTTCTGCGTACGCTCTGGACCGCAAGGGTATCGTACCGGCAGTCAGCAAAATGGCATTCGGTAACGGTATGGGCGTGAAGATTGAGCACAATGTAGATGAGAGAGATCTGTTCTCACCGGCATTTGGCGATATTGTATGTGAAGTTCCGGATGGAAAAACAGGTGAACTGGCCTGCACCTACACCGTGATCGGCGAAGTAACCGACAAGGGTGTATTTGAATATAAAGATGTGACAATCACACTTGATGAAGCAGAAAAAGCATGGAAAGGTACGCTTGAAAAAGTATTCAAGTCTGTACAGCACCCGGAAGACGGTCCTACTTCTTACTTCTTTGCAGCTGATAAAGAAGAAGTATCCGGCGGTACATGGAACAATGAGACCGGTCTCTTTACTGCAGACAAGATCCATATCTGCAGCCACAAACTGGCTCAGCCGACCGTATTTATCCCGGTATTCCCGGGTACAAACTGTGAGTACGACAGCAAAAAAGCGTTCGAACGCGCAGGTGCAAAGGTTATCACAAAAGTATTCAAGAACCTGGATGCAGCAGACATCCGCGATTCTGTATCCGTATTTGAAAACGCAATTGATCAGGCTCAGATTATCATGTTCCCAGGCGGATTTTCCGCAGGTGATGAACCGGATGGTTCTGCAAAATTCTTTGCAACCGCATTCCAGAATGCGAAGATCAAAGATGCCGTTATGCGTCTCTTAAATGAACGTGACGGTCTGGCACTTGGTATCTGTAACGGTTTCCAGGCTCTGATCAAACTTGGCCTTGTACCGAACGGTGAGATCACCGGTCAGACTCCGGATTCACCGACCCTGACCTACAATACCATCGGACGCCATATTTCAAAAATGGTTTACACAAAAGTATGCAGCAACAAGTCCCCGTGGCTGGCACAGGCAGAACTGGGCGGTGTATACTGTAACCCGGCATCCCACGGGGAAGGCCGTTTCGTAGCTCCGGCGGATGTGCTGGCAAAACTGTTCACAAACGGCCAGGTAGCAACCAGATACTGTGATCTGGAAGGCAATATTACCGATGACGGTGAATGGAATGTAAACGGCTCCTATGCATCCGTAGAGGGTATTACCAGCCCGGACGGAAGAGTGCTTGGTAAAATGGCGCACTCCGAACGCCGCGGCGATGGTGTGGCAATCAACATTTATGGAGAACAGGATCTGAAGATTTTTGAATCCGGTGTGGCTTATTTCAAATAAAAAAGAAATAATTGTATAATATGTATTTCATAAAAAATCCTTCAGACGTCAGGCAAAACATTCTGGCGTTTGAGGGATTTTTATTTGAAAAAAGTGCAGAATTGAAAAATGCACAAAAACAGAAAATGAATTTCTGCAAGGCTGTCAGAGACACGATTTGTTGCTTGCCATTTGCCGAAAAATTGATTATAGTAAAAGACACTATAGTGAAGCACAGGAGGAAGGCAGCACCAGTCAGGCAGTTCTTGCCATTTCCATCCGGGAAAGGCTGCCGGAAGCCTGTAAAAACGGCCTTTTTTGGAATTGAATAAATTGTTTGAAAAAAATTGAAAAATTTTTAAAAAAAGGTGTTGACAATTGTAGTAATATGTTGTTATAATAACGAAGTCAGGTCGAGAGAGTGACAAAAACAAAAAGCTTATGGGATCTTAGCTCAGCTGGGAGAGCATCTGCCTT
>JAXJSH010000099.1:0-18668 GCA_036310185.1 Lachnospiraceae bacterium | reverse complement strand
TATGAGGAGGAAAATAAATGTTTAATGAAAAAATACGTAAGGAAATACTTGGTGGATGTCTGACTGACTACAAAAAATATCTTTCCGGCTATTATAAGGGGTTTTATATTATGCTGGAACTGATCAACAACCGTTATCTGATCACCATCAATGCGTCTTCCGCAAACGATCCTGACAATCAGAATCTGAAAGCCTATCTGGAAAAGCACAAAGAATCCGTTAAACCGCTTACCGAGGTTGTCGTGTATCCGCACCATGCAAAACTGTATTATGCAGTACCTGGCTTACTGAAAAAAATGCCTGTCACGGTAAATACGATCGTGGAACCGATCATCAATTATCTGATCACCGGCCGTTACACTTCCGGATGTCAGACCTGCGGCACTACAGCAGAACAGATTTCCTGTTACGAGGTCAACGGCACACATCACTATCTGTGCAGCAGCTGTTCCCAGACGATTGAAGAATCCCTTCGCAACCAGCAGCAGGATATTCTCTCCAAAAAGAGTAATCTTCTGGGCGGTCTCGTCGGAGCACTTTTAGGTTCACTGATCGGGTGTGCATTATGGGTCCTGATCTACAATCTGGGATATATCGCAGGAATCGCCGGTGCCGTAACCGGAATCTGTGCAATGAAAGGTTATGAAATGCTGGGCGGCAGCCTGGACAAAAAGGGTGTTATCGGCTCTGTCATCATTATGATCATCATGATTTTCTTTGCCAACAAAATCGCCTGGGCGTGGGATGCTTACAGTGTCTACAAGGACTATGGTGTCACATTCTTTGAATGCTTCCGCAGCATCGGAGATTTGATCTCTGAATCCAATCTGACTGCTGCCTATTACGGAAATCTGGTTTCCGGCTATTTATTAACAGCACTTGCATCCTTTGGTACAATCAAAAATGCGCTTCAGGCAAGCACCGGAAATTACAGCATAAAAAAATTAAGCTAAATTCATTTGGTTTCAAGGCCATGAAATCATTCCACTGATAATTTGATTTCAAAAAAAATCGGACGTCTCCTGATCGGAAACGTCCGTTATTTTATTTCTATTCAATTGATCCGTTCAGACTCTCTTTATTCAGCTGCTTCTGTCTGTGTTTCCGCAGTCTCTTCTGTCTGAACTTCTTCCTCATCCTCTGCTGCAGTCTCTTCAACCGGTGTTTCTACCACTTCTTCAACCGGTACTTCTACTGCTTCTTCTACAGTTTCTTCTACCGGAACTTCTACTTCCGGTGTTTCTACCGTTGCTTCTGTCTCTACTGGTGTTTCCTCTACCGGTGTTTCTACTGTTTCTTCAACAACATCTTTCACACCTGCATCTTTCATCACAGTTCCTGCGCTCATCAGAGTCATTGTGCTGATTGATACGGAACCAACGTAAGATTTATCTACATAACTGGTAACTTGGTTATTGATAACCAGCTGTCCGTTTACAATTGCAAATACATTCCAGTATCGTCCGCTTCCCTGATCGGTCGGCACATTGAAGGAAGCAATAAGCGCATCTCCCTGATATACTTTTACCTGTGCACCGGAAGCTGCAAGGTCTCCTGTACCGGAATATTTGTATACATAGTAGTAATATGGATTAGCAGTATTTGTTTTTAAAGTAACTGTTTCCGGTCCGTAGCTGCTTGTATCATCAACGTCCAGATTACAGATTCTTACATCGCCATCATAAGCATTTTTGTCTGCATAGTATACATGGAAACTGCTTCCATCCGCTTTGGTTCCTATCATATGAGAGTCAATATCTCTCGGATTTTCGCCCCAGGTCAATACGATTCTGTATTCATCACCGGAAAGTATCGGTGTCATAGAACCGTTCTGGTTTCCAGTCGTACCTGACTGAACAACGATATTGATAGAAGTTGCAATAAATCCGTCTTTTGTTGCATAAACTGTGTAGTTTCCAAGCGGAAGTTCTACGGAATACGCTCCAGCCGCATCTGTCGCAGCGGTTGCAGTTACTTCACCGCTTTCTGTGTTGTTCCAGCCAGATCTGATCTGAAGTGTAACACCTTCCAGACCTTCTCCGGTCAATGCATTGATGATTGTACCGCTTGCGATACCATTTTCATCCTCCTGACCTTCAACCAGGAAGAAGTTCTCATATGTAACCAATCCTTCTTCAATCGTTACGCTGGAATCAACAGTCATGTAACCATCGGCAGAAACACTTACGGAATGTGTACCTGTTGCAACGGCTGCAGAATAGTTACCTTCACTGTCTGTAATAACGGTAACATTTTCGCCGCCTTCCACAGTGATCACTACAGCTGCATTTGCAATCGGTGTAGTTCTGTCAGATGCTTTTAATACTTTTCCGGAAAGAGTTCCTTCTGTAACTTCTGCTGCCGGTGCTTCATAATCATAGTATACTTTTGCATTAACAGTGATTTCTGCACCGTTTACGGTAACTACCGTTGAGATATCTGCTGATTTGCTTTCTGCCGCATTTGCCACTGCTGCTGTACCGGCAACTGTTGCACCTACCATTGCAACACACAGGAATAAAGACATAATGCTTTTGCCTTTTTTGGTTTTCAGTGCTGCCACTGCTGCAGCTCCAACCATAGCAACTGCCATTAACGCGATCCAGAGAGCCCCATTAGACTCATCACCGGTTTTAACTGTTGTCGTTTTCTGAACAACCGGAGTCGGTGTGGCTGTCGGAGTAGCGGTCGGGGTAGCAGTCGGAGTAACCACAACTACATCTTTTTCATAGATTGCAGTAACAGAAACTGTTTCACCAGCCTCTACTACAGCGATTGCTTTTACTGCATCAGAGCCTTCTGCATGTCTGTATCCTTCCGGAACAAAATGGTTCAGGGATACATTGGTTACAGCAAAATCATTTGTATTTTTCACGGACAGAACTGCTACGATCTGTTCATCTTCTGTATACTCTGTTTTATCAGTAACCATGGTAATTTCCAGTCCATCCTGAGTTAATGATGCTGCAAAAGCAGGTACCGTCATCATGCTTACGCACAACACCATTGCAACCAGAAGAGCTGCCATCTTTTTGATTGCCTTCATAATTTTCTTCTCCTCTTCCATTATTTAGTTTTCTAATTTTAAACTAATACAATTTACAAAATATAGCAACCACAAAAAATTGTCAAGATAATAACAAAAAAATCCTACTGTTAATTCTGAACGTCAAAGAATCCGCTCCTCTATGACCGGGTTTTCTGATTCACATATTTTGCCTTATATTTGGAATAAACAATGGTCTGATCCTTGTACAGACTATAATATCCGGAAACCGCATAACTGATCGCCACGGCAATCACATAAAATGACACGCCTTCAAATCCAAACAGTTCAAATGCAATCAGTATGGATGTAATCGGACAGTTGGTCACACCGCAGAACATGGCCACCATACCGGCTGCCGCACAGACAGACGGTGAAATGTGCAGCAGCTGACCAAACACACAGCCAAATGTGGCACCGATACAGAAAGAAGGAACAATCTCCCCTCCTTTAAAACCGGCTTTCATGGTCAGCGCCGTCAGCACCAGTTTCCAGAAAAAGTCCAGCGGCCTCGCCTCTCCATGTTCGATTGCCTTTGCGATCAGACCAGCACCGGCACCCATATAGTCTGTGGTCTGCAGCAGAACAGTGATCCCTATAATCAATGCAGACGCTGCAGCCACACGTATGTATTTATTTTTCAGCCATCTGGAATACAGCTTTCCAACCATTTTTAACGCCACACAGAAAGCCATACTGACTGCAGCGCATCCGATTGCTATAATGCCCATTTTCAAACCGGTTTCAAGAGTAAAATCCGGAATGTCCGCCACGTGAAATGCCTCCGGATGAATTCCAAGGTTTACTGCAAATCCGGCAGCGATCAATGCCGAGATCATACAGGGCATCAATGCCGTATAATACATTACCCCCACACTGACTACTTCCAGTGAAAATACTGCTGCTGCCATCGGAGTGCCAAACAGAGCCGCAAAAGCCGCACTCATGCCGCACATGACAATCACATGCCTGTCCTCCTCATCCAGATGCATCCAGCGGCCAAGCTGATTGGCAATACTCCCCCCCAGCTGTATGGCTGCGCCTTCACGCCCCGCAGAACCGCCTGTCAGATGAGTCAATGCCGTGGAAACAAAAATCAGCGGCGCCGACCGAAGCAGCACTTCATCCCGGGAACGCACCGTAGAAAATACCTGATTGGTTCCTCCGTCTCCTTTTCCAAATTTTTCATAAAGAAACACAATACACAGACCTGATACGGGAAGCAGATAAAAAAGCCAGCTGTACGTTTCCCGACAATCCGTCACAAACGTCAGTGCCTGAGAAAACAGACTGCTGACTCCGCCCACAACCGTTCCCACAAGAACTGCAAAAAAGAGCCATTTTGCCAGACTGCCCGCATCCTGACGAAATCGTCCAAGGTAATATTTTACGGATTCCCTTATTTTCTTATTCGCCACATTTTCCTTCATTTTTTATCTCCTGTTTCTTCAGTTTGTATTTTTCCGTCCTGCTGTACATTTTCCAGCATAAATTACATCGTCCATTTTTTTTGCCGAAGAAGATTGTTCTGTTCTCGCAGATACGCAAAAAATGATGTTGGTATCAAAAGATTACTGTATCATTTTCTCTGAAAGCGCATGCAGTGTTCTGCATTCTGCTTCTATATCTTCCGCAGCAAAAACAGCAGATACCAAAGCAACTCCGTCCACACCGGATCCTTTCAGCTGCATCATGTTTGATTTGTTAATGCCTCCGATGGCAACAACCGGTATGGACACCGTCTCACAGATTTCTCGCAATACCTGATGGGATACTTCACTGGCATCCGGTTTTGTGCTGGTGGCAAAAACAGCCCCCACGCCAAGGTAGTCAGCGCCGGCTTTTTCTGCCGCCAAAGCCTGTTCTACGGTCTTTGCCGACACGCCGATCAGCATAGCATCGCCAACAAGTGCACGGACATTTCCTGCCTCCATGTCCTTCTGCCCCACATGGACACCGTCTGCCCCGCATTTCATGGCAATTTCCACATTGTCATTGATAATAAAAGGCACGCCATAACGGGTACAGAGTTTTCTCATTTCCAGCGCTTCCGCTAAAAAATGTTCTTCATCCAGATCTTTTTCCCTCAGCTGAATGCAGGTTGCTCCGCCGCGAATTGCTGCCTCCACCTGCTCCATTAATGTTTGTTTTCCTGTCCATGCACGGTCGGTAACCGCATAGAGACGCATTGTTTCTGACTTACATTTCATGATAATTTCCTCTGATTCTGTATTTGTATTTTTCACATTTTCATTCACATGGAACAGAGATTTTGCGGAATTAATCCACATATTCGCTGAAAACTTTACACATCCGGTTTTCCAGTTATCTCTGTATCAATTTTTATATAAGACGGTATTTTGCACAGCGTTCCAGTTCTGCCCCATCGAGGCGGTAAATCGCATCTATAATATAATTGCGATAAGTCCCATTTCCATCCTGGCAGCTTAATCTCTGATACGCTTTTTCACCGCAGATTCCCATGGCGCAGACTGCTGCCGCCGCAGCTTCCAGCGGATTAGCCGGATTAGCGGCAATATATGCGGCTGTTACTGCAGACAGCTGGCACCCGGTTCCTGTCACACTGCTCATCATGGGGTGTCCGTTGAATATGCAGAAGGCTTTCTCTGCATCTGCCACAAGGTCAATGGCTCCGGTAATGGCAATCACTGCTCCCGTTTTCTTTGCATATGCTTTTGCAAACGCCGCTGCATCCGGAAGATTTTCCTCTGTTACTGAATCCGCAAGATCCGCATCCACACCCCGTGTCGTACCGCCGCCCAGCGCCAGTGTCTTAATTTCAGAAATATTTCCCCGAATAACCGTAAACCTTATATTTTCCATTAATTCCCGGGCTGTTTTCGTCCGAAGCGCCGATGCCCCTGCCCCAACCGGGTCGAGCACCACCGGATGCCCCAGTTCATTTGCTTTTTTGCCTGCTCTGTGCATAGCCGGTATCGTTCTCTGATTCAAAGTCCCGATATTGATGTTGAGACCGCTGCAAAGTGCTGTAATCTCTTCTGCCTCGTCCGGGTCGTCCGCCATAATCGGTGAACCTCCGCAGGCAAGCAGCACATTTGCACAGTCATTTGCCGTCACATAATTTGTAATATTATGTATCAGCGGACCGGTCTTTCTGACATTTTCCAGCATTTCTTTCAGCATTATGAACTCCTTTCTGTCGGAAAAACTTCTATTATATATACTGTTTCTATGCGCCTGTATTTTTTTACTGGTCTTTATCTTTTATACAGCCGCAAGCATCTTTAAAACACCGGTCTTTTTCAGCGCTCCCAGTAACATACCGGATAAGACCGCACCGCCTGCTGTGGAAATGAGAAACGGAATAATGTATGCATAAAAAGCAACATCGCCCGCACCCACGCCCATCAGCAAAACTGCCACAGGGTATGCACACAGCCCGCCAAGTATTGCAGTTCCAAAAACTTCTGCCGCCAATGTGAACGGAATATTTTTTGTCTTCCAGTATACAATCCCGCATAAAAGTGCCCCAAACATACTGCCCGGAAAAGCCATCAGGCTGCCAAGCCCCAGCAGATTACGAATCAGGCTTGCGCCAAAGGCCACACCTACACCATACCACGGGCCCAGAACAACAGCGCAGAGAATATTTACCATATGCTGAACCGGCGCACATCTGCTTCCAAACACCGGAACCGAAAACATACTGCCCACAACGGCAGCTGCACACAAAATGCCTGCAATACACAATTTTTTCGTCTGATTACTTTTCATTTTTCTTTCCTCATTTTCATGATCGCAATGAAAACGGAGATACCGGATGCGGTATCTCCGAAAAAATCGAACCGTACATCATCCCAGATATACGACTTCCTGTTCCGGCTTTTCAGCTGCTTCCATTTCGATCAGATATAAAACCGGTTCTTCTTCCCCATAAGGAGTCAGCGCTTCATAAGAAAAGCGGGCACGCACCTGTACCCATTTTCCCGGGACGATGTTCAGTTTTCTCTCTGTTTTGCATGGATAACCGTAAAAACGTATATCATCGGCACAGCAGGTCATAATCTCTCTGCCCGGAACAAACATGTCCTCTTTCATCCCTTTCGGACGGAAAGTTTTTGCTTTGAATAGGATATCTTTATCCATATAATATTGAGGATGATCGCATGCATCCACATACCAGATGCCGAAATCCTCATCTTCTATCACAATCTCGTTTCCTTTCACATCATAGGGAAGATCTTCCTCGGAGGGCTGAATCAGCTGTCCGTCCGGATCTTCAAAAATGATCTGCGCCATTGGATTCTGTACTTTTACCGCACGGCGAAAACCGGAACGGTCCACCTCTTTTGCACAGCGGTTTACCACGATCAGTTCGGATTCTGTCAGCTGCTCCATCAGCATATTTCGCATATTTTTCAGATATATATCCAGCGTTTCTCCGTTTACGGTGGAATAGATACCCTGAATCTGCCAGCTTCTCGGATATTTGATCATCAGCAGTTCTTCCAGATTCCACGTACCGTTGTATTCAATTACGACCTGTGCCGGCCGGTAGTGGCGTTCGCAGTTTTTGAAAAATCCCGGGTTCAGTTCCGAGAAATCCTCTACTGGAAGAAGAATCATATCTTTTTCTTTCAGATACTCTTCTGAATACGCTTCTTCTCCCTCTTCACATACGATCAGAAGCGTCAGGCCCGGTTGGATCCATTCCTGCTCCATCAGTGTTTCTTTTACCAGAGTGGTCTTGCCACTGTCTAAAAATCCTGTACAGATAAATACGGGAGTAATCATATATGCACCTTCTTTTTACTTTCCAATCAAATTTCATTCATACTTTATGAAACACTGCCCCCAAGGGCATGCATTTAAGCGTACCCGGAGGGTATTATATATGAAACAGTTTCATCAGCTCTGTTTCTTTCAGATCTGTTCCGATAACACAGACACGGCCTGTATAGTCTGCCTGCCCCTCGCGCACTTCGCATTCTTCCGGAACCAGATCAAACTGCTTCCAGGAGCCGTCTGCCATGGCGATGATTCCTTTGGAGCGAAGAACGGTTCCGTAATCCTGTGTTTCTGAAAGCATTTTCAGAAGACAGGAAAGTTCTTCCTCCGTATATTTGTGAGCGGTTTCTTTACCCCAGCTTGTGAAGACCTCGTCTGCATGATGATGTCCATGGTGGTGGTCATGTCCGCAGCATTCGTGTCCATGTTCATGGTGGTGATCGTGGCCGCAGCATTCATGGTCATGTTCATGGTGATGATCGTGGCCACACTCTTCATGACTATGTTCATGGTGGTGATCATGTCCACAGCATTCATGCTCATGGTGATGATCGTGACCGCAGCATTCGTGGTCATGTTCATGGTGGTGATCGTGGTCATGATGATGCGCACGTGCCTCTTCCATCATACGTTCCATAGCCGCACCATGTTCAAGCGCACGCCCGATTGCCTCCTTATCCAGCTGTTCCCACGGAGTAGAGATAATAGCGGCATCCGCATTTTCCCCGCGCAGCAGATGTACGCACTCCTCGATTTTTTCATCGCTCATCATCTGTGTTCGGCTAAGTACGATCGTAGATGCATGTCCTACCTGATCTTTGAAGAATTCTCCAAAGTTTTTCATATATACTTTTGCTTTTTTACCGTCTACCACCGTGATTCTTCCGGTAATCTCGATATCCGCAGTTTCCTTCATCTCATCAATCGCTTTTACAATATCAGACAGCTTTCCCACACCGGAGGGCTCAATAAGAACACGATCCGGATGATATTCGTCCAGCACCTTCTGGAGCGCTTTGCTGAAATCACCCACCAGAGTACAGCAGATGCATCCGGAATTCATTTCGGTAATTTCAATTCCTGCATCCTTTAAAAATCCGCCGTCAATTCCGATCTCTCCAAACTCGTTTTCGATCAGGACCAGTTTTTCCCCTGCATATACCTGATTGATCAGCTGTTTTATAAATGTAGTCTTTCCGGCACCTAAGAATCCGGAAATAATATCCACTTTTGTCATACTTTTATTACCTCTTTTCTGCTTTGCTTCTGTTCTGCTTATTTATTTTACTAGCAGATTGCAATTCTTTCCAGTCCCTTCTTTATTTTATATCCTTATTTTTTCATAAAAAAAGAGAAGAATACCTTTTCGCATTCCTCTCTTTCAATATTATTTTGCAGCACCCTGCTTTTTCGGTATTTATTATAATACAAAGAACGTACAGCTTCCCGGTTCAACCTCAACGGTACCCGCCGGCTCTGTGACACCTTCCATCACAGGAATTTCATCCTTTCTGGAGTGGGCGTACACATGAGCACCTTCGCGGATTTCTTCGCCGGAGGCGTATACGGTCTGTCCCATGAGCTGGTTCCATAAAAGGGCCGCGAAGTAGCTCGGGCGCGGCTCGAAAGTACCATGTTTCAGATAGCCATAATCAGAAGATGCTAACGTGTTATGGAAGATGACGCCATTGGTAGCAACAGCAAAATCGCCAAATTCGTTTAATTCACGGACAACTTCAAGGTAGGTAGAAGCCCATGTGTGACCGCCGGCACCTGCATCACCGGATTCTGTTACCCACATTTCTCCGCCTGGACAATATTTATCGCGGTATGGTGCAAATGCTCTTGCACATAATCCGGCAAGACCAATATAGCTTTCTGATGTCGCTTCTTCTGCCGGTGTAAACATTTCAGGACACATTGCCCGCATTCGTTCAGAAACGCCGTTATAATAGTGATAACTGAATACATCAAGAGGCTCTGTGCAGCCATCCAGAAGATCACCGGTTGTACAGCTTGTCATAACATCAGCGATGCCTGCTCCGCCGGAACTGTCTTTGTCATCGCCCTTTAATGCTGTTCCATCGCAGGTGGATGGTCCGACTACGATCACGTCCGGATAATTCTCACGGACCCATTTGTGGAAGATGTCCTGATCACGACGGAATTCTACTGCTGTATATCCTTTCGGAAAACCGGTTCCTTCCATCATATTGGGTTCATTTGTAAATTCTACTGCCGAAACAGGCACACCATATTCTTCGCTTAATTTGAAGATTAATTCCGCCTGAGCTGGATTCCAGGGTTCACCTGCAGAATGTAAGCCTTCGCAATTGGCAACACTGATCAGTAATCTGCCTCCTACTGCCTTGACAAAGTTTAATAAGTTGATCCACTGTTCTCTGGTAAGGCGGTTCTGATATCCTTCCGGAACTGCACCTGTGTTGTCAAAGTCATAGTATGTTTTTGTTGCCCATGTACCGGAGACACGTACCCAGACAGGGCCCAGCGCCTTCGCAAGTTTGATCAGTCTTGGGTTTGTTGTGTCGATTGGATCATACCACTGGTGCATACCGGCAAGTCCTTTGGAAAAGTCCGGCGGCGGCACTTCCTCTTTGCCGGCAATCTGTTCCGGCGTATATGCTTTCCAGAATGTTCCGCCGGTTACCTCGGTCATCTCTACGTTGTAGCTGATCAGGGCCGGATTGATTTTGCGGATCTCTTTTACCGCTTCCGGATTAAGTTTTACGAATTCTGCCATACTGCTGCTCCTTTTTTATTTATTTTCTGATTTTTGTGAGCTGACGGTTCAGCTGTGCCAGATCTTTCTGTGACATTGTACCAAGGATACTGGTAGCATCCGGAAGTTTCATAAATCCCATCATATCACGAAGTGTGGTCAGCATGGAAGCCACGGTCAGATTGCCCTGTTTCATCAGCCATCCTTTCACTGTTTTGAAACACGCTTCGTTGGAAAGAAGTTCTCCCAACACATCTTCTACGGAATAATAACCTTCGATCACTTCGATTTCTTCACTGTCGGAATCATCGGCGATGCCATCAAACCAGTTTCCTGCCTGCATCGCTTCTGCGATATCCGGAAGGGTGTATTCTGCATTATGCTCTGCAACGCCGTTTAATGTGATGGTATCTTCCAGTTCACCGGCTTTTGCAGTAACTGTGTTTGCACCGTCATGCAATGCCACGTTTTCGAATACAACCGCATGGTCAACTGCTGCTTTGGTCTCTGCTTCCACACCGTTCACCACCAGTGTTACTTCATCACAGTTTGTATATACCGTTATATTACGCTCCTCCGGCGCACGGTCCGTGAAACGGCGGCCAGCCACATAAACCATTTTTTCCGGATTCCAGTATGCTTTATAGATATAGAATGCATCTTTTTTCAGTTTACGGTCATAAGTGATAAGACCTTTGTTGTTACGTCCTACTACACCGCCTTCGTTGCGGGCATCTGCGGCAAAATCAAAACAGTTCCATACATGTGTACTCCACAGATATGGACGGGCCGCAAATGTTTTTAACATTTCATGGTGGTAATAGCTTGCATATTCTTCTGTGTAATCGTGATTCATCGGTGCAGCGGAATGCCATTTCACAATGTTTTCCACGCCATATTCCGATACACCAAGGGCAACAGACGGATTGGCTTCATGGAACTTATCGAACCAGGGTCCATTCTGTGCAACATCTCCGCCGTACCAGCCGAAGTAATGGTTGTAACTTACAATATCTGTGATATATACGTGCTCAGAATCAATGGGTGTAGCGGTAACTTCTGCGATCGTGGTCAGACGGCTCGGATCCATGGTTTTTGCCAGCGCGTTCAGATCTCTCAGGTTTTTACGCAGCGGTTCATTGTCTGCACCGATCAGAATTTCATTTGCAATACCCCAGAAGAAGATGGACGGATGGTTGTAGTTCTGTGCAACCAGTTCTGTCATCTGGCTGATGGTGTTTTCATAAGCCTCTTTTGTGGGGATAAATTTGGAGATAAACGGAATCTCTGCCCAGAGTGCGAAACCTGTCTTATCACACAGATCGTAGAAATACTGATCATGCTGATAATGGGCAAGACGAATGGTATTTGCACCCAGTTCTCTGATCAGTGCGATATCTTCTGCGTGATCTTCTTTTGATACTGCCCAGCCCTTGTCCAGACGGTCCTGATGGCGGCTGACACCGCGCAGCGGCACGTTTTTGCCGTTGAGCCAGAAACCGGTATTGGGATCAACATGGAAAGAACGGTATCCATACGTTACTTCTACTGTATCTAAAATAACTTCATCTTTCACGATACTTGCAACAGCGGTGTAGCAGTACGGATCTGCCATGCCGTTCCAGAGATGAGGTTCTTTTACATCAATAATAATATTCGTATGGGTTTCTGCATCTGCTCCGCCAACACCAACTACGTTTCCTTCTGCATCTTTGAGTTCCACAGAAATGAAAGCGCCGTCCCCATTTACCGGAAACAGATCCAGACGGGTCTTTCCTGTACAGTGGGGCGTCACAAACACGCCGGAGGTACCGTCTTTTAACAGGTCAAAATGTATATCATTTACTTCAATAAAATTCACATCACGGTACAAACCGCCATAGAAGGTAAAGTCAGCAGTCTGGGGATAAATATCGCTCACCCCATTGGTAACAGCTACGGTCAGAACATTTCCTTCTGCTTTCATCGCCGGAGTCAGTTCATAACGGAATGTGGAAAATCCACCTTTGTGTGTACCCAGTTCACGTCCATTGCAGTACACGGTTGCCACATGATTTGCTCCCTGCAGTTCAATATACTGTTTCTTTCCTGCAGTCGGATTCGGAAGATCGATCTCATATGTCCCGATCCCACGCCAGTAATCATTTCCGCCATCCTGTCCATCCAGGTTATTCCAGGTATGGGGAAGTGCAACAACAGCCAAAGCTTCACCCTGTTTGGCAAAACGTGCCTGGGTCATAAGTTTAACGTCTCTCATTTTGAAAAACTCCTTTCAAGAACCATGATTTTCTTAGTATTCATTTTATCACCCCAAAAATTCATAATCAACCGGGCACCGTCCAATTTCCAGTCATTTCCGAAATTCACCTAAAAAAAGGAAGGATTCAGCCAATATAATTACCTAAAAAGAGGCACCTTCCAGTTTTTCCTGAAAAGTGCCCATCTCTTATTCATCCATATTCATATACGCCTGTGCAATGCGGTTATACTCGAACTCTCTGGTGATTTTTTCCACGGTAAAATCATCTTCGTCAATCACGCTGCGGTAAATATAACGGCCTTCATCAAGAATCGTGTCATCCTGTACCACCGCACCCACAACATAGTGTTTGTTCTCAAAATCAAATTCATCCACCACTGCCATCTCCACGTCAGAACCATCTTTTGCAGTCACATGGAAGGTTAAATAATCATTGTATTGGTTTTCCATCTTTCTTCTCCTTATAAACGCTGTATCGTATCTTACCAAAAACGATATACTTTAGGATTATAATGGGTTCTCCTTAATCTTTCAATGGTCAAAAACAAAATGTTTTTCTGATCAATATTCAAAATGTTTCAGATAAGTTTCCACATCTTCGCACTGCATGGCACCGCTCATGACGCAGGCTCCTTTTGCACCGGCGTTTCTGACCCAATGAATATTTTCCTCATCAATTCCGCCAATCCCATAAACGGGCACCAACACCGCTTCACAGATACTTTGCAAAAAGCCGAGTCCCCGGGCAGGCAGGCCTTTTTTGCAGTCCGTGGGAAAAATGTGACCGGCTGTAATATAAGTACTTCCCAGTCGAACCGCTTCCCGGGCGTCTTCCACCGAGTGGCAGGACGTGCCGATTTCTTTAAACGCCGCCTTCTGCGCATCTTCCATCTTTCTTAGAACAGGAAGGGGCAGATGAATGGCTTCCGCACCGCATGCAAGGGCCACATTCACGAAACTGTGTAAAATGCAGGGCACCTGATATGTTTTACAGATTTTCAGAACCTGTACGGCAAGGGTTTCATATTCCATCTCTGGTAAATCCTTTTCCCGCAGGATAATTCCTGCCGGGCCACAGGCTGCAATCTTTTCCACGCGCTGCAAAAAATTTTCTTTGCACAGGGCCCGGTTTGTCACGCATAAAAGATCAGACATACAGGTAATCATTCAGGACCGGCTGCAGGCCTTCTTCTGCCATATCCTGATACATTTTGTCAAAACTCCGGCTGTCATCGATTTCAAACTGTTCGTCTCCCTGGGCGCTGTCCGTCTCCTTTCCCGTATATTTACTTTCATGGTCACCGATCCCGGTGGAGACACCGGCGGAAACCTTTGTGGCTGCAATCTTTACGATGCCATTTCTGAACCGGGCACTTTCACGGGAAGATACCGTGATTCCCACAAACGGAAGGAAAATGCGATAGGCACAGATGATCTGACAGAGCTGTTTTTCGCCCACATCCAGCGGATTGATCTTATCGTTGTTGATGATGGGACGAAGCCGCGGACAGGAAAGTGACATTTCTGCCTGGGGATATTTTCTCTGCAGATAATACACATGAAGGGCACTGGCAAGGGCATCTTTGCGAAAATCGGACAGGCCAAGAAGCGCTGAAAATGCAACGCCGCGCATACCGCCCCGCAGAGCGCGCTCCTGTGCATCAAAACGATACGGCCAGACACGTTTATGTCCCGCCAGATGGAGGGTCTCATATTTGTCTGCATCGTAAGTTTCCTGAAAAACCGTCACATAATCCGCTCCGCATTCATGCAGGTAGCGGTATTCGTCCGTATTCACCGGATAAATCTCCAGACCAACCATACGAAAATACTTCCGGGCCAGTTTACATGCTTCTCCTATATATTTCACATCGCTCTTTGCACGGCTTTCACCCGTAAGGATCAGGATTTCTTCCATGCCGCTGTCCGCAATTACTTTCATCTCATGCTCGATCTGTTCCAGTGTCAGTTTCATCCGCCTGATATGGTTGTAACAGTTAAAACCACAGTAAACGCAGTAATTCTCACAATAATTTGCGATGTAAAGCGGTGTAAAAAGATACACGGTATTGCCAAAATGTCTGCTTGTCTCCAAACGGGCTCTCTGGGCCATCTGTTCCAGAAAAGGCTCCGCCGCCGGAGAAAGCAGTGCCTTAAAGTCATCCACAGAACAGACCTCATGTTCCAGTGCTGCCCTGACATCTTTTTCCGTATATATGGAACAGTCATAAGAATTCATCTGTGACATGACTTTTTCGCAGATATCCGACGGAATCTGTTCCATTCCTTCCATGTATTCCATATGATTTCTGCGAAAAGACGGATCCGTCTCCAGACGGTGCTTTTTCTCGAGAGCCGCCGATGACAGATATTCCGAATCAACGAAAAACTTATTTTCCATCGTCTCTCCCTCCTCAGTCATGCAGAAAACCGGTCAGCGGGTCCGATGCCGATGCTCCGCGCACAAGGACTCTTCCAAGGCCGGAAAGATACGCTTTGCGTCCGGCCTCGATCGCCTGACGAAATGCCGCTGCCATCATAGGAAGATTCCCTGCTGTTGCAAGTGCTGTATTTGCCATAATTGCTGCCGCGCCCATTTCCATGGCTTCGCAGGCCTGGGACGGTTTTCCGATTCCTGCATCCACAATAACCGGAAGGTCAATCTCATCAATCAGAATCTGGATAAATTCCTTTGTTGCAAGCCCTTTGTTGGAACCAATCGGAGAAGCCAGCGGCATAATGGTGGCTGCACCCGCATTTGCCAGATCGCGGGCCACATTCAGATCCGGATACATATAAGGCATAACCACGAAGCCCTCTTTTGCCAGAATTTCTGTGGCTTTGATCGTTTCTGTGTTATCCGGGAGCAGATATTTGGAGTCCCGCATAATTTCCACTTTAACAAAATTTCCGCAGCCAAGTTCTCTTGCCAGACGGGCGATACGGACAGCTTCCTGGGCATTTCTCGCACCGGAAGTGTTTGGAAGCAGGGTTACCCCCTCCGGAATATAATCAAGAATATTTTCCTGTTCTTTTGTATTTGCACGGCGGACAGCAAGTGTAATTATCTCCGCGCCTGCATCCCGCACCGCTGCCTCGATCAGCTTCAGTGAATACTTTCCTGAACCAAGAATAAACCGTGAATGAAATTCATGTCCCCCGATAATCAGTTTGTCATCTGTTTTCATAAATATGTGCCATCCTTTCTTTCCTCTTTTTCTGCCAAAATGCGAAGTACCATGTGTGCCTGATGGGCTGCACACACCATGACCCGTGATGATACCAGACCGATCCCATCACTTACATCGCTGACTCCATCTCCGCAAAGGTAAAAATGTTCTGTAATTTTTCTTGTCTGAATGCTGTTTGCCGTTTCCAGACCGGCCATGCCGGATGCCGCGATCAGGTATTTCTCCGGCATGGTTTCCAGCACGCCGTTTGCCAGCATTGCTTTTGCTTCCGCCCGGTCAAAGGCTTCACAGATAATATCCGCCTCCCCAAGCAGCATCTTAAAATTATCCTCTGTGATTTCTTCTGTATGTGCACGGATTGTAATATACGGAGCTATCTCCCGCAGATTCTCCGTAAGTGCCTCCGTTTTATACAATCCGATCTGGGATGCCTTATACTGCTGTCTGTGAAGATTGGATATGTCCACCCGGTCAAAATCGACCAGAATCAGCCTGCCAACCCCCGCCCGTGCAAGTGCAAAAGCTATGTTTGATCCAAGACCGCCAAGACCGCAGACTGCAACTGCAGCATCTGAAAATTTTTTCTGCAAATCTTTCCCATGCCGTTCTTCCAGCGCCTGTCTCATCGCATCCCTTGTGGGAATCCCTGTCAAATCAGCCACCTCCCACAAAACTTACCACTTCCAGCACATCCTCATCTTTCAGCACCGTACTGCTGTACTGCGCCTTCGGAACAATCTCGCCATTCCACTCCACCGCAATCCGTTTCGGATCATAATCGGTGCTTTCCAGATATTCCGCCACCGTTTTTCCGGCCGCATCCATCCATGTTCCATTGATTTTTACCATCTGCATTCCCTCCTTTATAAACAGCACCCAATTTTCGAATTTTTCCCTTTATCCGGGTTTCTCCGGCCCCATTTCCGGCCATAAACAGAAAATGGGAAGTTACCTGATTCCGGTAACTTCCCATAATACACTATTGGTATTCTCAGTCATCCCTACGTTGGCATTATCCAAATCAGGTTTATGGGTCGAAGGTATACCTTCCTCTCAGCCTGTCACACAAGCTCCCCGCTGTTTAATTGTCTTTTTTATTATATACGTATTTTTTTCAAAATACAAGAATATAATATAGTTGCTTATGTGACAAAGTCACGGATAAAAGAAAAATATTGTTATATAATTAACATATCAAAAAGAGAAAAGGAGAAACGCTATGAATATTACGAGAGATATTAAATATATAGGTGTAAATGATCATCAGGTTGATTTGTTTGAAGGGCAGTATGTGGTTCCAAATGGTATGGCATACAATTCTTATGCGATTATAGACGAAAAAATTGCGATTATGGATACTGTGGATGCGAATTTCAAGCATGAGTGGTTGGATAATATAGAAAATGTTCTGGAAGGTCGTAAACCAGACTATCTGGTGGTTCAGCATATGGAACCAGACCATTCTGCAAATATTGCAAATTTCCTTAGTATTTATCCGGATGCAGTAGTTGTTTCTTCTGCAAAAGCATTTGCTATGATGAAGAATTTCTTTGGAACGGATTATGAAGAAAGAAGAATTGTGGTTGGTGAAGGCGATACGTTAAATCTTGGAACTCACGTTTTGACATTTGTAGCTGCACCAATGGTTCACTGGCCAGAAGTTATTGTTACATATGATTCCACAGATAAAGTCCTGTTCTCTGCGGATGGATTTGGTAAGTTTGGTGCGTTGGATGTAGAGGAAGATTGGGCATGCGAAGCTCGTCGTTATTATATCGGAATCGTTGGAAAATATGGTGCACAGGTACAGGCTCTTTTGAAAAAAGCGGCTGGACTGGATATTCAGATTATTTGTCCGCTGCATGGTCCTGTATTGACAGAAAATCTCGGATATTATATCAATCTGTATGATATTTGGTCCTCTTATCAGGTAGAGAGTGAAGGAATTGTGATTGCTTATACTTCTGTTTATGGAAATACAAAAACAGCAGTGGATTTGTTGGCAGAAAAATTGAAAGCAAAGGGATGCCCGAAAGTAGTTGTACATGATCTGGCCCGTACTGATATGGCGGAAGCAGTAGAAGATGCATTCCGTTATGGAAAACTTGTTTTGGCAACAACAACATACAATGCAGACATTTTCCCATTTATGAAGGAATATATCCATCATTTGACAGAGCGTAATTTCCAGAATCGTAAGATTGCATTGATGGAAAATGGTTCCTGGGCTCCAATGGCAGCTAAGATCATGCGTAAGATGTTTGAAGGAAGCAAGAAAATTACATTCGCAGATACAACAGTAAAAATTCTTTCTGCATTGAACGATGACAGCAGAGCACAGGTGGAAGCATTGGCGGAAGAACTTTGCGAAGAATATCTGGCGCAGCAGGATGATACAGCAAATAAAAATGATATGAAAGCATTGTTCAATATCGGATATGGTCTGTATGTGGTAACTTCCAACGATGGAAATAAAGACAATGGACTGATTGTAAATGCGGTAACACAGCTTACAGATACACCAAATCGAGTGGCAGTGACAATCAATAAACAGACTTATTCTCACCATGTGATCAAGCAGACAGGTGTGATGAATGTAAACTGCCTGGATACGACAGCTCCATTCTCCGTATTCCAGAATTTTGGTTTCCAGAGCGGAAG
>JAXJSH010000098.1:0-7081 GCA_036310185.1 Lachnospiraceae bacterium | reverse complement strand
TTTCTGGATAGCCAGCAGATGGCCTTCCTCAACCGCAGTCGGCAAATCCCATCCTTCGCCGTAAAAGATCACATTGGGATATTTTGCGTGAACTTTTTCCACAAGTTTGTTGATGGTCTCTGTATCCAGAAGTCCCACCAGATCAAAGCGAAAACCATCGATATGATATTCATCTGCCCAGTAAAATATGGAATCGACGATATATTTCTGCACCATGGCGCGTTCGGAAGCGGTATCGTTTCCGCAATAGGAGCCGTTGGAGTAGGTTCCATCCGGTTTCTGTCTTGAAAAATAATCCGGTACGATTTTATTAAAACAGAAGGTGTCCGCATCATATACGTGGTTGTATACCACGTCCATAACCACATTAATTCCGCTGTCATGAAGCGCCTTTACCATCTGCTTCATCTCTTTTACACGGACTTCCCCGTGAAAAGGATCGGTAGAATAGGAACCTTCCGGGACGTTATAATTTACCGGATCGTAACCCCAGTTAAACTGCGACTCATCCAGTCTGCTTTCATCCACAGAACCATAATCATAAGACGGAAGCAGATGCACATGGGTCACACCGAGTTCTTTCAGATAATCAATGCCTGTGACAGCACCGCCGGCAGTTTTCGTTCCTTTCTCGGTAAATGCAAGGAATTTGCCACGATGCGCGTCCGAGACACCGGAGCTTTCATCTATGGAAAAATCTCTTACATGAAGCTCGTAGAGAACCGCATCCGTATACTTCATGTCTTTGTTTGGACTTACATCGTCACTCCAGTTTTCCGGATTTGTAGATGCCAGGTCGATGACCATGGCACGATTACCGTTCACACCGGTGGCTCTTGCGTATGGGTCGCAGGCCTCTGCTTCTTCTCCATTATTGGTCACAAAATAAGTATAATAGGTGCCATTCAAATCACCATCTACAACCACTGACCATACACCTTTTTCGCCTTTGGTCATGTTTACTTTTTTCATCAGATCGTCGGTGCCTGAGGTACCGGATTCGTACAGGGCCAGTTGTACCTGTTCGGCCATCGGCGCCCATACTTTGAAAGTGGTGGAGTCTTGGGACCATACAGCACCCAAATCCTCTCCGGTGTAGGTATATTCTTCTATAAATCTTTCAGTAGTATAAATGCTGGTTACAGAACTTTTTGAAATACTCATCTTATATTCTCCTTTTTCTATCTGTTTTGAAAATATATCTTCTGACAAAAGTAATGCCTGCATCCCGTTTGGATAAAGATGCAAGCATTTTACTTGTCCCTATTCTAAAGATGTTGGGGTCAAAAGATGCCTGACGGATTGTTCCGTGCTTCGCACTCCCACAATCCTGCCCCATATTCGGATATCGTGGTGCATATGCCCCACTTTTATCCTCATATTGGGCGGGTCATTAAGCCTTAAAACCACTCATGTGCAAGCACATCGTGGTTTCAGGCTTTTGACCCTGGCATCTTCTAAATTGTTTATTAAAAAATTATGTAATTCTCTAAATTCAGGTAATTCCATATATGATTCATAATATTTTGTTCGAATAATCTTGTCTTTAATTGTAAATCGAACCGGCCTGTCCGGTTTAAGTACGGAAGAAATTGCCCCAAACTGTACCTTGTCTGCATAAAATTCCTGTATTGCCGTATCAGATGCCCAACATTCTTTTCTAACACCAGCATATTCATTTCCCATGATTTTATTCTTGTATTCCTGTGCATCATGAGATAATTGATTGTATGAAATATTCGAACATTCCAGTAAAAGTTTTTCAATTGCTCCAAGACCAGTTGCAGGGAATAAATGCATATTACATTTTATCTGATGATTATATACGTTTAAGAAACCATCCTCAAAAAGAATCTCATTTTCTTCAAACTTTCTCTTAAAAATTTCTTTTATTTCTTCTTTGCTTTTAGTATCTGTATCGCAAAAAATCAAAAAGCCGCCAAAACTGTCATACAATTCAAATTTATCAATAATTTCTACCAAAGAACTGATTTTCTGTGGAATATTGCTGTATCCATTTGCCTGTTTTACCGCCAGTTCCACACTGTCTTTGTAATAAAATGTGGGACTATCCTGTCTCTTCAATTCACCGCTTCTCATTGGATAAATACCTATCATCGCCTCAAATAGTGATGGCAATTCTCTAACATTCTGATATGGATTATATCCCAGATACTTTTCCAAAACAGCCTCTATAAGAGAACAATCTGTAACTCCTTCCGTAACCATAATATAATATTTGCGCCTATTCATCGTACATCAAATCCAATCTCATTTCTCAAATTAAACAGTTTACTTCCACCATATCGCTTAGCAACGGCCTCATTATCTTTATTCTTTATATGATATATAGCAGTCTGATCTAATTTGTCACGGCAATCGTCCAATATAATATCTATTGCCTCCAGACTGTGCGTAGTTAAAAATAACTGAACATTATTTTTTTCACAAACATTTATCAATTTTGTTATAAAATCCGTTAATGCTTTACTGTGAATACCGGCTTCTATTTCATCTACAAGTAAGATTCCATTTTTAGCAAGCAGCGCAGACGTTGCAATAAAAAAAGCTTTGTACATACCATTTCCATAATCATACAAAGTTAATGGTTGGTCCTGTCCCTTTCTAAATAATTTGATAGTTCTGCTTCTGCCTATGATTTCAAAATTTATAATATCATCATCAAATACTTTCAGAATATCCAGCAGTTCATCTCTCAGATTCTGATCCAGTATTTTATCAATATCATTAATCATCCGTTCCGATCTGTCAAATCTGGAAAAAGATATAAATTTACAGGGCACATGCATATCTATAACATTTTTAGAGGATTTTGCCATCGTAACATTATAACTGCTCTGTTTTTCTTCAAAACGTACGCTGAATTGATCCTGTTTTCCCGACTCGGTTATCCCATCATACCCATATACAAATCGCAATTCAAATGAATCCGTTACATTTGCGGCGCTATCCTTACTTATCATCTGACTTTTTCTATACGTAATATGCGTATGTAATAATCTATCCTCGTCAGCCAGTCTGGATCTAAGGCAAATAATCGGTTCGGTTCCAACAGGAAAAAGTGATTCAAAATACTCTGTTGAAAATCCATGATATCGAGAAATCAGGGTGTCAATCAGCAAATCCACATCATCAAATAGACCAGACAGAATAATCGACTCTAATATAGAGGTTTTGCCACAATTATTAGGTCCAACAAAAATATTTATAGCTTTTAATTCATCCAGCTTGAGCTGCCTGAGACCACGATAATTTCCAATAATAAACTCACTTATCATCTATAAAACCTCCTACTATTCTTTCTAATTATATCCAAAAAATCTTTCCTATACAACTATTTTCACACATATACAGCAAAAGATAAAGAAAAGACCGATTCTAACCGGTCTTTCCATTCAAATCTCATTCTTGTGCCGCAGCTACCTGCTGCAATGCATCCTCTTTTATCACATACTCCGGAACCAGTTCCTGCACCAGATGGCGGATATCTCTATCCTCTTCAAATGCACTATGTATCATATTCTGAACTCTTTCCTGTATCCATTCATCCTCAACATGAATCTGCTGTGCCACAAAGATTCGCTCTTTTTCTGTATTTTTCAGATTTTCTTCATTGATCAGAAGTTCCTCATACAGTTTTTCACCCGGACGCAGTCCAGTGAATTTAATCTCGATATCTCTGCCCGGTACATATCCGGAAAGGCGAATCATATTTTCAGCCAAATCCAGAATTTTTACCGGCTCTCCCATATCCAGAATAAAGATCTCACCGCCCTTTGCCAGCGCTCCGCACTGAAGAACAAGATTTACCGCTTCCGGAATCGTCATAAAGTATCGGATAATCTCCGGATGCGTTACGGTGACAGGTCCGCCCTGCGCAATTTGTTTCTTAAACAGAGGAATTACACTTCCATTGCTTCCGAGCACATTACCAAATCGAACTGCTGCATATTCTGTTTTTGATTTCTGAGCAAAGCTCTGTACAATCAACTCACAGATACGTTTGGACGCACCCATAATATTTGTCGGACGCACTGCTTTGTCTGTGGAAATAAGCACCATTTTTTTTGCACCAAATCGGTCAGCCGCATGGGCTACCACCCAGGTACCAAGTACATTGTTCTTAATTGCCTCGTTCGGACTTTCTTCCATAAGCGGAACGTGCTTATGAGCAGCTGCATGGAAAACAAGATCCGGATGATACTGTTCAAAAATGGAATCAACACGCTTCTGATTACGCACAGAACCAATCAGTACCAGAAGATTCAGATTCGGATGATTATTCAGTAGTTCATTCTGAATATCATAGGCATTATTTTCATATATATCAAAAATAATCAGCAGCTTCGGTGAATGCAATGCCAACTGTCGGCAAATCTCGCTTCCGATTGAACCGCCGCCACCAGTAACAAGGATGACTTTTCCGCTGACATAATCCATGACCTCTTCTGTCTTGAGATTCACAGGTTCTCTGCCAAGTAAGTCTTCAATCTCAACTTCCCGCAGCATGGACACACTGACATCTTCGTTAACCAGCTGATAAATACCAGGCAAAATCAGAACTTTGCAGGAAGTCTGCTGACAAATTTCCAACAGTTCTTTCTGGGCTTTGCGGGAGATCGTCGGAATCGCAATAACAATCTCCTCAATCTGGTACTTCTCTGCAAAATACGGTATTTTCTCTTTATTTCCTACAATGGGAATGCCCTGCAGATAAGTACCTGCCTTGGCCGGATCATCATCAACAATACATGGAATCTTACGATTCAGGTGCTTACTGTTCTTCATCTCACGCACAATCATATAACCGGCGGCACCGGCACCGATAATCATAGTTCTCACCGGTTCCTGTTCCCGCGAATTATGCAGATTATGCATCGCAATACGACCAAAACGGTAAGAGAATCTGGTCGCAATAGTCAATACAGTAAGCAGTAACAAATACAAAAACGGATAACTTTTTGGAATTGACAACTCCAAATACCACATACCCATGGATTGAAACAATGTAGAAAGTGCAGTGGCGATTATAACATTTTTCAACTCCACAACACTGGCAAAACGCCACAGACTGCTATACAGCTTCATCAAACTAAATATCAGCACTGTACAGATCAGATTAATATAGATATAACTTCTGAGTGTTTCCATAAAGGCAGGATCAATCTCCATAAGATGGAAATCGAAACGAATCCAAAGTGCCCCTGTCATACTGACTATGATTGACAGTATATCAAGAAGTACAAGACCAGCTCCACGAATTAACATTTCTTTGTTAAAAGTGTCTTTACAAATCTTTTTCATAATGTATCTTTGTCCCTTTCCACTTTATACTCCTGTTTGTTCTCTCTACATTATAACATATGCTGACATTTTTGCACTATTTTTGTAAACTTTGTCCTTAAATTTCAAAGTTATGATGGCAATATTTTCAGGACTGCTATTTCCGGTGGGTTGTTAAAACGTTTCAGAATCTGATCATAACTGCCAAGACCGCTGGTCACAAACAGATTCATTCCATCTTTTTGATACATTCCATGTACATACTCGGGAAACCAGCCCTGATCGCCGCCATAAAGACCACCCAGGAAAGGAATGACAACCTGACCGCCATGGTTATGGCCACTTATAACCAGATCGATATCCCAATAAGAAGCCGCATCGCCAAATATAAAGCTGTCGGGGCGATGGGACATCATAATTTTCAGACAATCCGTATTCTGAAAATCTTCCAAAAATATTCTGACATCTTCAGGAGCGTTAGATGCGGTATTATTTCCATCCTGCCCAAAGGCGTAATCATACATTCCTCCCAGACGCAAAGCTGTCTCTCCTATCTCCAAATCAATATAATCCTTATCCAACACAACAGCTCCAGCCTCCTGTAACTGTTGTATCAAATCTGGGTGATCGCTCTCTATATAAGAAAGCTCATGATTGCCCAAAGCAAAATATACCGGAGCGATTTCGACCAGTTTCTCAATTAATTCACAGGGAATATTCCCATTTTCAGAGTCTTCATTCAAGAAATCGCCGTCCAGTAAGATTAAATCTGGATATTGTTCTGCTGTTTTTTTCACTAATTCTTCATTTCGGGATCCAAACTCATGATCATGGAGATCAGATAGGACAACTAATGTGACTTCCTGGGTAGCTTTCTCTGTATTAAATTTATACGTTTTAATAATCAGATAATTAGAAGAAATCCATATACTTGTTACGATATATGTAATCAGTAATAACAGAATTATAAATACTATTTTACAAATTTTTGACTTCATAGTTTTTTCTTGTACTTTTGTTTTCAGACCAAAATCAGACTCTAGTTTTTTCTGATAAAAAGACTTTTCCTAGATTGCAAACAATATTTACTACGACACATCTAATCCATTCAATTATTATCCCAGCAAAAAAAACCAGAAAAACAACTGCTATAAGTCTTACAGCAAATACACCCGCGTTTCCCGTGAATTCAGACAATCCAGCCCATTGTTTCCATAAAACATCTCTAAAAAATTTATTTTCATGTAACAAATATACTCCAAAAGATAATCTAGCGATTTTACAAATTACTTTTGAAAATCTACCATAATCAAAAGATGATTGTTCTGCGCATAAAAACAAGCAGATTGACGCCCCCAATACCAAAAATGAATTATATAATGTCGTCAATAAATTTATTAAAACATTAAAAACTGTCACATTGAATAATTGTCCAGCTTCAGTTAATAGCAAATTTATCATGCACAACACTATATACGCTATTCCATAATGTTTCTTAGGCACTCCAAATCTTCGAATATATCCAGCAAACAAATATAAAACGATAAACCATAATAAACTATAACCATTTTGTGTACCAAATGTATCACCAAAAATATTAATAGATGGAATTACGGAAAATATCCCAAACAACAATAATAACAATTTCTGATACTCTTGTTTTTCCAAATTCCCAATAAAATGATTAAGCCAGGGTGCAATAAAAATCAGTAAAACATAACAAGTAAAAAACCAATATTGATTTGTAAATAATGGACATATTTGCTCAACCAATGCT
>JAXJSH010000097.1:0-12784 GCA_036310185.1 Lachnospiraceae bacterium | reverse complement strand
CCCGGTATCCGTACCGAATCTGTCTTCCAAAAGATTACTTCCTGCTGTTTCCATCTCATCTTCATTCACTGCAGTTCCCGAAATGAGATTCAGATTTACATCACCGTCCACAGTAGCATGAATCGTACCGCTGACGGTTCCATAAATTTCCCCGTGCACCATACCGTCCACACGTACACGTCCGCTGGTATTTTTCTTTTTCACTGCACCCGGAACCACAAAAGACGTCTTATCCACAATCGTTCCGCCAACCAGAAGAATCTGCGGCAGCACAAACATAACCAGAAAAATGGATATGATGGTTCCTCTTCCAAGACTTTGCCCGATACCAACGATTGCCCCTTCCGAAGTCATCTGCCCGATCAACGTACCGGCTACCGCAAGAATGGTGCCAGAGGTAATGATTGTGGGAAATGCAAAATTCATGGTTTCTATAATTGCCTCCTTATGGGGCATCTTATCTTTCAATTCCGTATAACGGCTGGCAATTACGATGGCATAATCAATATTGGCACCCATCTGGATGGAACTTACCACCAGATAACTCATGAAAAAGAGTCCGGTCCCCGTAAAAGCCGGAATTGAAAAATTGATCCAGATAGCACCCTGTATAACCAGAATCAAAAGCACCGGCATACCTGCTGACTTAAAAGTAAACAACAGAACGACTAAGACGATTAAAATAGATACGATACTTACCACCAGATTGTCTGTGGCAAAAGACTTCTGGAAATCATATTCTGTCGTAGAATCACCTGCCACATAAATCTTTCCTTCCGGATAATATTTTCTGGCTGTGTCACGGATTGTATCGATAAAGGCATAGGTTTCATCGCCGCCTTCCGGCAGATTCAGATAAATCAGTACACGATTGTATTTTTCTCCCTGAAGCTGCTTCTTTGCGCTGATCATCTGAGTCTGCGCTTCTGAAAGCATCTCCATCTGTTCCCCATCCAGTGTCACCAGACCGGAATCAATCTGCTCACAGGCAAATAAGAGTATATCGATCAGAGAGACTCTGTATGTGGAAATACTGCCCACAATCTCTCCATAATCCTCATTCTGAGCCGCATAAGCCGTGTATACCACCTGGGCCATCTCATAATCCAGATCTGCCAGTTCCGCAAATTCCCTTGGTGTCAGCTTATCCGCCAGCATATAGCCATCCATCGCTTCCACATTTGACAATCCCATGGTGTAATCCACCTCTTCAAAGGATTCCAGTTCATTCAGAAGGGCCGCTTCCGTCTCATAATCATCGGACGGCAAAACAAGTGCCACAAAATTGGTCGCGCCAAAATTGTCTTTGATCATATTCTCCGCAATCTGAGTTTCATTCAGCTTGGGAGTCTCAAGATCACCATATCCGTAGACATAAGGGCAATCGCCGGAAAAATAACAGGCAAATATTATAATTACCACAAAAACAGGCGGAATGATGAATCTGGTCTTATAGGCAAACTTACCCACAAAAGGAATCTTCGGTATAAAATTCCGATGCTTTGTTTTGTCCATCAGCGGTCCAAAAAGCATCAGCAGCCCCGGCATAATGACAAAAACAGACAACAATGCATATAAAATTGCTTTGATCAGACTGACTGCCATATCCGGTCCAATTTTAAACTGCATAAACATCATGGCAACCAGACCGCCGATCGTGGTAAGGCTGCTGGCACCAATTTCCGGAATACCCTTGCTCAGCGCCATGATAACGGATTCACGCAGCGGAAGCGTTTCATGCTCTTCCTTGAACCGGTTGCAAAGGATTACCGCGTAATCCAGTGAGAGCGCAAGCTGCAGAATACTGGCGACCGAATTGGACACAAACGAAATTTTCCCCAGCAAAAAATTGCTTCCCATATTCAATATCATGGCCGTTAGAAAGGTAATAAGAAGCACCGGTATTTCCGCATAGGTCTGAGAGGTAAGAAACAGTACAATAACCAAAATAACTGCCACATAAACCATTATGACACTGACTTCCGCATCAATATTCTCAGACACCGTATCTCCAAGGGCGGTAGATATGTACAGGTCATAATCTTTCAGAAGCGTTTCGATCGATTCCAGCGATTTCAGACATTTGTCATCGGTTTCATCATAATCGAAGGTTACCGTATAAAGTGCTGATACATTATTATAGTGCTCGGATGAATCATCAAAGACAACACTTTGTACCCCTTCCAGGTTCCGAATTTCATCATTCAGTATCCAGGCCTCATCCAGCGTAACATTTGCCGCCATGATCTGAGCTGTACCATAGGTCGTAAACTCTTCTTCCATCACATCCAGTCCCAGGCGGGTTTCCGAACCAGCCGGAAGATAATTGGCAAGATTATTTTCTACCTCTACCCAGTTTCGGGAAAAAGCAGAAAAAATAATACCTATGATTGTGATTAAAAAGAACAGATTTCTTTTATCTACAATAAAAGTGGCCAGCTTTATCATAAATCCATCCTTTTCTTTTCCGCCGTTCTGTTCATTCATGTACGATACATCCCCTTTCTGCCTCAACACATGTTTTTTCATATGCCTGCGTTTTCTGCTCCATTTCAGACCTCCCATTGTTTCTTTTGTTTCTTTCGTTTCTTTTGTATTGTATGGCACAAAAGAAAGATAATTGACATTTGTACATTACAATGATAAGATAAATATATGAAAATCACAATAGACAGCTGCGAAGCAAAGTAAAATAAGCGACAAATGCATATCAACTGTTTCCTAACGATACAAAGGAGCGCGTTATGATAAAAAAGACTGACTTACGAATTGAACGAACTTATTTATTTCTTCACGAAGCTTTCACCTCGTTTCTGGAGGAAAAACGCTTTGAAGATATCACCGTAAACGAGCTGTGCGAACGGGCCATGATCCGCCGCACAACTTTTTACAAACATTTCGCAGATAAATATGAATACTTCACCTTTTACATGAAGGAAATCTGCAAAAGCTTTCGAAGCCAGCTGCCTCAAAATGCAGATACCGACAATTTTCACACCTATTTTCTGTATATGAACCGGGAACTGCTCCGCTTTATGGAGAAACATCAGAAACTGGTTCAGAATATTGCCAGCAGCACTGTATTTCCAGTGCTCTGTGATATATTAAGTGATCATATCATGTATGATATTCTGCAAATGCTTCATGAAAATAAAATCTTCTCCAAAAGCGATCCGGTACACCGGGAAGGAATTGCTGCATTTTTATCCGGAGGGCTGCTGAATGTACTGCGTCTATATATAAAAACAGGAACTCCCATCGATGAAAAACTGTTTCTGGAAACCATCTCCCTGTGTCTGCCATCTGGAAATGCGTAACCGATTATCCAGCACCATACAATATGATCTGCCTGAATCTGCAGCCACAAAAAACACATGTTTAAATACCCCAACAGAAAAGAGACGCTTTTAGCCGGATTCTTCCTGCCAAAAACGTCTCTCTTTCATGTACTTGTATGTTTTGAATTTTATCACTGGTTCACATGGACTTCCAGCTGGTTGTAGGGAATCGTAATTCCCGCTTCATCAAATGCCAGCTTTATCTTTTCATTCATTTCCCATTTTGTCTTCCAGTATTTATCTGTGGGCACCCATGCACGAAGGCCGATCACTACGCTGCTCTCGCCAAGTTCATCCACAAAGATACTCATATCCTGATCGCTCATGATGTACTCCTGCTTTTTCAGCAGTTCTTCAATGATGCTCTTCGCCCTGCGGATATCGTCATCGTAAGAAATCCCAACTTTTATCTCCAGCTGACGTTTATCCTGTGCAGTCACATTGATGATGCTGTTGTTGGTCAGCTGCCCGTTTGGTATTATGACCAGACGGTTATCAACCGTGGAAACAGTGGTATAGAACATATCAATTTTCTTAACCGTTCCCTCGTATTTGCCCACACTCTCGATGATATAATCACCAAGGGAAAATGGTTTTAAAATCAGGATCAGCATACCGCCTGCCAGGTTGGCCATACCACCCTGAAGAGCAAGACTGAGTCCCACACCCATAGAGGCAATCACAGCCGCCACCGAAGCCTCTTTTAAACCGAGCTGCATGGCAATGGTCACGATCAGCAGAAAATACAGTACCGCTCTCGCCATTGAGGTGAGAAAACGGACTGCTGATACATCAATGTCTTTTCTGTCAAGAAATGCCCTGAATATCTTACATGACCATTTGATCAGTTTTGAGCCGATCCAATATACCAGACATGCGATCAAAATGCGTACACCTACCTGCGCAAATGCTGGTACTTTATCAAGGATATACTCCTGAATCTGACTGATCACAGTCATATTTTCTGAAATTTCATTTGTAATTACTTCACTTGTTTCTATTTTTCATTCACCTTCTTTTCCAGTTCTTCTTTCAGGTTCTTCTTTTTGCCTGTCGCTTTCGCTTTTTTCTTTGCACTTTTATTGTCTACTACTTTTTCCACCGCTTTGCTGTAGGAAAATACGCTCATGCCAAGAGCCGGAACTTTTATGATGATGGAATTCTCACGTTCATCGCACTCTGCCTTTTTGGACATTTTCACACGGGGATTCACAACACCATTACCGCCGAATGCTGCGGCATCCGAGTTAAAGATTTCCTTATATTTTCCCGGATAGGGAACCCCTACCTGATAGCTGTCGTATGACACATTGGAGAAGTTGCACACGATCAGTAGGGTCTGAAGCGGATCCTCTGTTTTTCTTAAATAAGTAACAATATTTTTCTCCGTTTCCATATGGTTGATCCATTCAAAGCCATCCACCACATAATCCATCTCAGAAAGAGCCGGATAACTGTTGTACAGATTCAGCAGTGCCTTCATATATGTCTCATCAAAAATCTCTTCGCTGTTCAGAAGTTTCTTGCCCGGATGAGTCATCATAAATCCATAACCGACACGCAGATTGGCCAGCTTATCCTTTTCTTCTCCCGGCATTTTTTCAAAAAGACGGCCTTTTTCAAAGATCACACGATCTCTGGACAGACTCAGCATAAACCGATCCATATAGTTATACCACATACTGAGCGTCAGGTCATTATGATATTCTTTCCTGTAAATGGGATCCTGAGATAAATACCGAACCATATCATTGGTAAAATGAAGATTCCATTTGTAATCAAAACCAAGGCAGCTGTCGCTGACTTCCCCTGTGGTCTGAGGCCAGTTTGTACCCTCTTCCACAATAAGAAGATTTTCTGGAAACGTCTTTTTGTAAATGGAATTCAGATGTTTCAGGAATTCGATTCCTTCCAGGTTTTCATTGGAGCCGTAAATATTGGGAATCCACTGACCCTCGCCCCGGCAGTAATCCAGATACAGAATGGAAGCTACACCGTCCATCCGAAGGCCATCGATATGATACATCTTCGTCCAGAAGAACGCATTGGCAATCAGGAAGTTTTTCACCTGCGGTCTTCCGTAATTATAAACGCAGGTACCCCACAGCGGATGTCTTCCCTGAAGGGGATTCAGATGTTCATAAAGGCAGGTACCGTCAAAATGAGCCATGCCTTCTTCCTCGCAGGCAAAATGAGCCGGTGTCCAGTCCAGGATCACCCCTATATCCGCCTGATGAAGGGCATCCACAAAACTCATAAATTCTTCCGGTGTTCCAAAGCGGCTGGTCGGTGCATAATAACCGGATGTCTGATATCCCAGACTTTCCGCATCCGGATATTCCATCACCGGCAGCAGTTCAATATGACTGAATCCCATGTTTTTTGCATATTCGGCCACCAGCGGACCCATTTCTTCATAGGTTCTGACGCTGCCGTCTTCTTTTTTGCTCCATGTGTTCAGATTAATCTCGCAGACAGCAACCGGTTTCTTTGCAGAATCGGTTTCTTTTTTATGTTTTTCACAGTAAGCGGAATCTTTCCAGGAATAATTCAGCAGACTGCGTACAACAGAGCCATTACAGGGACGTACTTCAAAGCCATTGGCATAAGGGTCCTGACGCAGGTATACGCTGCCGCCCTTTAACTTCAGTTCATATTTATAGATGTCCCCATCTTTCACACCTGGTATAAAAAGTTCATAGATACCGGAATCTTCATGGAATTCCATCTGATGAACACGGCCATCCCAGCCGTTAAAATCACCAACAACACTGACCCGGAGCGCGTTTGGAGCCCAAACTGCGAAATGAGTTCCCTCCACTGCATCAATACACATGGGGTGAGCACCCAGTTTTTCATAGACGGAATAATGTATTCCTGCTCCGAACTGTGCTTCGTCCTCTTTTGTCAAAAGGTCCGGGAAACGGTACGGATCCTGCTTTTCTTCACCATCAATGATAAAACAATACTCCGGAATGGTTTTTCCCGGAATTAATATGGAATAAAATCCGGATTCATCTTCCAGTACCATCCTGTAGTTTTTTTCCTTTGAATCCACTTTTACGAAAACTTCTTTTGCGTGGGGAAAGAATCCCTGAATCAGAATCCCGCCCTTTACCACATGGGGGCCCAGAATACTTTTCGGATGTTTTTCCTCCGCATAAACAACTGCTTCGATACGCGGCCAGTCCATAAGCTGATATAATTTGTCCAGCATAAAAATCCCTCTCTTTCCAATTTGTGTCATTTTTCTATTTTCGTTATTGCTTTGGGGATGTATTTGTTATAGCTTTTAAAATCGTGCCAAAAGATGATCTTATTTTCTTTGCATTTTTTCTGATTGATTTAAAAGCTCTTTTTATTTTTTTCATACGTTTCACACGTCTGCTCCACTTTTTCACCAAATCCATATGCTTACGTCTCCCTGCAGATTTCTTTTTCCATTTAACAAAAACTCTACTTATAAGTATAACTTTTTCAAAAAAACTTGGCAATAAAAAAGTACAGTTCTGCACCATCATTTCTTTAAAATCTGTCGCATAATGCAAAAAAAACAGAGACAGCACATTTGTACCATCTCTGCTCTTCTGCTTTCATTTTTTTAACTGCGAATCATGGTTAAAATCTTATTTTACAATTCTGACTTTCAGAACCCCATCGATACTTTCCAATTTTTCAACGATATCACTGGAAACAGCTACTGATGTGTCCATCAGTGTATATGCAAAATCGCCTTTGCTCTTGTTTGACATATCGCTGATGTTGATTCCGGCTTCACCAAACACGCTGGTAAACTGGCCGATCATATTCGGTACATTTCTGTGGTTGACTGCAACACGTCCGGCAGCCACACAGGTTCCCATATCACAATTCGGATAGTTTACGGAGTTTTTGATATTGCCGTTTTCCAGATAATCGCGGATTTCTTTTACTGCCATAACAGCACAGTTATCTTCGGACTCTTCTGTGGAAGCTCCAAGATGCGGTGTTACCAGTGTATTTACCGCTCCTGCTACAGTCGGATTTGCAAAGTCTGTTACGTATTTCTTTACTTTTCCGTTTTCCAGCGCTTTTACCAGTGCTTCTTCATCAACCAGCAGATCTCTTGCAAAGTTAAGCAGTACCACACCATCTTTCATCATAGAAATTGCATCTTCATTGATCATGTTCTTTGTGCTGTCAAGCAGCGGAACATGGATTGTAATATAATCACAATCGCGGTAAATATCATGAACATCCTGAATATGCTTAATGGTTCTGGAAAGATTCCAGGCTGCATCTACAGAGATATACGGGTCATATCCATAAACTTCCATACCAAGGTGTGTTGCAGCGTTTGCAACAAGTACACCGATCGCACCAAGACCGATAATACCCAGTTTTTTGCCTGCAATCTCACAGCCTGCAAACTGTTTTTTCTGTTTTTCTGCCATTTTTCCGATGTTGCTTTCGTTTTTCTGGCTCTCAACCCATTCGATACCGCCGACGATATCACGGGAAGCAAGCAGCATACCTGCGATCACCATTTCTTTTACGCCGTTTGCATTGGCACCCGGAGTATTAAATACTACAACACCTTTTTCTGCGTAATCGTTAAGCGGAATATTGTTGACACCGGCACCAGCTCTTGCTACTGCTTTTACACTGTCAGACAGTTCCATTTCATGCATGGCAGCGCTGCGTACCAGAATTGCATCTGCACCATTGGCATCTTCTGTCATTTTGTAGTTTTCGTTGAACCCATCCAATCCGATTTTTGAGATTGGATTTAAGCAATGATAAGTAAACATTTTTTCATTCTCCTCTTTTTTCCTCTATATTAACTGCGTTTTTTCAGATCGTCACCATCAAATACTTCACTGATCGGAGCTCCTGCCGGAACCATCGGAAATACTTTGTCATCGGATTCGATCACACAGTCAATAACCACCGGTTTATTTAATGAAATCGCTTTTTCCAAAGCCGGTCCGATTTCTTCCCGTTTTGTAACACGAATACCAACAGCGCCCATTGCCTCTGCCAGTTTTACAAAGTCCACCGGATCATCCAGAATAGTATTGGAATAACGATGATCATAAAACAGTGTCTGCCACTGACGAACCATACCAAGTACATGGTTGTTCAGAACCAGCTGAACAACTGGAACGTTGCTGCGGACAGCAGTTGCGATCTCATTCATGTTCATACGGAAACATCCGTCTCCGGCCACGTTTACAACTACTTTATCCGGACGTGCCACTTTCGCTCCGATCGCTGCACCAAGGCCATAGCCCATGGTACCAAGACCGCCGGAAGTTAAAAGTGTTCTTGGCTCTTTGAATTTATAGAACTGAGCCGCCCACATCTGATGCTGACCTACGTCGGTAACCACAATCGCATCACCCTTTGTCACACGATACAGTTCTTCAACAGCATAAGGACCAGTCAGACGTTCCTGCGGGTATTTCAGCGGATATGTCTCTTTCAGTTCACGAACCTTATTCATCCATTCCTCATGTTTTTTCGGTTCAATTTTTTTGTTGAGCACGCTCAATACTTCTTTTACATCACCGATGATACGGGCGTCCACAATAACATTTTTATTAATTTCAGCCGGATCAATATCAATCTGAAGAATTTTTGCATTCTTTGCAAATTTGCTTGCGTTTCCGGTTACACGGTCACTGAAACGTGCACCGATGGTAATCAGAAGATCGCACTCTGTTACGCTTAAGTTGGCTGCTTTTGTACCATGCATGCCAAGCATACCCATGTATCTCTCGTTTTCGCCTGCAAATGTTCCTTTTCCCATCAGACTGTCCGTTACCGGCGCATCAATTTTTTCTGCCAGTTCAGCCACTTCTTTGTCTGCACCGGAGATTACACATCCGCCGCCTACAAAGATAACCGGTTTTTGTGCTTTTTTGATCATTTCAGCCGCGATCTCAACAGCCTCTTCTGTGATTGCAGAACTGTCTTTTACAATGGGTTCCGGAACTTTCGGCTCATATTCACAGGTTGCAGCGGTAACGTCTTTTGTAATATCCACAAGTACCGGGCCTGGTCTTCCGCTCTGGGCAATGGTAAAGGCACGGCGGATCGTTTTAGCCAGGTCTGCAATATCTTTTACGATAAAGCTGTGTTTTGTGATCGGCATTACAACACCTGCAATGTCAATCTCCTGGAAACTGTCTTTTCCCAGAAGCGGCACACCTACGTTTGCGGTGATTGCCACAACCGGAATGGAATCCATATATGCAGTCGCAATACCGGTTACCAGGTTTGTTGCGCCCGGTCCGGATGTTGCCATACATACGCCAACTTTTCCGGTAGCTCTTGCATATCCATCTGCTGCATGGGCTGCGCCCTGCTCATGGGATGTTAAAATGTGACGAATCTCGTCCTGATGTTTGAAAAGTGCGTCATACACATTTAAAATGGTACCGCCCGGATATCCGAACACGGTGTCTACGCCCTGTTCTTTTAAACATTCAATTACAATTTCAGATCCATTCAACTGCATTCAAGTTACCCCCTATATCATCTTGGTATTTCAAGAACCGCGCCACGGTCACCGGAGGTAACCATAGAAGCGTAACGTGCCAGATAGCCGGTTTTTACTTTCGGCTCTCTCGGCTGCCATTTTGCTCTTCTTGCTGCCAGTTCTTCATCACTTACTTTCATATTTAAAGTATTGTTTTCAATATCAATCTGAATGATATCGCCTTCTTCTACCAGTGCGATCGGTCCGCCCACTGCTGCTTCCGGTGACACGTGTCCGATGGATGCACCTCTGGAAGCGCCGCTGAAACGTCCGTCTGTGATCAGTGCTACGGTTGAGCCAAGACCCATACCTGCAATCTGAGAAGTCGGATTCAGCATCTCACGCATACCCGGGCCGCCCTTCGGTCCCTCGTAACGGATAACGACCACATCACCCGGATTGATCTTTCCGCCAAGGATCGCTTCACTTGCATCTTCTTCACATTCGAAGACACGCGCCGGACCTTCGTGTACCAGCATCTCCGGAACTACTGCGGAACGTTTTACCACGCTGCCGTCCGGAGCCAGGTTACCCTGAAGGACTGCCAGTCCGCCGGTTTCACTGTACGGATTTTCAACCGGTCGGATAACGGTCGGATCCAGATTCACTGCATCCTTGATGTTTTCGCCGACGGTTTTTCCGGTAACGGTCATACATTCCGTACGGATAAGACCTTTTTTGTTCAGCTCATTCATAACTGCATAGACACCGCCTGCCGCATTTAAATCTTCCATATAGGTAGGGCCTGCCGGTGCCAGATGGCACAGGTTCGGTGTTTTTGCACTGATTTCATTTGCGTACGGAATCTTGAAGTCCATACCGATCTCATGTGCGATAGCCGGAAGATGAAGCATACTGTTGGTCGAGCATCCAAGCGCCATATCTACGGTCAGTGCGTTGATGATCGCATCTTCTGTCATAATATCGCGCGGACGGATGTTTTTCTCAAGGAGTTCCATAACTTTCATACCGGCATGTTTTGCCAGTCTGATACGGTCTGAATATACAGCCGGAATGGTTCCGTTTCCACGAAGCCCCATACCGAGCACTTCGGTCAGACAGTTCATGGAGTTTGCTGTATACATACCGGAACAGGAACCGCAGGTCGGACATACTTTGCATTCAAATTCTTCAAGGCCTTCATCGCTGAGTTTACCTGCAGCGTGTTCGCCTACTGCTTCGAACATGCTGGAAAGGCTGGTCTTATGACCATCCACACGGCCTGCAAGCATGGGACCGCCGCTGACAAATACAGTCGGAACATTGATTCTTGCTGCTGCCATCAGAAGACCCGGTACGTTTTTGTCACAGTTCGGAACCATAACCAGCGCATCGAACTGATGAGCCATAGCCATAGCCTCTGTGGAATCTGCGATCAGATCTCTGGTTACCAATGAATATTTCATACCGATGTGACCCATGGCAATACCGTCACATACCGCAATGGCCGGGAATACTCTCGGCACTCCGCCAGCCAGGGCAACACCCATTTTGACGGCTTCCACAATTTTATCCAGGTTCATATGACCCGGCACAATTTCATTATAAGAGCTGACGATACCGACCAGGGGCTTGTCCATCTCTTCTTTTGTCAGACCCAATGCGTTGAACAAAGATCTGTGCGGTGCCTGCTGGACACCTTTTTTAACCGCATCACTTCTCATAATAAGTCCTCCCATCTATGTAAGTTATTCATATTCTTATTTAATTCTTTCCGCGATCAGGTCGCCCATCTCTTTTGTTCCGACCTGTGTACAGCCTTCGGACATAATATCGATGGTTCTGTATCCATCGGTCAGTACCTGCTGTACCGCCGCTTCTACTGCATCGGCCTCTTTATCCAGATCCAGTGAATAACGAAGCATCATAGCTGCGGATAAAATGGTTGCGATCGGGTTCGCAATGTTCTTGCCTGCAATATCCGGTGCGGAACCATGACTCGGCTCATAGAGACCAAGCTTTGTCTCATTCAGACTTGCAGAGGACAGCATACCGATGGAACCGGTAACCATACTTGCTTCGTCTGATAAAATGTCGCCGAACATATTCTCCGTCAGAATGACGTCGAACTGACCCGGATTGCGAACCAGCTGCATTGCACAGTTGTCGACCAGCATATGTTCCAGAGTGACTTCCGGATAATCTTTTGCCACTTCCTCTACTACTTTTCTCCAGAGTCTGGATGAATCGAGAACGTTGGCTTTGTCAACGCTGGTCACTTTTTTGCGGCGCTTCATAGCGATATCAAATCCACGCTTTGCGATACGTCTGATTTCGTTTTCATCATAAGACAGTGTATCGATTGCTTTCTGTACACCATTTTCTTCAACAGTCCTGCGCTCACCAAAGTATAAACCGCCGGTCAGCTCACGCATGATCATCATGTCAAATCCATCCCCGATGATGTCTTCTCTCAGCGGGCAGGCATCTTTCAGTTCATTATAAAGATAAGCCGGGCGCAGATTTGCAAAAAGGTTCAGTGCCTTACGAATGGCCAGCAGACCTGCTTCCGGACGTTTTGACGGCTCCAGCTGATACCAGGGGGAAGTTTTTGCATCTCCGCCGATTGAGCCCATAAGAATCGCATCACTTGATTTTGCATCAGCGATTGCCTCATCTGTTAAAGGTACGCCGTGCACATCAATGGATGCGCCGCCTAACAGTACGTCTTTGTACTCAAATGTATGTCCATATGTGCTGCATACTTTGTCCAGCACCTTTTTGGCTTCTTCCACAATTTCCGGGCCGATTCCGTCGCCCCGGATCAAAGCGATATTAAATTTCATAATATAAATCTCCTCGTCACAATAATTAAATGATACCAGGATCAAAAGGTCACATGTTTCATGACTGCATGAAAATATGTGACTTCGAGACCCGCAAAACATGAGAAAGCAGCCCGAACAGGGCGGATTTCGAATGT
>JAXJSH010000096.1:0-1718 GCA_036310185.1 Lachnospiraceae bacterium | reverse complement strand
CCGTAAATGAGGTAAGAGGAACACTTGGCGGAGTAACATATGATGAAACAATATACAACGTAGAGGTTACTGTGACAGACAACGGCGTAGGTCAGCTGGAAGCAGCAGTGGCAATAACAGCAGGCGGAGAAGCAAAAGAAGAGGTTGTATTCAACAACACATACGCACCGGATGATACTTCTGTAGTCCTTAAAGCAACAAAAGTTTTTGTTGATGAGGATGGAAAGAAAGAGGCTATGAAAGGCGGAGAATTCACATTCCAGCTAAAGGCAGCAGACGGAACAGTCCTTGATCAGGCAGTGAATGCGGCCGATGGAAGTGTTGTGTTTGATGCAGTCACATACGACGAAGAAGGTCAGTTTACTTATACGATTTCTGAAGTTATCGGAAATAACAATTCAATTATTTACGATAAAACAGTATATACCGTTGTTGTCGTTGTAGAAGACAATGAAGAGGGTAAACTGGAAGTTGTCAGTGTCGAATACAAGAAGGCAAATGCTGCAGTCAGTGAAGCGAAATTTGTCAACAGATCAGAAGACAAGGGAATTGTTCCTACTGGTGATAATAACCACATTATGATCTGGATTGCACTGCTTGGAATATCCGGCATCGGAACAGCAGTACTTATGAAAAGAAAAAAAGTAAATAAATGATTAAAAACACAAAGGGGCTGCCGCACTAAAAATGGTGTGCGCCCCGTCAGGTAGACAATTAAAAAATATAAGTTTTTTGCTACCCAGCATGGTCTGGGTAGCATTTTTATGTGTCCATAAGCATGTCATGATATTCCTTTGGGGTTAGAATACCCAGACTTAAAAAATCAGGAGCCGGGTGCTATCCGGCGGACTGATTCCCGCTTTTTAGGAGTTTTAGCTGCCGGATTTTCTCTTTTCAGGTGCTATCCGGCGGACTGATTCCTGCTTTTTGGAAATTTTAGCCGCTGATTTTTCTCTTTTCAGGTGTTATCCGGCGGACAGGTCCCAGCTTTTCAGGCATTTTAGATGCTGGAAGTCCTTTTTAGCCACCGATGGCTTTCTTTTCAGTGGCTGTCCGGTGTATAGGATCATCTGGAATTAGGAAAAGTAAGGTTTGTCCTGCTGATATAACACGAAAAAGTTGTATAGGATCATCTGAAATTCAGAAAATAAGCTTTAGTCTGCTGATATAACACGAAAAAGCTGTATAGAATCATCTGGAATTAAGAAAAATAAGGTCTGACCCTGCTGATATAACATGAAAAAAGGCCGAATAGGGAATCTGAGATTGGCAAAACAAGATTTTACATGCTGCCCGCCAGCCAGAAGAAATAGAATGCCCGGACGGCTTGGCCGGGACATTACAACATTACAATATATATTGGAAAAACCGGAAAAAGGTTTTTCAAAACGGTTGTGGACCAATTCTTGTTTTTGCCAGATGTCTATAATATAATAATGGAAAGATACCAGGGTCAAAAGGTCACATGTTTCATGCCTGCATGAAAAAATGTGACTTTGAGACCGGCAAAATATGAGAAAGCAGCCCCAATAGGGCGGATTTTGAATGTTTTTCGGATTACGAGAGCATAAAATGCGGAGTAATCCGTAGGTATCAGGGGGCCAAAATACCTATTGCCCCCAACATCATGGAAAGAATATAGCGATTCAGAATGGAAATAATAAAACAACTCGGATTTGAGATGGGAGGATTTGTCCATGGAAAAAAGCAAAGTATAT
>JAXJSH010000095.1:0-2943 GCA_036310185.1 Lachnospiraceae bacterium | reverse complement strand
TTTTCTGGTTGAGGAATTTCAAGAATACTGCAGTCATCTGTACGGAATTATGAAGCACGAAAGGCTGTTTCGTTTTACAAAATCATATATGGAACATTGTATGGTCAACGGAATTGAAAAATCGGGGGTAAAAAGAATTCGCTTGCACGATCTTCGGCATTCCCATGCTTGCCGTTCATAAGTGCATTTCTAGGACAGTCTAACTGACTGCCTCAGATAATGCACTTTCTTTTGCCTCACGTTCTGCCTTTTCACGTTCATATTTGCGTCTGGCATAGGTCCGGTTTTGGGCACGTTTACGACGTTTACGTTCTTCTTCTTTTATTTGTTCGGGCGTAAGCTCCGGCATCGGTACATCCAACTTACCGACATACTTAAGATAAATATCTATCTGCTGGATTCTGTCGCCGGTAGATTTGTCCGCTTCGTGTACCACGATTTTATCAACAAATTCATGAATCATAGGAGTAGTAAGCTCTGTGAAATCTGTGTATCGATGTACCAGTTCAATAAACTTATCTACATTATCAGCATTCTCCTGATAGTCATTCAAAGCCTTTTCTAAAGTAGCTACTGATAATTCCAATTCACTTTGTTCTGCTTCGTAGTCAGCCAAAAGCATTTCAAACCGCTTGTCGCTTAATTTCCCATTTACATTGTCCTCATATATTTTCTTAATGAGGGTATTTAGTTCATTGATACGTTTCTGCTCTCTGGAAAGATGCTTTTTCATTGCCTTAGCTTCGCTTTCCTGTTGAAGCGCTGTGGCATTACGAACCTTTTCAACAAATTCTGCTTCATGCTCCTTCACATAAGTGCTGGCAGCTTTAATTACTTCCAAAAGTAAATCTCTAACAACATCTGTACGGACATGGTGCTGTGTGCATTTATGCTCAAATTTGTTTCTGGACAGGCTGTACGTTGAACAATGGTAATTATCCTGAGCGTTGGTATATTTCCCGGTAGGATTGCCGTCTTTGTCCTTCTTTTCATAACCACCGGTGCGGTGATTAAACATCTTGGCACCACAGTCAGCACAAAACATCAAACCAGTCAAAGGGTTTGGTTCTCCCTTTTTGTTAGGACGTCTCTTAGTCTCACGAATTTTTTGTACCATATTCCATGTTTCTTCATCCACAATGGGTTCCTGTGTATTTTCAAAAATAATCCAGTCATCAGAATCAAGCTTTCTGGAATGCGTATCTTTATAGGAATCCTTGTGTGTTCTGAAATTAACGGTATGTCCCATATACTCAGGCTTTTTAACCATATCTGTGATAGTTGAAGCAGTCCATGTGTAAGGTCTGCTCATGTCACAGCTTCCCTGACAGGTTCCAAGTCCCTGCTTAGTAAGATAGTAAGATGGTCTTTCTATCTTTTCGTCGGTAAGAATTCTTGCAACCTGTGATGGTCCGTATCCTTGAATGATAAGCTGATAAATGCGTCTGACAACAGCAGCAGCTTCTTCATCAATAATCCAGCGGTCGTGATCGTCAGGGTCTTTCTTGTACCCGTAGATTGCATTACTTGTCAGATGCTTTCCTTCCATTCCCTTATTATGAAGTACAGATTTGATTTTTCTGCTGGTATCACGTACATACCATTCATTCATAATGTTAAGAAATGGGGCAAATTCGTTACTGCCGTCGTTTAAAGCACTGTCCACATTATTGGAAATGGCGATAAATCGAACATTTTTCTTTCGAAACAGGACTTCGGTATAAAAGCCTACCTCAAGGTAATTACGTCCGATACGGCTCATATCCTTTACGATAACGCATCCTACTATGCCATCTTCAATGTCTGCAAGCATACGCTTCCAATCAGGTCTGTCAAAATTGGTTCCTGACCAGCCGTCATCGGTATAGTGACGCAGATTGGTAAATCCCTGTTCGGTTGCATATTTCTCCAGCATTTTCTTCTGGTTTACGATACTGTTGCTGTCACCGCTTTGCTCATCATCACGGGATAATCTCTCGTAGAGTGCAGTGATTTTGTTAAGTTCCGGTTGTTTTGTTTTCATAAGATTCTCCTTTCAAAACAAACAACCAGCTTATCTGTGGTTTTATTCTACCACGAATAAGCTGGTTTGTGTAAAAATAATTATTGTCTCACTAATAGGAGAAATCCGAAAGGAAAATCGGAACTGTTTTATAAGTATCATGAAATTTAATTTCCCCGAATTTATATGAATGAGGGGAGATATATTGTATTTTTGTTGCAAAAAATATCAAGTTTCCAGTCTGTCGTCATCTTGATAAACTTGAAGTTGTCATCTTTTTTCTTGCTTATTGGAGCCTTTTTTCTTCTCAATGTATTTTCCAAGAAAGTAACCAGTATAACACCAAACAAAACCAACTGCCGCAGAAGCAAATGGATTTCCGAGAAGATATACTGTTATCCCTGCACATGCCGCACCAACTATTGCTCCTATTATTACTCCTATTTTTTTCATATCATTATGCTTTCTCCATTTCTCTTTCATCATTACAAACTGAAGATTTGTTGCACTGACTTCTTTTGCAACGAATCTATAGATAATCCCCGAATTTCTTCCAAGGTACAATTTCTCTATTTAACAACAAGTATTGTAGTTACAACATTTAGAAAATCGTATAAACCGTGAGATACTGCAACTCCGACATATTTGCAATTCTTAATGTTGTATTTTGCAAAACCGAATGCTAATCCAAGCAGCGTCGCAAATAAAACTTGTATCAAATTCCCGTTGATAATATGCCAAAAGCCAAACAGCATTGAAGCTAATACCACACCGAGCCATTTATTTCTCGGCAACAATTCAATGATTGTATCTTGAATATATACTCGAAATATTAGTTCCTCAACCGGTCCTATAATTAAAACATAATAGAAAAATTTACCGATTAAATACCACAATGCAAAATCACGATGTTCTCCGATTAAAGAAAACCCCATTAATGC
>JAXJSH010000094.1:0-28397 GCA_036310185.1 Lachnospiraceae bacterium | reverse complement strand
GCAGGCATGAAACATGTGACCTTTTGACCCTGGTATCATCCGATAAATGGTGCGAAAAATGAGGCAATATCAGGGAGGAGACGTGATATTATGGTTGAACCGGCAAAAATACCGGACGGAGAAAAAAAGGTTCAGAAATTAGATGCAAATCTGCGTACAATGAAGGAATTTGCTACACCGGAAGAATTGTATCAGGAACTGGTTGCTTCAATTCGGAAATATCATCCTTCTGACGATATTGAACTGATTGAAAAAGCATATAAGCTGGCTTATGAGGCCCATAAAGATCAATTCCGAAAGTCGGGAGAACCATATATTATACATCCTTTGTGTGTTGCAATTATCCTTGCGGATCTGGAGCTGGATAAGGAGACGATCATTGCCGGGATTCTTCATGATGTGGTGGAAGATACGGTCATGACCATAGAAGAACTGGAAAAAGAGTTCGGAAAAGAAGTGGCACTGCTGGTGGACGGCGTTACCAAGCTGGGGCAGCTGAACTATTCCAAAGATAAAGTGGAAGTGCAGGCAGAGAATTTAAGAAAAATGTTTCTTGCCATGGCAAAAGATATCCGGGTTATTCTGATCAAACTGGCAGACCGCCTGCATAACATGCGTACGCTTCAGCATATGAGGCCGGAAAAACAGCAGGAAAAAGCCAAAGAGACCATGGAAATCTATGCACCGATCGCACAGCGCCTTGGTATTTCAAAAATCAAAATAGAACTGGATGATTTGTCCCTAAAATATCTGAAACCGGATGTTTATTATGATCTGGTGGAAAAAATTGCATTGACGAAGGATAAACGTCAGGAATTCGTAAATGAGATCGTAAAAGATGTAAGCAGTCACATTGAGGCGGCAGGGATTAAAGCCCAGATTGACGGCCGTGTAAAACATTTCTTCAGTATCTATAAGAAAATGGTCAATCAGGATAAGACTCTTGAACAGATATATGACCTGTTTGCCGTTCGTATTATTGTAGATACGGTAAAAGACTGTTATGCATCCCTCGGTGTGATTCATGAGATGTACAAACCGATTCCGGGAAGGTTCAAAGATTATATTGCCATGCCGAAACCGAATATGTATCAGTCTCTGCATACCACACTGATCGGCCCGAACGGCCGTCCTTTTGAGATTCAGATCCGTACCTTTGAGATGCATAAGACGGCAGAATACGGTATCGCTGCACATTGGAAATACAAAGAGTCCGCAAATGGAAAGGTGAATACCACCCGCCGGGAGGAAGAAAAACTGAGCTGGCTGCGTCAGATTCTGGAATGGCAGCAGGATATGTCGGACAACCGTGAGTTTATGAGCCTTTTGAAGAGTGATCTTGACCTGTTTTCCGAAAGTGTATATTGTTTCAGTCCCATTGGGGAAGTGAAAGTACTGCCAAATGGATCGAACACCATTGATTTTGCCTACAGCATACACAGTGCGGTCGGAAACAAGATGGTGGGTGCCAGAGTCAACGGAAAACTGGTTCCAATCGAGTATATTATCAAGACTGGAGACCGTGTGGAAATTCTCACATCCCAGAATTCCAGAGGTCCGAGCCGGGACTGGCTGAAGATCGTAAAGAGTACACAGGCAAAAAATAAAATCAACCAGTGGTTCCGTCAGGAACTGAAGGAAGATAATATCTTAAGAGGAAAAGATGCATTGGCTCAGTATGCGAAGACAAAAGGCTATAATCTGGGTCTGCTGACCAAACCGAAATATCAGGAATGCGTGCTGAAAAAATATGGATTCCGGGATTGGGAGGCGGTGCTTGCTGCCATCGGTCATGGAGGTATGAAAGAGGGCCAGGTTCTGAATAAGCTGATTGAGGTATATAAAAAGGAAGAAACAAAAGTGCTCACCGATGAGGAAGTACTCCAGGCCGCAAAAGAGACGAAGAATAAAAAATCGGCATCATCGAAGAGTGGAATTGTGGTAAACGGTACAGACGATGTATCTGTGCGTTTTTCGCGCTGCTGCAGTCCGATTCCGGGGGATGAAATTGTTGGTTTTATTACGAGAGGACGTGGTATTTCAATCCATCGTACTGACTGTGTAAACATCATCAACATGGATGAGGTGGACCGCAGCCGTCTGACTCCTGCGGAATGGCAGCATCAGGATTCCGGCTCCGATACGGTTCAGTCCTACTCTGTGGCAATCAATGTATATGCCCATAATCGTACCGGTCTTATGGCAGACATTTCTCAGTTTTTTAAAGAGAAAAAAATTGATATGAGCTCCGTAAATTCCAGAATCAACAAACCGGGTACTAAGGCTACGGTGTTCGTCTCTTTTGACGTGAAGAGTATGGAAGAACTGAGTCATCTGATTGAAAAAATCCGCCAGATCGACGGTGTGATTGATATTGAGCGAACAAGAGGATAGGAGGCCGACATGAAACTGGAAAAAATAATTGTAGGTCCGGTGGGGACAAACTGCTATCTGCTTATAAATGAAAATACGAAAGAAGTTCTTGTTGTGGATCCGGGTGATCAGGCACAGCGGATTCGAAATAAGATGAAAGAAACAGGTGCACATCCGGTGGCGGTTCTTTTGACCCATGGACATTTTGACCATATTCTTGGGGTTTCGGAACTGAAGGAGCTGTATTCGGATTTGGAAGTCTATGCATTGGAAGAGGAACAGGATCTTCTTCACGATGCGTCCATGAACTGTTCCACGCAGATCGGAAGACCGTGTACGGTTCGCGCGGATCATCTGGTAAAAGACGGGGAAAAGCTCTCCATTGCCGGAATGAATATTGAAGTAATTGCAACACCTGGTCATACGAAGGGCAGCTGTTGTTATTATCTGCCGGAAGAAAAGGCGCTGTTTTCCGGTGATACACTTTTTGCAGAATCAGTTGGAAGAACGGATCTGCCAACCGGCAGCATGGGACAGCTCAGCAGAAGTATTAAGAAACTGTTTGCCATGCTTCCGGACGAGACGGATGTATATCCGGGGCATGAATATGCCACAAGCATTGAACATGAAAAGAGGTACAATCCTTTTGCGTAAGGTAGAGATACAGTTAAACAAATCAGATTTTGAATATGATGTACATTCATTGACGAAGGCTTTTTATCCGGAAGATGAAGTAAAGGTGGTTTCGCCTCAGATGGGCAGCAGTGACGAAACCAAAGATGTGCTGATCGTGCTGGATTATCAGGAGAGTCAGATTGGGATTACATGTACAGAAGCAGGGCAATGTCGTTACCGGAAAGTCATTGCCCTTGACTATTATAAAGAGCGTACGGAGACGAAAAATCAGCTGAAACGGCTTCTTTACAAAGCACTTCAGGAAGTGACGGGAAAAGAACTGCCCTGGGGAACATTGAGCGGAATCCGTCCCACAAAGATTCCCATGAAGCTTCTGGAAGAGGGCATGTCAAATGCGGAAATCGCCCAGTATATGCGTGATACCTATTATACGAACAATGCCAAGACCGCACTTGCCATAACCGTTGCAAATCGGGAAAAATATATTTTAAGAGATCTGGATTATGAAAATGGCTACAGTCTGTATATCGGTATTCCATTTTGTCCAAGTATTTGTCTGTATTGTTCGTTCAGTTCATCACCGCTGAAAATCTGGGAAAAGCGGGTGGATGAATATCTGGATGCGCTCTGTAAAGAACTGACAGCATCCGCAGAAATGTTAAAGGACAAAAAGCTGAATACGATTTACATAGGCGGCGGTACCCCTACGACTCTGAATCCGGAACAGCTGGAACGCCTGCTGTCTCATGTGGAGAAGGCGTTTGATTTTTCTCATCTGCTGGAATACACCGTGGAGGCAGGCAGACCGGACAGTATCACGATGGACAAGCTGAAGGTGATCAAAAAGCATCCGGTTACCAGAATTTCCGTTAATCCTCAGACCATGAATCAGAGTACACTGGACTTGATCGGGCGGAAGCATACGGTGGAAGATACAAAAAATGCTTTTTATAGGGCAAGAGAAGCAGGTTTTGACAATATCAACATGGATCTGATCGTTGGACTGCCCGGCGAAGACGAATCCATGGTCGCACATACGTTGGAAGAAATCAGAAAGATGAATCCGGACAGTCTGACGGTGCACTCTCTGGCGGTAAAACGGGCGACCAGACTGCATCTGTTCCGGGAACAGTATCAGGAGATGTCTTTTGAAAACAATCAGAAGATTATGGACATGGTTGCAGACTGTGCAGGAGAACTGGATATGGGGCCGTATTATCTGTATCGCCAGAAAAATATGAAGGGCAATCTGGAAAATGTGGGCTATGCAAAGGTTGACAAAGCCGGAATATACAATATACTAATTATGGAGGAAAAACAGACCATTCTGGCAGCAGGTGCCGGAGCCTCCACAAAGATGGTGTTCGATCACGGCGCGCGCATTGAGCGCACGGAAAACGTAAAAGATGTAAAACAGTATCTGGAACGGATCGATGAGATGATCGAGCGCAAGAGAACCGGAATTGAGACTTATTTAAGATAAGATAACATTTTGATCATGTGGCAGTTCAGATAAATGACATATGGCGCAGGCTTCTGTCTTGGACCGCGCATAATTTAAATGGAGAGAACTTTAAGGTAGAAGATACAATGAAAATAATGGAGCAGTTCCATGCTTCGGGCCGCATTCTGGACTATAATCTGGAGGATGAGCTGAATCATGGTATTTATGTGAGTAATATGGCGTATCTGGTGGCAAAAGAGCTGGGACTTCCAGAGGAAGAACAAAGGGAAATTGCCGTAGCCGGAGTGGTTCATGATATAGGAAAATTGAAACTGAATGATTTTTATGATGAAAAGAATAAGCTGGTGGTAGAGGAAATGCGCTATGTGCGCATGCATTCCATGCTCAGTTATGAGATTCTGAAACAGTATGAGTATTCCGATTATGTTCTGGAAACGGTTTTGTATCATCATGAAAATTATGATGGAACAGGCTATCCGAAAAATCTTTCCGGAGAAGATATTCCGATGGGAGCGCGGATTATCCGTGTATGCGATACATTTGCAGCATTGACCTCGGATCGGCCATATCGTAAACATTTTGATCTGGAGACCACACTGGAGCTGATGATCGATGAAGTGAAAAACTTTGATATGCAGGTATTTCTTGCACTGCAGCGTGTAGCTCATGAAGTTGGTCTGAAATATAAAACAAATGTGATAAAACACCCCGCGGGTGTACCGTTATGCCAGGATGCATGGCATAATGAATGAAAGGAGATTAACCATGGCAATGAAGAAAAAACCGGTTACCGGTATGAAGGATATTTTACCAAAAGAGATGGAAATCCGTGATTATGTGATCCGTATGATCAAGGAAACTTATGCTACATTCGGTTTTTCATCTATTGAAACCCCCTGTGTGGAGCACATTGAAAATCTGTGCAGCAAACAGGGCGGCGAAAATGAAAAACTGATCTTTAAGATTTTGAAACGCGGTGAAAAGCTGAAACTGGATACGGCCACCTGTGAAATGGATGTGGTTGACGGAGGTCTTCGTTACGATCTGACTGTGCCGCTGTCCAGATATTATTCCAACAATGCAAATGAACTTCCGGCACCGTTCAAATCACTGCAGATAGGAAGTGTGTGGAGAGCAGACCGTCCGCAGAGAGGCCGTTTCCGCCAGTTTACCCAGTGTGATATTGATATTCTGGGTGATCCCAGCTATTTAGCAGAAATCGAGCTGATCCTGGCTACAACAACGATTCTCGGAAAACTTGATTTTAAAAACTTTACCATTCGTATCAACGACAGAAAAATACTGAAAGCCATGGCTGCTTACAGCGGATTTGCACCGGAAGATTATGATAATGTATTTATCATTCTTGATAAGATGGATAAGATCGGTCTGGAAGGTGTGGAAAAAGAACTGATTGAAGAAGGCTATGCAAAAGAAGCAGTGGAAAAATATCTGGGTCTTTTTAAAGTTATCACAAACGATGTGGAAGGCGTTCGTTACTGTGGAGAAGTTTTAAAAGATGTGCTGGATAAAGACAGCGCTTCAAATCTGGAAACCATCATCAGTACAGTAGATGCCTGCAAAACAGCTGATTTTAAAATTGTATTTGACCCGACTCTGGTGCGCGGTATGTCCTATTATACCGGCCCGATTTTTGAGATTTCCATGGATGAATTCGGCGGTTCGGTCGGCGGCGGCGGACGCTACGATGAGATGATTGGAAAATTCACGGGACAGAATGTATGTGCGTGCGGATTCTCCATTGGATTTGAGCGTATTGTTATGCTGCTTCTGGAGAGAGGCTATGAGGTTCCGGGGGCAAATGATAAAGTGGCTTATCTGATTGAGAAAAATATGCCGGCGGGAAAACTGCAGGAGATTTTAAAAGAAGCCGGAGTTATGAGACAGAACGGCACACAGGTAGCACTGTCTGTAATGAAGAAAAACAAGAAGTTCCAGAAAGACCAGCTGATCGCAGAAGGTTATACGGAGATCAAAGAGTTCTTTAACAATTAAAATATAAGATATTTTACCGAATGAAACAGACCAGATGTCTTTTGAGGCGTAAGGTGTTTCGTATTTGCAAAATATGCGTTATGGGGTTAGAATACTATAGATTTGAAAAGAAATGGCCTGATAACAGAAAAATTCAGATAATTTCAGTAACATGACTAATATGAAGACATGAAAAGAGGAGAAAAACATGGCTGAGAGTATGAAGGGATTGCACAGATCCCACAGATGTACAGAAGTGACAAAAGAAATGATCGGCGAAACAGTCACCCTTATGGGATGGGTACAGAAAAGCCGTAATAAAGGCGGTATCGTATTCGTTGACCTCCGTGACCGTTCCGGAATCATTCAGTTGATTTTTGAAAATGGAAGCATTGACGAAGAAGGATTTGAAAAAGCAGGCCGTCTGCGCAGTGAGTTTGTAATTGCTGTTGTAGGTAAAGTTGAGGCCCGCTCCGGTGCGGTAAACGAAAATCTTGCTACCGGTGAAATCGAAATCCGTGTAAACAGTCTTCGTATCTTATCCGAGGCTGAGACACCGCCATTCCCGATCGAGGAAAACTGTAAGACAAAAGAGGAAGTCCGTCTGAAATACCGTTATCTGGATCTGAGAAGACCGGATCTTCAGAGAACACTGATCATGAGAAGCAAAGTGGCTACTCTGACCAGACAGTTCCTGTCAGAGGAAGGATTCCTTGAGATTGAGACACCGATTCTGTGTAAGAGTACACCGGAAGGTGCGCGCGATTATCTGGTGCCCAGCCGTGTACATCCGGGCAATTTCTATGCACTGCCCCAGTCTCCGCAGATTTTCAAGCAGCTGCTGATGTGCTCCGGTTATGACCGTTATTTCCAGATTGCAAAATGTTTCCGTGATGAGGACCTGCGTGCAGACCGTCAGCCGGAATTCACCCAGATCGATATGGAGCTTTCTTTCGTAGATGTGGATGATGTTATTGAAGTAAACGAGAGACTTCTTGCATATCTGTTTAAAAAAGTCCTGGATGTGGATGTACAGCTTCCAATCCAGCGTATGACATGGCAGGAAGCCATGAACCGCTACGGTTCCGATAAACCGGATCTTCGTTTCGGTATGGAGCTGGTTGATGTATCCGAAGTGGTAAAAGACTGTGGTTTTGCCGTATTTACCGGTGCGCTGGCAAACGGCGGAAGCGTGCGCGGTCTCAATGTAAAGGGCCAGGGCGCAATGCCGAGAAAGAAAATCGACAAACTGGTTGATTTTGCAAAAGACTTTGGCGCAAAGGGACTTGCTTACCTGTGCATCAACGAGGATGGCACTTACAAATCATCCTTCAGCAAATTCATGACAGAAGAAGAGCTGAAAGCTCTGGCTGCGGCTATGGCCGGTGAGCCGGGAGACCTGCTTCTGTTTGCAGCAGACAAGAACAAAGTGGTTTGGGATGTACTGGGTAACTTACGTCTTGAACTGGCAAAACAGCTTGAGCTGTTTGATAAAGATGAGTTCCGTTTTGTATGGATCACAGAGTTCCCGCTCCTTGAATGGGATGACGAGGAACAGCGCTTCTTCGCAATGCACCATCCGTTTACCATGCCGATGGAAGAAGACCTGCAGTATCTGGACAGCGATCCGGGCCGTGTTCGTGCAAAAGCATACGATATCGTATTAAACGGTAATGAGATCGGCGGCGGCAGCGTTCGAATCCATATGGATGATGTGCAGGAGCGCATGTTTGAGACGCTTGGATTCACAAAAGAAGCTGCTCATGAACAGTTCGGATTCCTGATCAATGCGTTCAAATACGGAGTTCCGCCACACGCTGGACTGGCTTATGGTCTGGATCGTATGGTCATGCTGATGGCTAAGAGAGAAAGCATTCGTGACGTAATCGCTTTCCCGAAAGTGAAAGATGCGTCCTGTCTGATGACAGAGGCACCGGGAACGGTAGATCAGAAACAGCTGGACGAGCTGGGGCTGAAAATTGCGGTTGATGAAAGCGAATCACCCGTGGAACAATAATTGAATAGTGCGTATTTATAATAAAATCCCTCTTATTCCGCGGTCGGTTTAAGAGGGATTTAAAAAATTCTGGATAGTTTTAGCTGATTATAGTGGTTAATATCATGCTTCGTTTGCAGCAAGAACCGATTGCGCCAGAACAACAGCACCGTATTTCAGTGCATCGTCATCACAGTGAAATTTTGCATTGTGCCAGGAGTAACAGGCGTCATCCGGTTTGCGGTTACCAATCCAGTAGAAAAATCCCGGAACTTTTTTCATGAAACGGGAGAAGTCCTCAGAGGCCAGACTTGGTTTGGCGTCAGTTATGGTTTCTGGTCCGAATGCAGTTTCAACCGCTTTGCAGGCTATTTTATACATATCGGCAGAATTGTTTACAGCAGGCATCGGATCCTTTAATTGCAGCTCCCATCCGCATTCATAAGTTTCTGCAGTGAGGCGGATGATGTCCTTCAGGCGCTGGAGGGCACGGTCATGGGTTGCCTGATCGAAACTGCGCATACTTCCGGTCATTTCTACTTCTTCAATGATCAGATTTTCGTGAGTTCCTCCGTGAATGGAGCCAATGGTGATCACAGCAGCCTCCAGCGGATCTGTGTTGCGGCTGATAATGGTTTGGACAGCCTGGATCAGAGCTGCCGCGCATACGATTGGATCGGTACATTTTTGCGGCATGGAACCGTGGCCGCCCGCACCATGAAGTATGATTTTGAAGTTGTCTTTCATGGACATAAGAGGACCTTTTTTGACCACGATTTTTCCCGTTTCCACTTCCGGACGGTTGTGCAGTCCGAAGATATAGTCCATATGCAGTTTTTCAAACATGCCTGCCTCGATCAGTTTTTCCGCACCGTCGGTCGTTTCTTCTGCCGGCTGGAAAAGAAGAATGACTTCTCCGGGCAGGCGGCTGCGAATACGGCTTAAAATCATGGCAGCGCCAAGTAAAGATGCGGTATGGAAATCATGTCCGCAGGTATGCGCTGCGCCGGGAAGTTCCGATTTTACCGCAGCATCTGCCAGTTCCCGGCAGGCCAGGGCATCGATATCCGCCCGAAGCGCAACGGTTTTTCCGGGAAGTTTTCCCTTGATTTTGGCGATCACTCCGGTTGGTGCGGTCTGGCCTTCTTTTAAGCCATTTCCGATGATGTCATCCAGAAATTCGATCCCGTCCAGTTTTTTCAGCTCTTCCCTGATGCGGGCGCTTGTTTCATATTCTTTCCACGATAATTCCGGAAAACGGTGAAAATGGGTTTTTAATGCACGCACCTGCGATTCTTCTTCCGGAGTCAGATAAAGTTTTTCCATATGTAATACCATCCTTTGGTAATGAATATTTGTTTCTGTCATTCATTTTAGCACAGAATAGATGGATGCATTCACATTTTCCGGAAAATTTCGGATTTTGTTTGCTGTTTTTGAAGGACGGAGGAAAGAGACATTTTGCGAGCGGCACCTTCTGAATAGTTGGATATTGAAAGCGGCTGATCGGAAAGGGTGGATTTTCATTTGGGAAATGGGTATATTTTGCTGGAAACAGGGGAATTACGGGCTTTTTTTTATTTTCATGATGTGTTATAATAGCCGTTGATCGTAATGTGCCTGTATTTGGTGAATATGTAAAAAATGTACAGGTGCGAAGATTCATTATATGATGTGAGATTAAAAAACATTTTACCGGGAGGCATTATGAATAAATTAGTCGATTTGATAAAAGCAGAAGTTGTGAAGGCTTTTACACAGGCCGGATACGACGAAAAATATGCGATGGTTTCTCTGTCAAACCGTCCGGACCTTTGCGAGTATCAGTGTAACGGTGCCATGGCTGCGGCAAAGGCTTACAAAAAAGCGCCGATCATGATTGCAAACGATGTGATTGGCATTTTGAAAGAAAGCAGTCTTTTTTCTATGGCAGATGCGGTAAATCCGGGATTTATTAACCTGAAGCTGAATCCGGCATTTGTGGCTGATTATTTGAATGAGATGCAGGAAGATGAATATCTTTCTATCACACAGGCAGAAGAGCCGAAGACCATTATGATTGACTACGGCGGACCGAATGTGGCAAAACCGCTTCACGTAGGCCATCTTCGTTCTGCAATTATCGGTGAATCCATCAAACGTATGGGACGTGCGGTAGGTCATAAAGTGATCGGTGATGTGCATCTGGGTGACTGGGGTCTGCAGATGGGGCTGATTATTACAGAACTGAAAAAACGTCAGCCGGAACTGGTTTATTTCCAGGAAGATTATGAAGGGGAATATCCGGAAGAAGCGCCGTTTACAATCAGTGAACTGGAGGAAATCTACCCTGCAGCCAGCAAAAAGTCAAAAGAAGATGAAGCTTACAAAGCAGAAGCACTGGCTGCAACACATGAGCTGCAGATGGGCAACCAGGGATATCGTGCAATCTGGAAACATATTTTGAACGTTTCTGTAAGCGATTTAAAACAGAACTACAAGAAACTGAATGTGGATTTTGACCTGTGGAAAGGTGAATCCGATGTTCAGGATTATATTGCACCGATGGTGCAGAAGATGCGCGAAGATGGTCTTGCTTATGAAGATCAGGGCGCAGTTATTGTGGATGTAAAAGAAGAGACAGATACAAAAGAGGTTCCGCCGTGTATGATCCTGAAGTCAGACGGAGCAGCTCTTTATACCACGACGGATCTGGCTACACTGGTAGAACGTGTGGAAAAATACAATCCGGATGAAGTTCTCTATGTGGTTGATAAACGTCAGGAAATGCACTTTGTGCAGGTATTCCGCTGCGCGCGCAAGGCGGGAATCGTGAAGGAAGATACAAAACTTTCTTTCCTTGGATTCGGTACTATGAACGGAAAAGACGGCAAACCATTTAAAACCCGTGATGGCGGAGTTATGCGTCTGGAAAATCTGATTGCGGACATCAATGAGGAAATGTATAAAAAAATCGTAGACAACCGCAATGTGCAGGAAGAGGATGCAAAAGAAACCGCTCAGATCGTTGGTTTATCTGCAATTAAATATGGTGATCTATCCAATCAGGCATCAAAGGATTATATTTTCGATGTAGACCGATTTACTTCCTTTGAGGGAAATACCGGTCCGTATATCCTTTATACGATTGTGCGTATTAAGTCAATTATGAGCCGCTATGCTGCAGAAGGAAACAGTCTGGAAGATGGTAAAATCCTTCCGGCAGTAAGTGACAGCGAAAAAGCATTGATGCTGGTGCTTGGAAAATTTGGCCAGATGACAGCGGATGCCTTTGCAGAAAAAGCACCGCATAAAGTATGTGCGTATATTTATGAACTGGCAAACGAATTTAATCGTTTTTATCATGAAACCAAGATTCTGAGTGAAGAAAACAAAACACAGCAGCAGTCCTGGATCCGTCTTTTGAAACTGACAAAAGAGGTTCTGGAGAAATGTATTGATATGCTGGGATTCTCTGCACCGGATCGGATGTAAATATATTCAGAAACAAAAAGGGAATGGAGTTCGCGTAATCTGCGGATTTTATTCCCTTTTAAATTGTTTCGGTTTAATTAAGGTTTTTTAATATAGGCGTGAAAGGTCGAAATTGTAAATCTGAAATGAAATAAAAAGGTCTTGAAATCAGTTTTTATTTATGATACTATAACAGCACAAATATCAGGAAATTCTATTTCATATCTGGCGAATCTGCCGAATTTCCAAGTCAAAAATTGAATAAAAAATTGAATAAGCTGACGTACCTGCTGTAGAGAAAGTCTGCAAAAATCTGTATTTTTGAATTGGGAAAGTTTTCTCTATAATCTTGCATTATCAATAAGTAATGAATATAATAAATGTATAAATGCAAAATAATAAGTTGCGTCTGCTGGAAAGGAAAAAATGAAGAAAGACGTAACACAAAAACATTATTTAAAAGACGCTGAACGTGTAGCCGATATATTGAACGGGCATTTTTTTCATGGAGAGAAGGTTATCAAAGCGGAAGATGTGGTGATAACAGATGGGGACAGTTTCTTTTTTAAAATGGGGAAAGAAACTTCACAAATTGTGAAACGGGAACATGATGCGGTGTATAACATTGTACGAGGGGCTGATTGTTTTATATTAGGGCTGGAACAGCAAAATTATATTGATCCGGCTATGGTACTTCGCTCTTTGGAATATATGACTGGACAATATGAGGAACAGCGGCATGAAATCATGAGATTACATGAACGGGAACAGGATTTAAAGGCGGATGAGCATATAAGTCGATTTTCGATTGAAGACAGGCTCAGACCAGTGATTATTCTTGTGATATATTATGGTGACAGTGAGTGGAACGGTGCCAGAACACTGCATGAGCTGTTGGACTGGAGTCATATTCCGGAAAAATGGAAATCAATGTTTGCTGATTATCAGCTGCATTTGCTGGAAGTAAATAAAATAGAAAATCTGGACATATATCACTCTGATTTGAAATTATTATTCGGGATTCTTAAGTATCGCAGGGACAAAGAAAAATTAGCTGCGTTCATAGAAGATAATATGGAAGAATTTTCGAAGGTGGCAACGGATCTGGCAAGAGTAATAGGAAACTACAGTCATACAAAAAGAATTTTAACGATAATTGAGGAAAAGAAGAATAAAAATGAAGGAGGTACGTTGAATATGATTCCTGCGTTTGAAGAGATGGTTGAAGATGGAAGAAAAGAAGGAAGAAAAGAAGGAGCCGAGCAGTTTGGCAGACTTACGCGCTGCCTGCTGTCAGATTGCCGCATGGAAGATTTAAAAAGAGCAATCGAAGATGAGGAATATCGGGAAAAATTGCTGGAAGAATATGAGATATAATGCAGAAGTCAGAAACGGCGGAAATCTGGATTGGAAAATATAGAGTAATTGCAGAACTTGGCAGGGGAGGCAGCAGCATTGTTTACCTTGCTGAAGATCCGATCCTGGAAAAATTGTGGGCTGTAAAAGCAATTCCAAAAGAAAATGGAAAACGGCTGGAAGAAGCGCTGATCATGCGGAACTTAGATCATCATGGGCTGCCGCGCATTACCGGCCAGATGGAAGATGATACATATTATTATCTTGTCATGGATTATATTGAAGGAAAAACACTGTATGAGGAATGCAGAAAGAATGTGCCGGGAAAAGAGAAGGTCGTAGACTGGGGAATACAGATCTGTGATATTCTGGAGTATCTTCACAATCGAAAACCGCCGATCATATATCGGGATCTGAAACCGGGTAACCTGATTCTGACACCGGACGGCAGTGTAAAACTGGTGGATTTTGGCATTGCAAGGGAGCAGAGTGATGAAAAAATGGATTCTTTTGGGACCAGAGGGTTTGCAGCACCGGAGCAATATAAGGGCAAAGCATCGGTACAATCAGATATTTATAATCTGGGTGCCTGCCTCAGATGGTTTTTGAAGAGTCAGAAAGTTCCGGAACTGGAACTGGTATTGAGAAAATGTCTTCGGGAGAATCCAAAGCAGAGATTTCAAAGTGCCGCAAAAGTGAAGCGGAAACTTTTAAAGCTTCAGGCAAAATGGGAAAAAAGCAAAAAAGAACGAAAGATACTGATGCTCTTGTTAATGGCAGTTCTGCTGCTTGGAATTGGCGAGATAGTCAGGGAAGGCATAACAGGATTTCAAAATGCTCTGTTTATCAGTCTGACCGGAGAAAAAAAGATGGAGATTCAATCCGTTTCTGTAAATGGGCAGGAGGCTGCGTATCGATGTTCAGAAAAAGGAATTCATATATCGTTCAACTGTTTTGAAACAGGAGAAAATGAAGTACAGATCCAAGTCAGGGACGAAGATAATAAGGTATATTATATTACACATAATTTTGACTTTTAGGAAGGATATTCTGATTTTAGCATACGATTTCTCTGTGAATTGCTGTAAATGACTGGTCTTTATGTTTTTTATTTGTTACAATGAATACTGTGATTTCCATTCATATTGTGATGAAAAGGAAAAATTGAATTTTAGCGGAGGTCAGAGTATGAAATTGTCAGATAAGAAACTATTCTGGATGATTATAGCTGCTGCTCTGATAATAGGGGCAATTCTTGGCTGTGGTATCTATTTTGGAGGAAGGGCAGTACAGAAGCAGCGGGCAGAACAGGAACTGGCCAAACAGGAAGAAGAGAGACTTTTGGCAGAAAAGCAGGCGCAGCAGGAGGAAGAAGCCAGATTAAAAGAGGAAGAGGCGCAAAAAGAACTGGAACGTCTGGAACAGGAAAAAGCGGAAGCTGCGGCGCAGGAAGCCCGTGAGCAGGATGAAATGGTCAAAGACGCAGGCGCGGATATTGGACTTGCAGATGTAACTGGATCTGAGTCAGAACAGGGAATTGTTCCGGAAGAAAACCAGGATGAATCCACTGTTTTGCCGGCTGCTTCAAACGGCTACAAAATTGCCATTGATGCAGGCCATCAGGGACAGGGCAACAGTGAACAGGAACCAATTGGTCCCGGTGCCAGTGAAACAAAAGCAAAAGTTACATCCGGAACCCACGGTGCAGCATCCGGTCTGGATGAATATGAATTGAATCTGACTGTGGCGCTGAAACTGAAAGATGAATTATTGAGCCGCGGATATGAAGTGTTTATGATTCGGGAGACACATGACGTAAATATCAGCAATTCGGAGCGGGCGCAAATGGCAGCAAACTCCGGTTCTGATATTCTGGTGCGCATACATGCAAATGGATTGGATAATACTTCGGTACAGGGGGCGCTCACGATGGCTCCGAAATCGGACAATCCCTTCATGAGCCAGGATCTGATATCTGCCAGTCAGACACTTTCACAGGTGATGGTGGATCAGTTTTGTGCAGCAACCGGAGCAAATAATATGGGCGTTCAGTATTATAATAACATGAGCGGAATCAACTGGAGTACAATCCCGGTCACAATCGTTGAAATGGGATTTATGACGAATACAGAAGAAGACCTGCGGATGGCTGGGGAAGAATATCAGAATAAAATGGCACAGGGTATGGCAAACGGAATAGATGCTTATTTTGGATTATAGTAAGAGGTTATTATGTGGAATACAGTTTTATTTGACTTGGATGGAACATTGACGGATTCCGGTGAGGGAATCATGAAATCGGTACAGTATGCATTGGATAAACTTGGGAAACCGGAACCGGATCTGGAAAAACTGCGCTGTTTTGTAGGTCCGCCCCTGAAAGAACAGTTCATGGCTTATGCTGGCCTGGATGAAGAACAGGGAAATCTGGCGGTGAAATATTATCGGGAACGCTACACGGTTACAGGCATTTATGAAAACAGTCTTTATCCCGGTGTCCGCAAAATGCTGGAGCTTTTTCAGAAAAACGGAATCCGTATGGGTGTGGCATCTTCCAAACCGGAAGTGTATGTGAAACAGATATTGGAACATTTTAAGATTGATTCTTTTTTCAGTGCCATCGTGGGTAGCGAACTGGACGGAAAGAGAACCGACAAAGCAGAAGTAATTGAAGAGGCGCTCCGCCGTCTTGGCGTGGAAAAACGGAAAAACGAAATCGTTATGGTGGGCGACCGGAAGTTTGATGTGATTGGGGCCCGCAATCTGGGACTTGACTGCATCGGCGTTACATACGGATATGGAGATCTGGCGGAAATCCAGGAGGCAAAGCCGGCTTTTATTGCGGCGGAAGTTGCTGGTATTGCGGAATGTATGCTGAATCAGATCTCAAGCAGGAAAAAGGAGACTATACCGGTCAAAATCTGGCGCTGCCTGTATCCGATCGGAATTCATTATGGAATTATGCTGCTGATCAGTTCTATTTGGTCACTGGTGGTCATAGCTATTCAGATGGCGGTGCATGGAAATACAGATGCGGTCCAGATTATGGAGCTGATTTTGGAACAGAACAATCTGATTACGATCGTGACGTCTCTGGTTACCCTTCCGGTGGTGGGGTGGCTGTATCGCAGAGATGAATGGAAGCGGAAGAGTCCGGGCATGCAGAAACGGATGATGATACCCGGGAAATTCGGAATTTTTCAGATGGTGTGTGTGGCCGTTTTTGCCATTGGAGCATCCTGCTGTTTGAATCAGATAATATCCATATTAAATCTTCAGGAGACTTTTGACAGTTATGCGAAATTGACAGAATATTTATTCAATCCGGATATGGCTGCCATAAATATACTGAGTGTTGGTATCCTGGCTCCTATGGCGGAAGAAGTGGTGTTCCGCGGACTGGTTTACCGAAGAATGCGGGATTATTTTTCCGTACCTGCGGCAGTAATTTTATCCGCTGCAGCTTTTGGCATTTATCACGGAAATGTGATTCAGGCAATCTATGCGGGAATACTTGGCATTTTGCTGGCACTGCTTTATGAACGATATAAGACAATCTGGGCACCGATACTGGCACATATGGCTGCAAATATCTTTTCAACCATAGGAAATATGGCCGGAATTGTGCTTGAACCGGAAAGTTTTACAGGGATTTTCGTATTTTTTTTAATTCAGGTAGTGACAACTGCAATTTTTGGTGTTATAATCTTCAAATCAAAGATAGAAAAACGATAAAAATTGCATATACAATTTGAAATCAATGGGGATTTCTGAAAGAGGAACGAAGACAGTTTCATGTTTTTTGTGATGGAATTGTTTTCCGGATACTTTTGGGAGTCCCTCTTTTTGTTGAAAACAAAAGGAAAATGATTTTAAGAAAAAAATCAAATGCACTAATTGTCAGAAAATAATTACAAAGTTTTTGAAAAAACTAATTATTAGACAATAGAAAACGTTTTCTGTTTTGAGATAGGGTAAGAGATATATATTTTACAAAAACCAGTGAGAAAGGATGGGAATGTCACATGCAGAATAATGGTATGTATTGCCCGACAATGGAACATGACAACTGTGGTATCGGAGCTGTTGTGAATATTAAAGGTATCAAATCCCATAAGACAGTGGCTAATGCACTTAAGATTGTTGAGAATCTGGAGCACAGAGCCGGAAAAGATGCAACAGGAGAGACTGGCGATGGTGTAGGAATCCTTCTTCAGATTTCTCATAAGTTTTTTGCAAAAGAATGTAAAAAACTTGGTATTTCCCTTGGGGAGGAGAGAGAATACGGTATTGGTATGTTCTTTTTCCCGCAGGATGAACTGAAGCGCAATCAGGCGAAAAAAATGCTTGAGATTATTATTAAAAAAGAAGGACTGGAATTCCTTGGATGGAGAAAAGTACCCACCATGCCGTCCGTGCTGGGACAGCGCGCGCTGGAATGTATGCCATATATTGAACAGGGTTTCATTAAGAAACCAAAGAATCTGGAAAAAGGAATTGAATTTGACCGCAAACTTTATGTTGTGCGCCGCATTTTCGAACAGAGCAATGACAACACATATGTAGTTTCCATGTCCAGCAGAACGATCGCATACAAAGGTATGTTCCTGGTTGGACAGCTTCGTACATTTTTTATGGATCTTCAGGATGAAGATTATGAATCTGCCATTGCCATGGTACATTCCAGATTCAGTACCAATACAAATCCGAGCTGGCAGAGAGCACATCCGAACCGTGTGCTGGTACACAATGGTGAGATCAACACCATTCGCGGCAATGCGGATAAGATGCTGGCCCGTGAAGAAAACATGGATAACGGAGCATTGAAAGATGAACTGTATACCGTACTTCCGGTTGTTAATACAGAAGGTTCTGACTCCGCAATGCTGGATAACACACTTGAATTCCTGATGATGAACGGTATGCCGCTCCCGCTGGCTGTAATGATCACAATTCCGGAGCCGTGGGCAAACAATAAGACCATGACTCAGCAGCGAAAAGACTTTTATCAGTACTACGCAACCATGATGGAGCCGTGGGATGGCCCGGCGTCAATCCTGTTTTCGGATGGCGATATTATGGGTGCAGTGCTTGACCGTAACGGCCTGCGTCCGTCCCGTTATTATATTATGGACGACGGTGATGTGATTCTTTCTTCAGAAGTAGGAGTTCTGGATCTTGACCCGACTAAGATCGTGGAAAAAGAAAGACTCCATCCGGGCAAGATGCTTCTGGTGGATACCGTGCAGGGAAAAGTGATTTCCGATGATGAATTAAAAGATTATTATGCAGCCCAGCAGCCATATGGTGAGTGGCTGGACAACAATCTGGTTACCTTAAAGGAACTGAGAATTCCGAACAAAAAAGTAGTGGAATACAGCGATGAGGAACGGGCAAGACTGCAGAAAGCTTTCGGATACTCCTATGAAGAATACCGTACTTCTATTTTAAATATGGCAAAAACAGCCAGCGAAGGCATCGGTGCCATGGGTGTGGATACACCGATTTCCGTACTGGAGCAGAAACAGCGTCCCTTGTTCAACTATTTTAAACAGCTGTTTGCACAGGTAACCAATCCGCCTATCGATGCGATCCGTGAGGAAATTGTTACCTCAACAACGGTCTATGTTGGAAAGGACGGAAACCTTCTGGAGCAGAAACCGGAAAATTGTCATGTACTGAAGATCAACAATCCGATTTTGACAAATACCGATATACTGAAAATTAAAAATATGAAAGTGGATGGTTTCAAGGTAGCAGAAGTATCCATGCTTTACTATAAAAACACCAGTCTGCAAAAAGCGATTGATCATCTGTTTATCGCGGTTGACAAAGCATACCGTGATGGTGCGAATATATTGATTCTGAGTGACCGCGGTGTGAATGAAAATCATGTAGCGATCCCGTCACTTTTGGCTGTATCTGCGGTACATCAGCATTTGGTACGCACCAAAAAGAGAACCTCTCTTGCACTGATCCTGGAATCCGGCGAACCGAGAGAAGTACATCATTTTGCCACGCTGCTTGGCTATGGTGCATGTGCGATCAATCCGTATCTGGCACAGGATACGATCCATGAACTGATTGACAATGGTCTGTTAGAAAAAGATTACTATGCAGCAGTAGAAGATTATAATGCAGCAGTGCTTCATGGTATTGTAAAAATTGCGTCTAAAATGGGTATTTCCACGATTCAGTCCTATCAGGGCGCGCAGATCTTTGAGGCAATCGGTATCGACAACAGTGTCATTGACAAATATTTTACCGGAACCGTCAGCCGTGTTGGCGGTATTACGCTGGAAGATATTGAGCGTGAAAGCGATGAACTGCATACAAGAGCATTTGATCCCCTTGGACTTGAGACGGACCTTACTCTGGACAGCGTAGGAAATCACAAAATGAGAAGCGGAGCCCAGGAACATCTGTACAATCCGGAAACCATTCATCTTTTACAGCAGTCCACCTGGACCGGAAGCTATGAATTATTCAAAAAATATACAGAGGCGGTGAATCGGGAAGAAAATACCGGTACGTTGAGAAGACTCCTCGACTTCAAATATCCGAAAAAGGGTATTCCGATTGAACAGGTGGAGAGCGTGGAATCCATTGTACAGCGTTTCAAAACCGGCGCCATGTCTTATGGTTCTATTTCAAAGGAAGCCCATGAAACTCTGGCTATTGCCATGAACACCATTCACGGTAAATCCAACAGTGGTGAGGGCGGTGAGGATCTGGAACGTCTGACCATCGGTCCGGATGGCTTAAACAGATGCTCTGCCATCAAACAGGTAGCCAGCGGCCGTTTCGGTGTAACATCCAGATATCTGGTAAGTGCACAGGAGATTCAGATTAAGATGGCGCAGGGTGCAAAACCGGGTGAAGGCGGTCATCTGCCGGGCGGAAAAGTATATCCGTGGATCGCAAAGACCAGACATTCAACGCCGGGCGTAGGTCTGATCTCACCGCCGCCGCACCATGACATTTATTCTATCGAAGATCTGGCTCAGCTGATCTATGATTTGAAAAATGCAAATAAAGATGCAAGAATTTCCGTAAAACTAGTATCCGAAGCAGGTGTGGGTACGGTTGCTGCCGGTGTTGCAAAAGCTGGTGCACAGGTTATCCTGATCTCCGGTTATGACGGAGGTACCGGTGCGGCTCCGAGAAGCTCCATTCACAATGCCGGTCTTCCGTGGGAACTGGGTCTTGCAGAAACCCATCAGACCCTGATCAAAAACGGACTTCGTAATAAAGTCCGTATTGAGACAGACGGTAAGCTGATGAGCGGTAAAGACGTAGCGATCGCAGCTATGCTCGGTGCCGAGGAGTTTGGTTTTGCAACTGCTCCGCTGGTAACCATGGGCTGCGTTATGATGCGTGTATGTAATCTGGATACCTGTCCGGTGGGTGTGGCAACACAGAATCCGGAACTGAGAAAACGATTCCGCGGAAAACCGGAGTATGTCATCAACTTTATGCATTTTATCGCACAGGAGCTGCGCGAATATATGGCAAAACTGGGCATTGCCACCGTGGATGAGCTGGTTGGCCGTTCCGATCTGCTGTATCAGAAAGACCCGGCTCAGTATGCTGGTCTGAAAGCGGCAAAAGTAAGACTGGATAATATTCTGGACAATCCGTTTGCCAAAAAAGGTGCAAAAGTTACTTTTGACCCGAAACAGGTATATGATTTCAAACTGGAAGAGACCATCGATGAAAAAGTTCTGTTAAAACAGTTCAAATCAGCCATGGAAACCGGCCAGAAGAAGAGCGTGGAAGTAGATGTGACCAATATCAACCGTACACTTGGTACACTGCTGGGAGCTGAGATCACAAGAAGATTTGGCGAAGATCTTCCGGAAGATACATACCGCGTAATGTGTCACGGTGCAGGCGGTCAGAGTTTTGGTGCATTTATTCCGAAAGGTCTGACACTGGAACTGGAAGGCGACAGCAACGACTACTTTGGAAAAGGTCTTTCCGGCGGCAAGCTGATCGTATATCCGCCAAAAGGAGTAAAATTCAAACAGGATGAAAATATCATCATCGGTAACGTGGCACTTTACGGAGCAACCAGCGGTTCTGCTTATATCAACGGTGTGGCAGGAGAACGTTTCTGCGTAAGAAATTCCGGTGCGGTGGCCGTAGTAGAAGGTGTCGGTGATCACGGATGTGAATACATGACCGGCGGCCGTGCCGTTATCCTGGGCCAGATCGGCAAAAACTTTGCAGCCGGTATGAGCGGCGGTGTTGCATACGTTCTGGACGAAAACAACGATCTTTATACCAAGATTAACAAACAGATGGTTTCCATCTCCAAAATCACATCAAAATACGATGTACAGGAATTAAAAGAGATGATTGAAGCCCACGTAAACTATACAAATTCCGTAAAAGGAAAAGAAATCCTGGATAACTTCAAGGATTATCTGCCCAAGTTCAAAAAGATCATTCCGCACGAGTATAACAAAATGCTCATGACCGTAATGCAGATGGAAGAACAGGGCTTAAGCAGCAGACAGGCACAGATTGAAGCTTTTTACGAATTGACAAGGGAGGGATGAGAAAATGGGAAAACCGACAGGATTCTTAATCTATGACAGAGCAGTGAGTACAGCAGAAAAGCCAAAGGCGAGAATCAGGCATTTTAACGAGTTCCATGTACATCTCTCCGAAGAGGAACAGCGCAAACAGGGCGCAAGATGTATGTCATGCGGTGTGCCGTTTTGTCAGTCCGGTATGACACTGGACGGCATGACAAGCGGCTGTCCGCTGCACAATCTGGTTCCGGAATGGAACGATCTTGTATATCTGGGCAACTGGGAACAGGCATACCGCAGACTGAAAAAGACCAACAATTTCCCGGAATTTACTTCAAGAGTATGTCCGGCACTCTGTGAAGCCGCATGTACCTGTAATCTGGATTCACAGCCGGTATCTACAAAAGAAAACGAATATGCCATTATTGAAAAGGCATACGAAATGGGTTATGCAAAAGCAAATCCGCCAAGAGTCCGTACCGGAAAAACAGTTGCCGTAGTCGGCAGCGGTCCGGCCGGTCTGGCAGCGGCCGACCTGCTCAATCAGAGAGGCCATGAGGTAACCGTATTTGAACGCCGTGACCGTGTCGGCGGTCTGCTTCGTTACGGTATTCCGAATATGAAGCTGGAAAAACACATCATTGACCGGAAAATCAAAGTGATGGAAGAAGAGGGCATCAAATTTGTGACCAACACAGATATTGGAAAAAACAAAAAAGCGGCTGAGCTGTTAAAAGAATTTGACCGTGTTGTTCTGGCCTGCGGTGCGTCCAATCCAAGAGATATCAATGCTCCGGGCCGTGATGCAAAAGGAATCTATTTTGCAGTGGATTTCCTGACTGCGGCAACCAAAAGCCTTCTGGATTCGAATTTTGAAGACAAAAAATACATTGATACAAAAGGAAAAAATGTAATCGTCATCGGCGGCGGTGATACCGGCAATGACTGTGTCGGCACATCCATCCGTTTTGGTGCAAAGAGCGTGACCCAGATTGAAATGATGCCAAAAGCACCGGATACCCGTGCGGCAAACAATCCGTGGCCGGTATGGCCGAAAGTCTGCAAGACAGATTACGGTCAGGAAGAAGCCATTGCAGTATACGGTCGTGATCCGCGCATTTATCAGACAACTGTAACCGAATTCATCAAAAACAAAAATGGTGAACTGTGTCAGGTGAAACTGGTAAATCTGGAGAGCAAGAAAGATGAGAAGACCGGAAGATTTATGATGGTTCCGGTGGAAGGCTCTGAGAGAGTCATGGATGCGGATATTGTATTGATCGCAGCCGGATTCCTTGGCTCACAGAAATATGTGACCGATGCGTTTAAAGTAGACATCAATGAGCGTACCAACGTAAAAACAGCACCGGGCAAACATGCGACCAGCCAGGAACGTGTATTCGTGGCAGGTGACATGCATATGGGCCAGTCTCTTGTGGTAAAAGCAATCCGCGAAGGCCGTGAAGTTGCAAAAGAAGTAGATGAAAGTCTGATCGGATTTACAAACCTGATGATTCAGTAACAATGCAGCATATGTGCAGGTATATAAACAGTGTAGTACTGTTTATGAGATAAAATAAATGAAAACCATCCTCGACACGCACCGAAGTTTAGAGGATGGTTTTTTTATGCATAAAATGATCTGGCTGATACATATTTTACAGTGTTGCCTTTCCGGAGTTAACAGTCTTTGAAGATTGCCAATGTGTTGATTGACGAAAAAAAGATAGCGCGTTAAAATACTGAATGGTAATATGATTTGAGTGAAAAACTGGAGGTTTATATGTTTATTGATATTCATACCCATATTTTTCCCGATGCAGTGGCACCGAAGGCAGTGGCAAAACTGGCAGGCATCATCTCCCAGGTACCCACTATGGATGGAACCTACGATGGGCTGCGCCGCTCGCAGGAAAATGCAGGAGTAGATATAAGTGTGGTACTGCCGGTTGTGACGGCTCCCCACCAGTTTGATTCGGTGATTCGTTTTGCGGATCAGGTGAATGAAAAATTTTATCAGAACAACAGGAAGGGAATCATGTCCCTTGCCGGCATTCACCCGGATTCGGAAAATTATGCAGAAAAATTGCGGCTGATAAAAGCCCATGGTTTTGCCGGAATAAAACTGCATCCGGATTATCAGGGATATATGTTCCGCGACATACGATATAAAAGGATATTGGACAAGTCTTCCGAACTGGGCCTGATCACGGTCGTTCATACGGGATGGGATCCTGTTTCACCGGACAAAATACATTGTGACGTACCTGATATTCTGGATGTGATCAGAGATGTGGCCCCGGAAAAACTGGTACTGGCGCATATGGGCGGCAGTAAAGGGTATGAAGAGGTTGAGAAAAATATTCTGGGCGAAAAGGTATATCTTGATACGGCCTATTCCATCGAAAATATGGAGCCGGACCGTCTGCTTCGCATGATTCGGAAACACGGTGCGGATAAAGTGCTGTTTGGCTCCGATGTTCCATGGTCCGGACAGAAAGAAGATGTGGAGATATTGAAAAATCTTGGGCTCACAGAGGATGAACTGGAGCAGGTATCCCATAAAAATGCACGGAAATTATTGAATCTATAAAAACAATCAGAGTATATCTGGCAGGAGAACGAATATGAAAAGTTTATTAGTTTACTTGAGGCAATACAAAAAAGAGACGATACTTGCTCCGCTGTTCAAGTTATTGGAGGCTTCTTTTGAACTTCTGGTACCGCTGGTTATGGCGAAAATCATCGATGTGGGTATTGCCAATGAAGATAAATCATATGTCATCCGTATGTGTCTTTTGATGGTATGTCTCGGGGTGATCGGTATGATCTGTTCCTTTACGGCTCAGTTTTTTTCTGCGAAAGCAGCGGTAGGGGTATCCACAAAGCTGCGCCATGCCCTGTTTTCACATATACAGAGCCTGTCTTTTACCGAACTGGATACGCTGGGCACTTCCACATTGATTACCCGCATGACCAGTGACGTGAATCAGGTACAAAACGGTGTGAACATGACCTTGCGTCTGTTTCTGCGATCGCCCTGTATTGTTTTTGGTGCTATGATCATGGCATTTACCATTGATGTGAAGTCTGCACTTGTTTTTGCTGCAGCGATTCCCCTTTTATCGCTTGTGGTATTTGGAATTATGGCGATTACGATGCCTCTTTATAAAAAGACTCAGGCCGGGCTGGATAAAGTGCTCGGAATCACCAGAGAGAATCTGACCGGTGTTCGTGTGATCCGGGCTTTCAATAAGGAAGAAGAGGAACGGATCCGATTCGAAGAGAGCAACGATGCACTGACGATTATGCAGAAGCATGTTGGAAAAATTTCCGGGCTTATGAATCCCATTACCTACGTGATTGTAAACGGAGCCACCGTACTTCTGATCTGGCAGGGTGCATTTCGTGTGGACACGGGAGTGATTACGCAGGGTGAGCTGATAGCACTGGTCAATTACATGTCACAGATTCTGGTGGAACTGGTCAAATTGGCCAATCTGATCGTTACGATCACAAAAGCCCTGGCTTCTGCAAACCGTATAGACCATATCATGAATCTGGAGACCAGTATGCCGGATCTGGCGGTATCAGAGCCGGGTATGGATGTGACTGCAGAAAATGGCAGCCAGCAGAAAAATAGACAAACAGGAAAATCACAGACAACAGGCGAAACATATGCTGTGAAGGAGAAGGCAGATACAGAAGAGGCGGTACGTTTTGAACACGTTTCTCTGACCTACAAAAATGCCGGAGAGGAATCTCTGACCGACATTGATTTTTCCGTGAAAAAAGGTGAAACGGTCGGCATCATCGGCGGCACCGGTTCGGGAAAATCGTCTCTGGTGAATCTGATTCCAAGATTTTATGATGCGACGAAAGGCCGTGTTCTGATCAACGGAATTGAAGTAAAAGACTATCCCATTCACAGTCTGCGTGACAAAATTGGGGTGGTTTTGCAGAAGGCGACTCTATTTAAAGGGACCATTCGGGAAAATCTGCTCTGGGGAAATGCCCATGCAGCCGACGAACTTTTGAACGAGGCACTGGAAGTGTCTCAGGCAAAAGAGTTTGTGGACAAAAAAGAAGAAGGTCTGGAAACGAAAGTGGCACAGGGCGGAAAAAATCTGTCCGGCGGTCAGCGCCAGCGTCTGACCATAGCGCGTGCGCTGGTAAAAAAACCGGAAATTCTGATTCTGGACGACAGTGCATCTGCTCTGGATTTTGCAACGGATGCGAAGCTGCGAAAAGCCATTCGTGAGATGGACGGTGATATGACTGTATTTATCGTGTCACAGAGAACTTCATCGATCATGCACGCGGACAAGATTATCGTTTTGGATGACGGTCATGTGGCAGGTATGGGAACCCATGAGGAACTGCTGAAATCCTGTATGGTTTACCGGGAGATATATCAGTCCCAGTTTAAAAAGGCAAAGGAGGCGTAACCATGGAAAAGAATAAAAAAAGAAAACAAAAAGCGACCATGGGAAAAGTGCTTCATTATATCCGTCCGTACTGGCCGTTTCTGGTGCTGTCTGTTCTTGCGGCGGCGATTACTGTGACAGGTACGCTCTATGTGCCGATTGTGACCGGTGATGCACTGGATTATATTATTGAGAAGGGAAAAGTGGATTTTGATTACGTGGGCCAGAAATTGATGGTTATTGCAGTTGTGGTGGCAATTACGGCTTTTTTTCAGTGGGTTATGAATATCAGCAACAACCGGATTGCATACAATACGGTCCGGGATATTCGAAATCAGGCCTTTCGAAAGATTGAGATACTTCCGTTAAAGTATATTGATTCACATTCTTATGGAGAAACTGTGAGCCGTGTTATTGCGGATGTGGACCAGTTTTCCGAGGGTCTGCTGATGGGATTTACCCAGTTCTTTACCGGGGTACTGACGATTGTGGGAACCCTTGGTTTTATGCTTGCAAATAACGTGATGATCACCCTAGTGGTGGTTCTGATCACACCTCTTTCTTTCTTTGTGGCCGGATTTATCGCGAAAAAGACATATGCCATGTTTAAAAAACAGTCCGAGACCAGAGGTGAGCAGACGGCTTTGATTGAGGAAATGATTGGAAATCAGAAAGTAGTACAGGCATTTAATTATGAAGAAAATGCGCTGGAGCGTTTTGATGAAATCAATGATAGACTGGCGGACTGCTCACTGAAAGCGGTGTTCTTTTCCTCACTGACCAATCCGTCTACCCGGTTTGTAAACAGTCTGGCGTACACGGGGGTTGGACTGGTCGGAGCGTTTTCGGTTATTGGCGGAGGGCTTACAGTTGGCCAGCTGTCCTGTTTCCTGAGTTATGCGAATCAGTATACAAAACCGTTTAATGAGATTTCCGGCGTGGTGACAGAACTGCAGAATGCGCTTGCCTGTGCGGCACGAATTTTTGAACTGATCGAGGAAGAACCGCAGGTACCGGAGCCGTCCCATGTAAAGACACTGGAAAATCCGGGTGGAAATGTGGTTTTGTCTCATGTGGATTTTTCTTATACACCGGACACAAAACTGGTGCAGGATTTTAACCTGTCGGTAAAACCGGGACAGAGGGTGGCTATTGTTGGTCCCACCGGCTGTGGAAAAACCACGATTATCAATCTGTTGATGCGTTTTTATGACGTGGATCAGGGCAGTATTTTGGTAGAAGGCATGGATATTCGGGATGTGACACGAAAAAGTCTGCGCAGTTCCTATGGTATGGTGCTGCAGGAGACCTGGCTGAAATCGGGCACCATTCGTGACAATATCATTATGGGAAAACCGGATGCCACAGAAGAGGAAATCGTGGCAGCGGCAAAAGCCTCCCATGCACACAGTTTTATCAAACGATTGCCGCAGGGCTATGATACTGTGATCACAGAAGACGGAGGCGGTTTGTCCCAGGGGCAGAAACAGCTGCTCTGTATTACGCGCGTTATGCTCTGTCTGCCGCCGATGCTGATTCTGGATGAGGCCACATCTTCCATTGATACAAGAACAGAGATGCATATTCAGGAAGCGTTTGCACGGATGATGAAGGGCAGGACCAGTTTCATTGTTGCACACCGTCTGTCCACGATCCAGGAGGCGGATGTGATACTTGTTATGAATAATGGAAATATTATTGAACAGGGAAATCATGAAGAACTGCTTGCCAGGAATGGATTTTATGCGAATCTGTATAACAGTCAGTTTGCACATTAGGAAAAAAATTATTGTAAATAAGCGCCGAAAACCTGTATTTGCGTCAGGTTTTCGGCGCTTTTGTAATGTGTCTGATCGGACAATCGTATTGTTTATACAGTTTGTTTCATAGGAGCGTGTTTTATATGATGATGTTAGGGTCAAAAGGTATTTTGCCCCCCTGATACCTACGGATTACTCCGCATTTTATGCTCCCGTAATCCGAAAAACATTCGAAATCCGCCCTATTCGGGCTGCTTTCTCATGTTTTGCGGGTCTTAAAGTCACATTTTTTCATGCAGGCATGAAACAAGTGACCTTTCGACCCTGGTATCATATGATTTGAATATGGTATTTTTCCAGCCAGTAATTTACCTGCAACATATATGCAAGCATCTG
>JAXJSH010000093.1:0-2601 GCA_036310185.1 Lachnospiraceae bacterium | reverse complement strand
TCCTGAGCCCAAGTAATTGCAATATCAGGAGGCAAGTTAGCGTTAACGCCTAAGGTCCAAGCCTGCATGCTTCTAACTTTAGAGCAATCAAAACTCACCACTTGACCTGTAGCATGCACCCCAGCATCCGTGCGACCTGCGCAAATAATACTAATTTCTTCAGCTGCGACTGTAGAAATAGCACGTTCCAAAGCCCCTTGAATACTAACTACATCTTTTTGTCTCTGAAAACCGTTATACGCTCTACCGTTGTATTCAACACCTAGTGCTACGTGCATAAATTTCCTCTTCGGCTCCATTAATAGAGCAAGTATTAAAACAGACAGCTAAATATAAAACAGACTGTAAGCCAAAGCAATAAATAAAAAGCAAGGCCTCCAGACTATCTTAAGACATTTGCCATATCATCATATCAAAAATTCAACCCCGTGTTTTTAAACGTAAAACACTTGGTAACAACATGGTTTGCAAATTTCGGACAAAAGGCGTGCGGTTTGTGTCAAGCAAGTTGCAATATTCAAACTCGTTTAAGGAAGAGCATATTTGCTAGCTATATAAGTATATTGCGAAAAATGGCTTGAAGAAGCCTACTTACGAAGATCTCGGATTGTTTGAAGAGGATGAATCTTACATTTCGCACTTGAACATTGTTAATTTCGTCCCTCAGTACTTGAGCATAAAATATTAGCTACCGTAGGTCTTTTGGTATTTGTCACCCAGCAGCTCCAGGATTCTGTTAGCTTGCTCGCTGATGTGATAGAACAGCCGTTCACCATTATCAAGAACAATCGTTATGACTGTACTGAATATCTGGAATACGTACCTCATGGTTATTTTATCAGTCAGTTTCCCAGTCTGATTTGGAAGCTGAACATTTGATTCCTTCATCGCATTACGCAGTTTCCATTCCAATCCGCTGAATACTGCAAGACCAAGAGTCATTATCATCAGCAGAGCCTGAATATGTTCGTTCTTAGATACGAATATTGAATCTGCAAAGAACTCAGGATCTTTTAAAAATCTAAACCCGCGCTCAACTCTGTTCTGAGATTTGTACTGTTTCAGGAGTTCTGCAGCTTTCCATTTGCGTTCAACATCGTTCGTTGCAACTACAAAGAAACTTCTGTTTCTTCTGACCATGTCGCAGTATTCCTGGTTAATTCCGATTTCGAGTTCAATCTTGTAGCGATACTGCTTTTTCTCTTTAGGAATAGGAGTCTTTGGTTTTCTTCCTTTCCTCGGAATCTCCTCCTTCACAATGCCTGAACTTACAAGTTTGCAGTAACGGAACTTCTTGCTGAATCTTTCAATCTCCTTTTGAGCATCAGGTTCGCAGGAAAAACAGGATTTGCTGTATTCTTTGATTTTCTTCTGCAGTCTGAGCAGTTCCTTTTGAGCCAAGGATTCTACTGAATGAACATTTCTAGACTCTGCTGTATCACTGTGTACCAGAAGCCATTTTTGTTTGATACCACAATCTTCGACTTCATAGATTCCGCCCTGATTTACATCATCAATTTCTTCTAGTTCATCGTTCCGGTGCTCGGCTATAAATTTCTGTACACTGCTTAGATTGCCGTCGGCTGCTCTTGTTACGAACTTTATTCCGCTTTCAGACATATGGGTTACATTTTTCTCTGAATACAGTGCTGAGTCTCCGCAAAGATATATGTAACCGTCATCAGTATATTTTTTGAAACTCTCAAATATTTTTGTCATTCTTCCGAATGCATTCGTATCGTTAGTATTGCCACTCTCCGGTTCCATGTACAACGGTATTCCCGTTGCGTTATCCACCATCATCTGTTCCATAACCTGAACCAGTTCCGGATGAGCATCTCTGCTATAGCCATAAGTAACATTGATTTTATGTGGTTCGTCGTAATCAACTTTACTGTTATCCTCATGATACATCTGTTCCCTGCCATGGTAATGAAAACTGGTACTGTCAATGTTAACACTGCCAACCTTGCACCCTAGAGTATTCATGATGTTTAAAGCCAGTTCGGAAAACAGTGGTGTCAGACCGTATCTGTACATGGCATCCATGGTACGACCAATAACATCATCATTAAACCATGAGCTGTGATATTCAAATTCCAGCATGGTCTCTACATCCTTGGCATCGAAAAAGGTATTGCTCATATACAAGGGACGCGTAGTATAGCCAAGCCCGTTCAAAATCATCAGGGCTACAACCTGACCATAGGTAAAATGTCCTGCATTATTACTTTCTTTGGGAATTAGCGAATCAATTTTATCGATTAGTCCACACTCCCGAATAAAGGCTCCAGCCAGTCCCAAATGTCCTAATACATAAGGTGTAATCTGTTCCTTTGCAACTGCAGTCATAACTTCTCCTAAAGTGGCCAAAAGCACCTTATTCTAAAGAAAGTGTTGCGATTAACACAAACATCAAAATAATAAAGTGATCCTTGTATCACATTTTAGAGATAAATAAATTTTATACTTATTTTGTGACAAACATCTATATTAATTAAATTTACAATATGCTAGTCTCAATAAGAGCCGAGCTTATTTTTTGACTACTGTACCTATATCAAAGGCGATAATTAAGCAGGTTCAAGTGCGAAATGTAAG
>JAXJSH010000092.1:0-3115 GCA_036310185.1 Lachnospiraceae bacterium | reverse complement strand
TATGGGTGGAAATATGTTGTCCAGAACCGAGCATGCTTATACAACCGGAACACCGGGAACCGCCACAAAAACGGATACATACGGTTACCGCAGCAGCGGATGGAAAGATCAGCTGATCTCCTATAATGGAAGTACTATTGATTATGATGATATGGGTAATCCGAAAACATGGAGAGGCATGAATCTGACCTGGGAGAGAGGCAGTATGCTGAAGAGCCTGACAAAAGATGGAAAGACATTTACCTACACCTATGACGCCGGTGGAAACCGTGTGCAGAAAGAAGTGGATGGGGTGACGACCCGATATTTCTATAATGGAAATAAAGTGGTGGGTATGTCTATCACAAATGCATCCGGAGATGTGGAAAAGATTCATTTCATTTACGACAGCAACGGAAAGCTTTTTGCCATGCAGACAGCGACCGGAACCTATTATTATCTGCACAATCTGCAGAATGACATCGTTGGATTGATTGACAGTGATGGAACCCAAGTGGTAAGCTATCAGTATGACAGTTGGGGAAGACTGCTGAATGATGGTACGACAGATACCACAGGTGAACAGATTGGAAGTAAGAATCCGTTCCGGTATCGGGAATATTTCTGTGATGTAAAGACGGGATTCTATTATGTATCCAGCAGATATTACGATCCTGAGGTTGGAAGGTTTATAAGTGTTGATGGAAAGATGTCAGGAGTAGGCGGAGATGTCAGAGGATATAATCTATATGCATACTGTTTTAATAATCCTGTGAATATGTCAGATCCGGATGGGAATTGGCCTAAATGGGTTGCAAATATTGGCAACGCGGTTAAAAATGCTGTTAATACAGCAGTAAATAAAGTAAAATCTGTTGTGTCATCTGTTACCAATTCAATACGAAATGCCACAAAGGGAAAATCGAGTGGTTTACCTAAAAAAGGTCAACCTGGATCGAGTCAAACATTAAATAATCCAGATGGAACGCCTAAACAAAAAAGATGGTATGGACCAGATGGCAGTGCAGAAAGGGATAGGGATTATAACCATTCTGGAAAGATGCCGTTTCCACACGACCATGTATGGGACAATGGAGAAAGAGGAAAAGAGCATTTGCCGCCTTCACCAAACTATGAGTTTAGTCTTGAACCTCTGCTTGGAATTGGTTTGATAGGTGCTTGCATTCTTGGTATGCTTGTTGTGGCAGTTGATGATTTAACAGGAATTGGAGTTGCAGACAATGGGTTGATGATACCTCTTAGTGCGGGAGTTGGAAAAGGATTGCTAATGATTTTCGCATAATATGAAAGGCGGTAGAAAAATATATGTGGAACGAGATTATAGATGAAAAAGATATACATAATTTCATGAACGAAGTAGGATTCTTTCATGATGGATGTATAAAAGAAATGAGATATTATAGTGGAGCATATGTAGATAATAAGATGGCTATGTATCCTGTAAATGACAAACGAATTTTGAATGTAATTATTCAGCGACAATATGAAGATCTATCTATGATAGAATTGCAATTTATTGGATTGAAATATTTAAATCTTTTTCCAAACAATGAAGAATATACATGCGAAATACTAGATTCGAAAATGTTAATAAAAGATGGCTTCATATATTGGTGTGATTGTGGAGAATTGTCTGAGGAAGATTTTAAAGACTATGAAGGTACATTGATTTGTGCTGCCAAATTACGTTGGAGAGCTATAGAGAACAGAATGGGACAAGAAGAGTTTTATGTGGCTTCAAAGTAAAGAAAAAGGTTTCAGTAATCTCCTGACGAGTGCGTTTAGGAGCCGGGGCTATCCAAACGCGTTGCTTGCTGCTGGGATAGTGTATAATTTTCGGCAGGTAAAAAGTAACTTGAAAATGATTTAAAAATCGAGGTTTTATTTTCGCCTCTAACTGAGGAAACAGGTGAAGAGGAAAGCGTAAAATCTGTTCTCTTTCATTTGTTTTTCTCACAGTTAGGAGGCGATTATGAGCCAAGTAAAGCTAATTATTCACGAAAGATTCAATGGAAAACAATCCTTGGAAGATGCTTCTTTTTGCATTTCAATCCGAATCATACCAGTTGCTACAGGATAATTCATCAGCTATAATAAAGCTAACTAAACAATCTCAGGATCCATTTTGTTCCAGAATGGAATTAAAATATGAAAGGAACAAGTAATGAGCATACCATTTACAACGTAGCATTATACTGTTGACTTAGTAAAGATGATGATAAACTCTGTAATTATAAAAGATTTAAGTAGACTTGGCAGGGATTATATCCAGATTGGCTATTATACAGAAGTGTATTTTACTTAATTCTGACAAATGTTTCTCCTTTGATTTAAAGTGAGGAGGCAGGCAAGAGATAAGTTATTCTAACTGAAAATATGTGCTCATGAAAACTTAATTTGGAACGAGTTGCATAAAATGAAATTTTTTTATAGCTAAAGGAATTAAGCAGTAAATGAAAACCGGGAAGTGGACAAGGTCCAACACTTGCCACTTCCCTTTTTGTACCCTTTTTTAGGAGTTTTGAAGAAAAACAGGAGGAAAAAACAGATGAAAGAGAAGATATTTATTATAAGCGGTCTTTTGGGAAGCGGTATTGCTTCTCTGTTCGGTGGCTGGGATCTGGCATTGCAGACGCTGCTGTTATGTATGCTTGTGGACTGGTTTACCGGTGGCATCCTGCTTCCGGCGGTATTTCAGAAGAGTCCAAAGTCAGAAAACGGTGCGCTGGAGAGCCGAGCTGGTTTTAAAGGATTGTGCCGGAAGGGAATGGTACTTCTGGTGGTGCTGATCGCGGCGCGGCTGGATTTGCTCATGTGCACTCGTTACATACGGGATGGTGTATGCATCGGATTTATTGCAAATGAAATGGTCTCGATTATGGAGAATGCAGGACTCATGGGAATTCCGCTTCCGGAGATGATTAAGAAAGCGATTGATTTACTGAAGGATAAGGAGACAACATAGGGATGGGAAATTTACAGGAACTGCTGGCTCTGGCAAAGAGCCAGCAGGGATATCAGGAAAAGACAGGAACCGGAAATCTGGATGAGTTTGATACAAATGCCGGCTATAAGGATTATACAAAGTATTCCCGGGATGTGAGCAACTGGGGAC
>JAXJSH010000091.1:0-5494 GCA_036310185.1 Lachnospiraceae bacterium | reverse complement strand
TGCTCATATTTTTGAAAAATATTCTGATCGGAGCTTTGATCTCCATTTACATTCTGTACGGAAAAGAGAATTTTGCGGCCCGTGCAAAAAGACTTTTATATGCAGTATGTGGTGTGTCTGCGGCGAACAAAACCATTCATAATATTCGTTTTGTGGATGACAAGTTCGGCAGCTTTATTATAGGAAAAGTGATCGATTCGGCAATCATCGGAGTGTTATGTTATGTTGGTACTTCCATTATTGGAACACCGTATTCCCTGCTGATCAGTGTGATTGTAGGCATTACTAATGTGATTCCGTTTTTTGGACCGTTTTTGGGTGCAATACCGAGTGCCTTTCTGATCCTGGCCGTGGATCCGAAGCAATGCCTGTATTTTATCCTTTTTATTCTGGTACTCCAGCAGGTGGACGGAAACTTTATTGGACCAAAGATTCTGGGCAACTCCACGGGAGTATCCAGCTTTATGGTGGTTGTGGCAATTCTGATCGGCGGCGGATTTTTCGGTGTATTCGGCATGTTTGTGGGTGTGCCGGTATGTGCGGTGCTTATTGCTATCGGCCAGGCATGGATGGAGCGGCGGCTTGAGGAAAGCCATCTTCCTTCGGAACTTGAGACTTACATGGATATGGAAAAAATAGATCCAAAGACCATGGAAGCGGTTCCCCGTCAGGAAAAGAAAAGCGGTGAAAGTACGCTGTACCGGGAGACAAAGGAAGAGCGGCATGAAAAGAAAATGCGCAGGGCCCAGCGTTTTGCTGAGGCTGATGAAACCGATGAGAAAGCCGATGAAGAATAGATACCGGGATTTAAATAGGAACGGCCTTTCTGGTCAAAGTGTAAAATGCTTCCTTTCGGGGCAGACAGTTAGAAGATAATAAAACTGTTTATCCGACAGGGAGCATTTTTATATGAAATATGGAAGGAAATGTAAAATTCTCCAAAATCTATTGATTATTCGAATGATTATTGCTATAATCAGAATTCTCGCACGTGCGAGCAAACTGAATATTTTACCTTCGGTATCTGCCTGGCAAAATCCAGCAGAACCAGACCGACTTGGCAAGATATGAAAATATAACTACCAGGAGGAAGCAAGCATGATTACGATGGAACATGTATGCAAATCGTACAGGATTGCAAAAAGAAACGCAGGATTCGGTGAAGCCTGCAAAGCACTTTTTCACCGGGAATATGAAGTGATCCATGCACTGAATGATGTGTCTTTTACTATCCATGATGGAGAAATGGTGGGATACATCGGTCCCAACGGAGCTGGAAAAAGCTCTACCATTAAAATTCTAAGCGGAATATTAACGCCCGACAGCGGAACAGTTCTTGTGGACGGAAGAGTTCCCTATAAGAACAGAATCGAACATGTCAGAGAAATCGGTGTGGTGTTCGGTCAGCGTTCACAGTTGTGGTGGGATGTTCCTGTCATAGATTCCTTTGAATTGTTAAGGGATATCTATTCTATTTCAAAACCCCAGTATAAACAGAATCTTGAAGAATTAACGGAATTATTGAACCTGTCAGAGTTATTGCGTTCGCCCGCAAGACAGCTATCCTTAGGACAGAGGATGCGCTGTGAGATTGCAGCCTCTTTGCTGCACCGTCCCCGCATTTTGTTCCTGGATGAACCCACCATCGGTCTGGATGCAGTGTCCAAGCTGGCCGTTCGGGATTTTATTTTGGAGCAAAATAAAACCCATGGGACTACAGTGATACTTACCACCCATGATATGCAGGATATTGAAGCATTGGCAAGCCGGATTATTCTGATCGGAAAAGGGAAGATCCTTATGGACGGCACCCTGGATGATATTAAAAAGGGTGATGATAATATCGATGAAACCATAGCTGAGTTATATCGTACCTATGACATTTAGGGGAGGAATAAAGTTATGAAAAAATATTTATCCTTCTTTCGGTTACGGTTTACGATGGGACTGCAGTACCGGACTGCTGCATTGGCCGGGATTGTAACTCAGTTTGCGTGGGGGTTTATGGAAATCATGGTGTACCGGGCTTTTTTTCGGGCGGATGCATCCGCATTTCCCATGAGTTTTTCCGCCACGGCATCTTACATATGGCTGCAGCAGGCATTTCTGGCTTTTTTTGCGGCGTGGATGATGGAAAATGAGATTTTTGATTCCGTGGTGAACGGTAATATTGCATATGAACTGTGCAGACCCATCAAAATTTATAACATGTGGTATTCCAGAAGCATAGCAAACCGATTATCCAGGGCTGTTTTAAGATGTTTTCCGATTCTGATCGTTGCTGCTTTTATACCGGAACCCTATGGAATGAATGCGCCGGCAAGTCTGCACCATTTTGTGTTGTTTGTGATAACACTGCTGTTGGGTTTGGCGATGACGGTGTCTTTTTGTATGCTGGTCTATGTACTTACCTTTTTTACCATATCGCCCCAGGGACTTCGGATGGTGTTTACCTCTGCCGTGGAATTTTTCGCCGGGGCGATCATCCCGCTGCCCTTTTTTCCGGAAAAGGTGCAGAAAGTTATGGAATTACTGCCATTTGCGTCTATGCAGAATGTGGCTTTGCGTATTTACAGCGGAAGTATGAGTGATCCTGAGATGAAAAAAGCCATTGTACTTCAGCTGTTTTGGCTGGCAGCAGTTACAATGATCGGAAAACGGCTATGCAGCTTGGCTGAAAAACGGGTTACGCTGCAGGGAGGTTGAGAAACAATGGGAAGAATATATAAATCAATTCGGCTTTATCTGCACTATATATCTATCAATATCAGATGTATGATGCAGTATAAAACATCCTTTTTTCTTTCGGCAATGGGACAGTTTCTGATTTCATTTACTGCCTTTTTGGGTATATTTTTTATGTTTCAGCGATTTTCGAAAGTGGAGGGATTCACATACAGTGAGGTGCTGTTATGCTTTTCTGTTATACTTATGGAGTTTTCACTTGCGGAAATGATCGCCAGGGGATTTGATACTTTCTCCGGCACGGTAAAAACGGGCGAATTTGACCGGATTCTGGTGCGTCCCCAGAGCGAAATCCTTCAGGTGCTGGGCAATAAGTTTGAACTTACACGAATCGGGAGAATGCTGCAGGCCATTGTAATGTTCGTGTACGGAATCCTGAAAAGCGAAGTGGTGTGGGATTTTTCAAAAGTGATCACAGTTTTTTTCATGCTGATCGGAGGAACTGCAGTTTTTTCTGCCTTATTTCTGATTTATGCCGCGCTGTGTTTCTTTACGTTAGAGGGATTGGAATTTATGAATGTATTCACAGATGGAGGAAGAGAGCTCGGAAAATATCCTATGGGGATATATGGCGAAAAGATGCTGCTTTTTACCACTTTTTTTATTCCGTATGCATTGGTGCAGTATTATCCTTTGCTGTATGTGCTGGGGCATCGGACGGATAAGTTCCTTATCTTTTTGCCGTTACTGGCCTGCTGGTTCCTGATGCCGGCGCTGCTGCTCTGGAAATTTGGGGTGAGACATTATAAATCAAGTGGTTCATGAAAACTTCGTATGGAAGGTCTGTCCGGGACATTTTCGCCTGGCATCAGACCGTCGAAGAGGGAAGTATAGGTGGAACGTTTACAAATGGCAATAGTAGTTTCAGAAGGGGGTCCTGCGGGGCCTTCTTTTCATATGTCACTTATATTAACAAAATTGCAGGAATTGTGTTAATAAATATTGGTGGAAATATATTTTCCAATCTAGTATAATATGTTAAAAATAATTGCAAAGGCAGAAAATGTATGAGAAAACATTATGTAGATAATATTCGCTGGATTACTGTTTTACTGGTGGTAATTTACCATGTGATCTATATGTACAACGGGGTGGCAGCAGATGGTGTGATTGGACCGTTTTACAAGGTGCAGTATCAGGATGCGCTTCAGTATATTTTATATCCATGGTTTATGGTAATCTTATTTATTGTATCCGGTATGAGTTCCAGATACTATCTGGAAAAGCACACCATAAAAGAATTTCTGGCAAGCAGAACAAGAAAATTACTGGTACCGTCTACGATAGGATTGTTTGCATTCCAGTGGATATTAGGTTATTTTAATATGCAGATCAGCAATGCTTTTGATGCAATGTCGGGTACAATGCCGACGAAAGTTTTTTTGTATCTCATCATGTCTGTGTCCGGTATCGGCGTTCTCTGGTATATCCAGATGCTGTGGATTTTCTCCTTGGGACTTGCACTGATCCGTAAATTTGAAAAAGGAAAGCTGTATAATGCATGCAAAAAGGCAAATCTGATTCTTCTCATTGCTTTGGTCATTCCGGTATGGGCTGCCGCTCAGATTCTGAATACCCCGATTATTGCAGTATATCGATTTGGTATATATGGACTTAGCTTTTTACTTGGTTATTTTGTATTTGCCCATGAAACGGTTATAGAAAAACTGAGCCGGTATTGGCATATTCTTTCCGTTGCAGCAGTAGTTTTGGGGTGTGGATATGTGTACTATTATTTCGGAGAAAATTATGCGGTAGAACCTGTTGTAAACAGTCCGTTTTCTATTGCTTATGGCTGGATGGCTATTCTTGCCATATTTGCGGTGATGAAAAAGTGGGGAGATCATACGTCTGCTTTTTCTGCTTGGATGACCAGGAAAAGCTTTGGTTTGTACGTATTTCATTATTTGCCTCTGGCAGCAGTGGCTTACTGGATGAACCGTTATACGCAGATGTCTGCGCTGCCGTCGTATCTGATCGCGGCAGTGGCATCCTTTGCCGGAGGACTTCTTTTGTATGAGATCATATCAAGGATTCCTTTGCTGCGTTGGTGTGTGCTTGGTATAAAAAAGAAGGAGAAAAAATAATCTGCATAGAAGTCTGGCCCATATGGTCAGACTTTTGTTTATCCTATCCGGAAGTGAATGGAAAAGGAATATAGAGGATTGCCTTTGTATAGGAATATAGAGGATTGCCTTTGTATAGGTATTGAAAAAAATTCAGGTTTTTGTATAATAGAGGAAGAAAGTGCGTAAGATAATACGTAAGTATATGGAGGTGCTATTATGGGAGATTATAAACCGCCTTTTGCAATAACAAACCAGATATTATCCTATGTATCTTCTGTTTCGGAAAAGATAGGACGTATTACAGCAACCAGTAATTTGGAATCAAAACCACACCTGAGAAAAAATAATCGTATCAAGTCCATTCATTCTTCCCTGAAGATTGAAGCGAATTCCCTTTCCCTGGGACAGGTCAGAGATGTAATCAATGGAAAGACCGTTCTTGGTGAACAAAAGGAAATCCAGGAAGTTAAAAATGCCTATGCCGCATATGAGAGATTTTCCGAGATCAATCCATACAGCATAAAAGATTTGAAAAAATTCCATGGCATTATGACTAAATATGTTGTTGAAGAATCCGGTGACTTTCGTCGAGGTGAGGAAGGTGTCTTTAACGGTGATCAGTGCATTTTTATGGCACCGTCTGCACGATTCGTTCCTCAGTTAATGGGTGACCTTTTTGA
>JAXJSH010000090.1:0-2029 GCA_036310185.1 Lachnospiraceae bacterium | reverse complement strand
GAATTAGGGTTGTAAATATCAACACCTTTGATTTTATACCCCTCATACCATTCCTTTAAATCCTGATGTGACACTTTACAGTTAGGCGATTCTACAATTTTGGTAATCTCATCTTCGGTAAAACCAAAGTATGGCGCATAATCTCCCGGAGCAAGCATGTTATATTCGTCAAAACCGTTAAGCGCAGACTGAGAGTTGTATTTTTTGATAGGAAGAATACCGGTAAGATATGCAAGCGCAAAACAGCTAAGACCGTCATCAGATTTAAACAGACCGCGCAGAAATTCTATAAACTTTTCCTGCAGCGCCGGCTCATTTTGATACTCTCTGCATATCAGATCCCATTCATCCATAATTAAAATAAATGGCTCACCGGTGTATTTGAATATAACTTCCAATGCCGATGACAACGACTTCTTTCCAATCAACGGATCGTTGCTGATTTGTTCAGCGTATTCTTTATTCTCCTTTAGATCACGAATAACCATATACTGGAGAAAATCTACCAGATCATCAATAGCTTCGATGTAGAGAGATTTGTCGGCTTTATACGAGATAAATTTGTCCTTTATAGAATTCATGTCAATGTAAATAACATTGTATTTATTAAGATGATCTGCAAAACCGGTATTCTCTGAAATTTTCAAACCGTCAAATATCTTTTGTCCGGCATACCCTTTGGAATAATACGCTGAGAGCATATGCGCAGTTACGGTTTTTCCAAATCTGCGGGGACGGGTAACAGCGATGAGATTTCCATCTGTATTAAAGAGTGCATTGGTTTTTTCAATAAAATCCGTTTTATCAACAAACACTCTGGTATCTTTCGCTTTAACCAGTCTGATAAAGCTGTTATCGTTACCAGGATTCAGAATATTGCCCATAACACTTAATCTCTCCAAACTTCATGACATCCCCATTTTAGCACAGCACTGAATTTTGATCCGTGATACAGGACGGAACTTCCTGTTAACAATTACCCGAACTATTCATATGTAACTTCACCATCGCATATGAAACTCAACTTGGCGATGGCGCCAGGGGTAAAAAAAACGGGGTAACCTACATTTTGTAGGTTACCCCGCTTGTCCATTTGGTGGGTTGGGATTATTTGCTAGTTTCCTTTTCAGGTTTCTGCTGATTTTTAGCGTACTCCCAAGGATCCCAAGCAGCAATGTCGAAGTCATTGCTAAGTTCTGCCATGTCCCAAGTATGGCGCTTCATCAACTTGGTGGCGTCATGATTACTTTCATGGAAGTCTTGGGTTAACACTTTCTCCATGCAATGCTTCCATAGAGCTCGAGCATAGTCTCGTAAATACTGCTCTACATCATTGATGCCTGCCATTTTAGCAGTACCAATAACGCTAGACCAAATACATTGGCTCTGCATTGAGTGTTTATTGACCTTGAAGAAACAACCAGAGCGTAAGACCGCTAAGTGTCTGATTGTTTGCTCACAGACATTGGTATCAAGAGGTATCATCGGGTCTGTCAGCATGTTCTCCATTTGTTTTTGGTGGTTCTTATAGTAGACACAAGCTTTGCTCAGAGGGGTGGCTACCGCTTGAGTGTAAGCTGTGCCTGTGCTATTTTGCTTTATCTTATTTTCGCCTAAATGGGCCATAATGTTATTTAATGCAGTTACTAGCTTGTAAACAGGACCTTCAGCTTTACGTAGCTTGGCGCGTTGTTCCTTAGATTCCTCGCTGCTATCATTGTACGGAGTTTCGTATGCATATATCCTAGAGTAGATTGCTAAGGCTAGGTAACCTATTGTTATGTCGTCACACTCAAGGAGTTTTTTGGTGACGCGTTCAATAAGTTCATCGTCTTCAAGCTTATCAAACTCCTTGAAGTCAACACTTATAGGTAACGCCTTGATTAGCTCTCTTCTTGTATGGATCATACAAGTCTGATGTTTACGAGGCTTCTTTTCATTATCATCTTTTGTAAGCAGTTTTAATACACCTTCATAAGCTACGTGCCCGTCCGTACAAAGAGTTTCGAGCTTGTTAAAGTCTTTTAGG
>JAXJSH010000089.1:0-6293 GCA_036310185.1 Lachnospiraceae bacterium | reverse complement strand
GGCTTTGGTATTCGACAGATCTGTGATATGGTAATGTTTGCGAATAAATATGGTGAAAATATAGAGTGGCATTATATCATGAAACAGCTCAGACAGATTCAGGGAGATGTATTCTGGGTTAATCTTGTGGATATCGGGGTGCGTTATCTTGGATTTTCCCGGGAAAAGGCACATTTTTATCCGGAGACATATGGGATACAGATGGATTCGGAAGCTTTGCTGGAAGATATTTTTGAAGCCGGAGTTTTTGGTAAGAGTTCGGAAAATCGCCTGCATAGCAGTAATATTACGCTGGGCGCTTATGCGGACAGCGGTAATTCCACTGGAAGCACACTGCTGAAAACTCTTTTTCCAAAAAGAAAATATCTGACGGGACGATATCCCATTTTGCAGAAAATGCCTGTTCTTTTGCCTGTAATATGGCTGCATCGTCTGCTTTCTTATAGTATGAAACTGCTGCCTGGAAAAAGAAAAACGGTTTCTGCTGTGGAAAGTCTGGATATTGGAAACAAGCGTATCGAATTGATGAAAAAATATCAGATTATCCGGTAAATGTTGGAAGAATAAAAAGAAAATGATATAAATCGTGGAAGGTTGGCATTGATTTTTCTTTTTCCTGGTAGTATCTTATTACACATGGAAAACTGTAAGGATTTTGAGGTGAATACAGTGGAGACAGAACAGAAAAAGATTCCGGTCAGGACCGTGGACACGCGGGCGTATCTTGGGGCCATAAAAGATATGGTTCAGGAAGGCCGTGATATTTCAATCACGATCACAGGAGGCAGCATGACGCCGTTTCTTGTGCATGGACGGGATCGGGTCATGCTCAGTAAGATAACACAGCCCTTGAAAACTGGAGATATGGTTTTATATCAGCGGGAATCCGGCCAGTATGTCATGCATCGGATCCGTTATATAAAAAAACAGGGGACTGAGTATTACATGATAGGTGATGCTCAGACGGTTACGGAAGGACCATTAAAAGAAGAGCAGATTGTGGCTGTGGTGACTGCTGTGTGCAGAAAAGGCAGATGGCTGAAACCGGGAGATTTCTGGTGGGAGTTTTTCAGCCGGATCTGGCTGCATATCATTCCGCTTAGGCGTCCTGCGTCTAAAATATATGCTCTTGTTGTTGGAAGGAAGAAAGGAAAAGATTATGAAAATTGAAAAGGAATTTATATTAAGAGAGATTGCAGGCGATTATGTGATTGTTCCCACAGGAAAGACAGCTCTGGAATTCAATGGGCTGATTACGGTGAATGAACTGGGCGCTTTTATTTGGAAAAAGCTTCAGCAGGATGTTACAGAAGATGAGCTCATTCAGGATATTCTGGAAGAATATGAGGTGGATGAAGAGACAGCCAGACATGATGTGGAAGAGTTTCTCAACAAACTGACAGAATGTAAGATTCTTGGGTAGCAGCTGACCAGGTGAATGACTAAGTCAGTACTCAAGTCAGAAATGATATGGTTGTACAAATAGAACAGAAGAAAGCCTCCAAGTCAAATAAGACTTGGAGGCTTGTATTTTCTAATGTTCCTATGTCGATTATCCTAGAAGATGTCAAGACGAAAAAGTATACGCTGTTGTATGTTTATAAAACCGCTACTGAACGGTAACAGTCAGCGTTTTCGGCAGAGAACGGGTACCGTCCGGAGAGAATGACATATACTCCAGTACATAGGTTCCGGGTACGCCTGTATTAATATCACCGTTTACAATAATTCTTTCAAAGATAGAACTTCCGTCTACATCAACTGCGGATGCAACGTAGGATATTGGATTGAAATAAGTATTTACAGGAATTGTCACTGCATCGGTTGTCAATGTAATAACTGGTTTTGGAGCGCCCAGCGTTAAATCTGCTTCTGCGGATACGGAATCATTCAGTTTGTTTGTGATTGTGAATGTATAGTGAATCAGATTTGGTGAAGCCTCGTTTTGCGTATACTCATAGGTGATGGAAGCAGTAATATCGTTGCCGAATCCGTCATCTGCACGGAAGGTTCCGTCTGTCGGCATAACGGATAAAACAGAATTCAGCATGGATTCCTCAATTTCCGGAAGTGTTTCCGGAAGTGTGATGGACGGTCCGTTATAATTTATCAGCTGCAGCCCGCGGGTTGCGCTGACCCGTCCGTCATCAGTTTCTGCAAAATATTCGATGGTTTTTGATGTTACGGCATCAGAAGTCCGGATATTTGTAAAGATCAGTGTATCTACAGCAGCACCATTGGAGTCGGTAAGTGTGACACCGCTGAGCAGATCCAGTTCTGTGCTTCCGTCATAGGTGAGAGGGTCCGGATCAAAAGAAAATCCATATGTGATTTCCTCCGGAATTGGTTCTGATTCTGTAGTATCCGTTTCGGATTCGGAAGCGGAAGAATTTTGGGTATCTTTGTGCTTTGGCGTGAGGAATGAGGGCAGTTCATATTGAAACAGAAACAGCGCCGCCAGATTGACCAAAGCTGCAATACATACACCTCCCTTTAAAATACGGGAGAAAGATTGTTTGCTTTGTTTCATTATTCATAATCTCCTTTTGATACAAAATCGTTCGGCACATGCGTGCATTTTTTCTATCATATCATGAAATGGTAAATTTGTTAAGAAAAGGTTTAAAATTTGCTGATTATTGTAGATATCTGTTCTTTACCTTGCACGTTTTTTTTGATATAGTTAATAGTTGATAGATTGGAATGTTTTTTTTTGAGAAAGGGTAATTATGGTAGATTTGCACGTACACATTCTGCCGGAGCTGGACGATGGAGCCAGGTCTATGGAGGAAGCTGTTGAGATGGCAGAACTGGCGCTGGAGAGCGGTGTAGATACTATTGTTGCTACCCCGCACAGCAATCAGGAAGGAAGATTTGAAAATTATAATACACCGGAGCTTACGGGGGTATATGAGAATTTTTGCCGGGTGTTGAGAGAGGAACATTTGCCTTTGAAAGTTCTGCCCGGAATGGAGATTTTTGCATTAGAAAAAACAGGTGAAAAGATAAGGGATGGATGGCTGATCGGGCTGAATCATTCTGACTATTTTCTGGTTGAATTTCCTTTTGATGCGGAAATCTGGTGGATGGGCGGAATGCTGGAAGAGGTGCTGGATCAGGGAAAGATTCCGCTGATTGCGCATCCGGAACGTTATTATGGAGTTCAGGAATATCCTGCCCTGGTATGGGAATGGCTGCAGCTTGGCTGTTATACACAGATAAATAAGGGCAGTCTGTTTGGAAAATTTGGTCGGCGTGCGCAGCACACGGTAGAAGTTCTGCTTCAAAATGATCTGGTGACCTGTGTGGCAAGTGATGCCCACAGCCCTTATATGAGAACAACCTACATGGGAGATGCCAGGGATTATCTGGAAGAATGGCTGGGGGAAAGTCGTGCATACCGGCTTTTGAAGAAAAATCCTGAAATTATAATCAATCATGGAAAAGTGCCCGGACATGGAATTATGCCGGAGAAAAAAAGATGGTTTTTCCGTTAAAGAGTGTTGAGAAACGAGGAGAATAGGAATGAAGAAAGTACAAATATTAAGCCTTATCATATTTGCTGTTTCTGTGGCAGTGTTCGGAGCGTATAAGGTGCACAGTCTGGCAAATAATGACAGTGTTGGACCGAAGATTGAGATGGATCAATATACCATTTCTGTTTCATCGTCAGCCACCGAAGAGGAACTGCTGGCCGGAGTGACGGCAGCCGATCAGAAAGATGGAGATGTTACCGATACTCTGATTGTGGAGAAAATGGGCAACTTTATTGAAAATGGAAGAAGAGAGATTACCATTGCCGCATTCGATTCGAACAACCATATTACGAAAAGTTCCAGAGAGGTGGTTTATACCGATTACCGTGCACCGCAGTTTTCACTTACCGCACCGCTGAAGTTTCCGGTTGGTACTTCAAATGTACTGGCATATATGAGTGCGAACGATGTACTGGACGGCAGTCTGACTGAAAATATTAAGATTTCAGGTGAATATACCGTGACAGTTGATGAACCGGGAGATTACCCAATGCTGTTTACAGTATCCAACAGTGCAGGTGATGTGTCCAGCCTTCCTGTAACGGTCACAATCTATGATGGCGCAGAAGAAGCGAAAAAACCACAGATTACGCTGTCGCAGTATATTGTATATACAACGCCGGGGGTTGCTGTAAATCCCTGGGATTATGTTCTGGCCATTCAGATTGATAAACGTCTGTATGAGCGTGGTGAGGATGGCATCCTGCGGGATGCATCACCGGCAGAAGGTCAGATTCGTACAGAAGTACGGCCGGAGGAAGTGGCGATCACACAGAATTTTGACTACAATGCACCTGGAGTTTATGAGGTTACTTATCAGATTGCAGACGCCGACGGAAATGTGGGCAGCATGCGTCTGATCGTAGTGGTAAGCGAGTGAGGAGGAAACAGTAATGGATAACAATACACAGAAAAGTTCTGGAGTGCAGATTGATATTATCAGCATTGTCAGAGATGTATGCAGGCAATGGTGGGTAATATTACTGCTGTCTGTTTCTGTCTATCTGCTTGCGAATGTATGGGTGAATGCAAGTTATCAGCCGCAATACACGACAACGACTACTTTTGTAGTAACCGCAAAAGGAACGAATAATAATATTTATCAGAATCTGTCCACAGCAAAATCCATGGCAGAACAGTTTTCACAGGTTCTGAACAGCAATGTTCTGAAGAAAAAGGTCATGGAGGACCTTGGAATGGATTCTTTTACAGCCACCACATCTGTAAACATTCTTTCAGAGACGAATCTGATGGTTCTTACGGTTACGGATGATTCGGCAATGGATGCTTTTCGGGTGTTACGCTCTATCATGACGAATTATAATACAGTGTCCGATTATGTGATGGATGATGTAATTCTCGAAGTGCTTCAGGAACCGGAGATTCCGATGAATCCGTCCAATAGTGTGGATCCAAACGGTATTGTCAAGAAATCATTTTTCATAGCCTTTGCAGTTTTTGTAGTCCTCTTTGCAGTATTCTCCTATATAAAGGATACTGTGAAAAATGAAAGAGATGTAAAGGAAAAAATAGATGCAAAACTGATGGGTGTGGTTTATCATGAAAGAAAGGCAAAGTCATTTCGTGAATTGAAAAATGCGCGTTCTTTCTCTCTTTTGCTTGATAATCCGCTTCTCAGTTTTCGTTTTGTGGAATCCAATCGAATGATGGCTTCCCGTGTGCGCAGTTACATGAATAAAAAGGGTGCAAAAGTTCTTTTGGTAACCAGCGTTCTGGAAAATGAAGGAAAGTCCACGGTAGCGGCAAATCTGGCATTGTCATTGGCACAGGAAGGACGTAAAGTTCTGCTGATGGACTTTGACTTCCGTAAACCGGCTCAGCATAAAATCTTTGAGGCACCCGAAGAAGATACTGTAAATCTTCCGAAAGTTCTTTTGAAAAAGGGAGAGATGAAAGAAATCATTCGTCAGCGAAATGACAGCAGTCTTTATACTATTTTTAATAACACACCATCCAGTGCTACTGAGGAACTGCTGGAAAAAGGTTCTATCCAGCTGCTGATTCAGTTTTTCCGCAGCAGAATGGATTATATTATTGTGGATACCTCTCCGATGGCGCTGATGTCCGATACAGAAGAGATTGCGCAATATGTAGATGCGTCGCTTCTGGTAATGGCGCAGGATCTGGTCCTTGCAAAAGACATTAATGATACTGTAGATGCTTTGAATGCCACAAAGGGAAAAGTTCTGGGCTGTGTATTCAACGATGTTGTCACTGGAACACCTGGAAGAATGAGCAGCTATGGATATGGAGGATATTATGGAAAAAGAACAGAATAGTCAAACAGGTGGGGCAGGTATGGTCTATCTGACCACCATACTGGATGATATGTGGAGAGGTCTGAAAAAATTTTACTGGATACTTCTTCTGATTATCAGTGTGACTTCTTCGTTATTCTATATGCAGACAAAAAAATCGTATTCACCGGTCTATCAGGCATATTCTTCTTTTGTGGTTAATACCAAAACGGCTTATGCTTATGATACGACTTATTATAATAAAGCAACAGCAAGTCAGATGAGCAAGACTTTTCCGTATATCCTGACCAGTGGAGCGTTAAATCAGGTTGTGGCCGAAAGTCTGGGACTCAGTTATGTTCCGGCGACCATTACGGCGGAAGCGATGGAAGATACCGCTCTCTTTACGATCAAAGTTACGGCATCTGATCCGCAGACTGCCTATGATGTACTGCAGGCAGTTATCCAAAATTATCCGTCCGTTGCGGAATATATTATT
>JAXJSH010000088.1:0-13646 GCA_036310185.1 Lachnospiraceae bacterium | reverse complement strand
GTATTTCTGGATATAACCGCTTCTTCTGACGACCGTGAGACCGTGGTGGACATGGTGCGCGAGGTGGCAAAACAGGTATTTATTCCGTTTACCGTAGGCGGCGGTATCCGTACTGTCGATGATTTTAAACGTATTCTGCGCGAAGGTGCAGATAAAGTATCCGTAAACTCAGCAGCGATCAATAATCCGCAGCTGGTGGCCGATGCGGCAGCAAAATTCGGTAGTCAGTGTGTGGTAGTTGCCATTGATGCAAAAAGAAGAGCGGACGGAAGCGGATGGAATATCTATAAAAACGGCGGCCGCATCGACATGGGTATCGATGCCGTTGAATGGGCAAAAAAAGTGGAAGAGCTTGGTGCCGGCGAGATTCTGCTGACCAGTATGGACTGTGACGGTACAAAAGCCGGTTATGATATTGAACTGACAAAAGCGGTAGCAGAAGCGGTATCCATTCCGGTGATTGCATCCGGCGGCGCAGGAACGATGGAGCATTTTTATGATGCGCTGACCGAAGGAAAAGCGGATGCGGCTCTGGCTGCTTCTCTGTTCCATTTTAAAGAGCTGGAAGTAAAACAGGTGAAAAAATACCTGCAGGATCGCCAGGTGTCTGTCCGCCTGTAGCAATGGGATTGAGTGCAGATATTTTTTGTCTGCGGCAGGCGTTTTTATCTGTGATAAATTGAAATGTAAGAGTTTTTTATCTGTGACAGACTGAAATGCAGGAAACTATGGAAAGATAAGGAGTAGATATTATGGGAGCTCTGACGGGAGCCTGGCAGCAGGCGTTGGCGGGCGAATTTAAAAAGCCCTATTATGCAGAACTGTATAAAACGATCATTCAGGAATATTCATCAAGAGTGATTTATCCGGCCAGTGAAGATGTGTTCAATGCGTTTGATTTTACGCCGCTTGATCAGGTCAAAGTGGTGATTCTGGGACAGGATCCCTATCACGGAGACGGACAGGCACATGGACTTTGTTTTTCCGTAAAGCCTGAGGTTGAGATTCCGCCGTCTCTGGTGAATATTTACAAGGAACTGAATGAAGACCTGGGCTGCTATATTCCAAACAACGGCTATCTGGAAAAGTGGGCCAGACAGGGTGTCATGCTTTTGAACACGGTTCTGACGGTTCGTGCTCATCAGGCCAACTCCCATCGCGGAATTGGCTGGGAGGCGTTTACGGATGCGGCAATTCGTGTGCTGAGTGAACAGGACAGACCGATGGTGTTTTTGCTCTGGGGCAGACCGGCCCAGATGAAAAAATCACTGCTTCACAATCCGAAACATCTGATTCTGGAAGCACCCCATCCAAGCCCCTTATCTGCTTACCGTGGATTTTTCGGCTGCAAACATTTCAGTCAGGCAAATGATTTTCTGGTGAAAAATGGTATGGAACCAATTGACTGGCAGATTGAAAACCTGTGATTGGTCATTTGATTTAGATAATAAAAACAGTTTTTAGCGTAAAGGAGACGGCCTGAAAATATAAAAAGGCTGTCCGGAAAGGATTTTTATGAGTAGTAAAAAAGGTGCGGTCATCAAACAGGCTACATTTTTGATGGCGGCAGGACTGATATGCAGGGTCATAGGCCTTCTGTATCGAAGTCCCTTAAATGCAATTATTGGTGAAGCAGGAAGCGGCTATTATTCATATGCCAATGACTGGTACAGCATTCTGCTTTTAATCTCTGCGTACAGCATTCCGACTGCGGTGTCAAAAGTTATGTCGGAAAGACTGGCATTGAAGCGTTATAAAGATGCACAGAAGGTATTCCGTGCTGCACTTATCTATGTGCTGATCGTGGGTGGAGTGACTTCCGTTTTATGTTATGTGCTTGCACCGGTTATGCTGAAAAATGCGTCGGGTGCGATTTTGGCTCTGCGTGTGCTTGCACCGACAATTCTGTTGTCCGGTCTGCTGGGCGTTATGCGTGGATACTTTCAGGCTCAGAATACAATGATGCCTACAGCAATCTCCCAGATCGCGGAACAGATCGTCAATGCGATCATCAGTATATTGGCAGCATATTTCTTCACAAGATCTGTTACCGGAGAAGACATGATCGGACAGATGGGTGCTGCAGGGGGAACGCTGGGTACCAGTGCAGGCGTTATTACCGGCCTTTTGTTTATGTGTTTTGTTTATGGAACAAATCGAAAAAAAGTGCAGACCAGAGTCGTTCAGGATGTGACTAAAAAAGAGGAGTCCTATAAAGACATATTCAAAGTGATCCTTCTGATGGTGACTCCGATTATCATAAGTACCTGTGTATATAATGTCAGTGTTGTAATCAATCAGTCCATTTATACCAGTATGTCAATCAAAAATGGGCTGACAGAAAAAGCTGCTTCTGAGGCGTATGCGGCATACAGTTATTACTGCAATCCGATTCTGAATATTCCGATTGCCATGGGAAGTGCTATGGCGACGGCCATTATACCGGCAGTATCTTCTCATTACGCTCTGGGTGAGAAAAAAGAAATGGTCAGCAGAATTGATGAATGTATACGTTTTACCATGTTTATCGCGATTCCGGCTACCGTTGGTCTTGGCGTGCTGGCTTATCCGGTCATTCGTCTGCTGTATCCGTCCGCGGATCTGAATGCGGCAAGTGTGATTTTGATGATTGGTGCTATTTCGGTGGTATTATCCTGTTTTTCTTCTGTTACAAACGGAATTTTACAGGGAATCGGAAAGCCAAAGCTGCCGCTGATTCATGCAGCCTGTGCGCTGGTGGCTGATGTGGTGCTGCTTTTTGTATTCATGAAAATAGGACTTGGAGTCAAAGGAGTTATGCTTACGACGATCCTGTATACTTTGATCGTATGTGTTCTGAATGCGATTTCCATTCGAAAACATCTGGACTACCAGCTGGATGTGAAAAACTGTTTCCTGTATCCGGCAGCGGCAGCAGTCGGTATGGGTGTTGTGGTGGCTGTGCTTTACTGGATTCCGTTTAAATTGATTCCGGCTGTGGAAGAAAGTTATATGATCAGTGCTGTGTTTACCATGATTGCTGTGGTAATCGGCGTTTTGGTGTATATGATTCTGTATCTGAAAACATCCAAAATGACTCCGGATGAGATCCGAAAACTTCCTATGGGAACAAAGATTCTCCGGGTGGCACAGATACTGAGAATTGTTTAAGACTTACAAAAGGAGGACAACATCATGGAAGAATTGAAAAAACAGGATCAGGAAGTTCTGGAACAGGAAGAAAAGCTGAAACAGGAGGATGCGGAGTTTGAAGTGGATGAGAAGTCTACGGATGATCTTGCGGACTGGATTGAGGAACAGGGGATTCAGCTTCGGTATTAAAAGAGGTAATTTATAAAAGTTGAGGTCAGCGATGTGATACTGCATAATCGCTGACCTCTTTTCTTATCTTTGTTAAGGATTCATTTTGTATAAATTTTTATTTATGCTGTCTTTTTCGTCTGATCACAAATACAGCTGAGCAAATCAATGCCATAGCAATCAGAATTCCGGCGTAAAGTGCAGTTTGTGCGTTATCACCGGTTTTTACGTTTGAAGTTTTCTGACTGGAAGAACCGCTGCTTGAACTGCCGGTATTTGGTTTTGCGGAACTTCCGTTATTGTCCGTATTGCCGGCATTTTCGTTGCTGCCTGTATTTCCGTTATCCCCGGTGTTTCCGCTGTTGCCGCCCGTTTCAGTGGTGTCGATCACATGAAGAACGTATCTTCCGCGAGAACCTACATTAAAGAAGAATGTGAGGTTGTAATCTGCCACATCCAGAGAAGACAGGAAACTGTCTGTGAATGTGACACCTTCTTCTGTAATCGTGTAATCTGCGCCTTCTTCCAGAATATTATAGTTGCATTCGATTTTTTCAATGGTATTATCTTTAAAATCAATTGCCACCTGAGCCGTGTGCTGTTCGCTTTCCGGGTTTTTGTCGTATGTTCCTTCGGATGCTGCCAGTTCGGAATTTTCAATAGCACTTCGGTTGTTGTTGGTTAACTGCCATACCTGTGCTCCGAAGAATGGATTGGCGGTTCCGACACAAAGTCCTGTATCAGTAATTGCAAAGACACGGCAGCCGTGGTTGTAAGGATCACCAAAACCGTCTCTTGTGATTACGTCAAAGTTCTCGCCGTCGCTGCTTACAAGCAGATCGAATCCACGTTCCCCCTGACTTAAGTAAGCGCAGGTTTCTACAAAATATTTGAAATTTGTTACCACTTCTGCATTTAATACAGGATCAAGATTTTCTACCAGTTCTGCCGGCAGTTCATCTTTTACCTCTTCGTATTTTTCAACAAGAGAGGCTAAGAGATTATAGAACACTTCGCGGTTGTTTCTTAAACGATAGACAGTGGTATCGGAATCACTGTAATCATACAGATTGGACATATCTTCCATCAAACTGGTCATTTCAGACAGATCATCTGCAATTTCACCGGAAGATTTGTCTGTTAAGTCTGAATTTTCATCAGTTGTTTCCGTTGCTGTATCAGAAAAATCCTGTGCGGATAATGAAGTCACAGCAATAGCAGCAGTTTCTTCGGTTTCGCCAGTGGTCTCATCTGTTATGTCAGATTCCGTTTGATCGGATTCATCCGGGGTAAGTGTATCAATAAAAATACGGATATAATTGATCTGGCTTTCCCATTCTTCTCTGGTCATGTGCAGGATATCACCGTTTGTGAACTGCATCAGCGGGTATGCCAGACTTCCGATATCAAAAGTACCCACATAGAGCTGTCCGTCATATGCAGCCATACGCCATACATACTGATTTAAGTTATTGCCGAATCCGGCATCCATATTTCCCACAGGTCCTTCCGGGAATACTTCATTTGCATCGCCGGCAACCATTTCTATATCTTCGTTTTCATCCATACGCCATAAGCATACCGGAGAACTTAAGTCTTTATAAAGGTTTTCAAAGTTCATTTCCAGAACTTCCGGTAAGGCAACCATCGGGTCGTTATAACCGCCGATATAGAGATATCCACCGTATACGATCAGGTTTGCTGCGCCGGAGCGGTCGGAGCCAAGTCCGTAAGGATATTTTGCACCGTCAGCTTCGTCACCTGCAATGAGGTCATAATGCCATTCACCGTTTTCATCCAGTTCACCGCTGAACAGCGCAAATGCCTGTTTGTCACCGTTTTTGCCGGTTACGACCGTAATGTAAAGTTTGTTATTGTATTCGATAATATCCCAGATACTTCCGCCGAAAATGCTGTCAGTATAATGATAAGCCGGGTAATCAAGAAAGTCTTCCTGTGTACCGATCACTTCAAAAGAATCCGGTCCTTCAGAGGGATTTTTTGATGCGACCATATAAGCACCGTTATTACCGATCATGGTGGCAACAAGCATATCCTGGTACACAGCCAGTCCGCGGATTCCGGTTGAAATCGATGCACTGGTCGGTCTTTCGCTGTAGCATACAACCTGTGTTTCATCAGTAGCCGGATCTACTTCCAGCAGATAAGGGGTTGCTCCTGTGGCGGCAAAATACAGTTTGTCCTGAAATTCTACAGCTGCGCGATATCCGCCGGCAGTGGTTGGTCCGGCAACAATGGTAGTTTCGCTTGTTTTGGTGTTGATTTTTACCAAAACACTTCTGTTTGTTGTGACGGTATCACCGTCATCACCGTTGTACAATGTACCATTGAACAGAACATCAATTCCCTGTTTCATTACAGAATAGTCAATACCGCTCTGCATGGCCATGATTCGGAGGGTCTGGTAGATCGCACCAAAACAGGTTCCTACATAAACATAGTCGCCATAACCTACGGATGACCAGGCATAGTTCTGTCCACGGTCATTTTCGCCTTCGTACTCGATCAGTCCGTCTACCTCACCGGAACCGGTTTCGGGATGGGACAGCTTTTCTGCAGAGTAGCCGCTGCTGCCTTCGTATGTAATGGGCGATTCTGCCGCAGAAACTGTAGTTACAGCGGAAAATGCCATTACAAAAGCCAGCAGTAATGAGATGATTCTTTTCATTTTCTTCCTCCAGTCTTAAAGTACATTTTTAAATTATGATTGGTAAATACATAATTTATGTAACTTTACTTTTACTTTAAATTTACTTTATTTATACATAGTCTGTCAACGTAATTATTCTTAAGATTTTGGTACTTTTTTATAAAAAATGTGTTATCACAGCCTGAAAAAGGAGAAAGAAGTGCCGGGCGGGGCTGGGCATTGTATGTCTGTGGCGAAGGAAACAGAAAAATACCGGGAAAGGGTCGATGCTTTTGTGGATCAGTATTTTTCTGCTTACATAACGGAATGAAAGTAATGCAGCCAGGAATCTGCTAAAATGCGGTGGCCTTCTGTGGTGAGATGAATCCCGTCGGTCGTGATGGCATTGTAACCGTATCGGTCAGCATTTTCCTTGAGTTTGTCCCAGAGCGGGAGATAACCGATCTGGTATGTCTCTGCTATTTTCTTGATCATAACATTCATTTGATGAAGTTCCGGCTCCCAGGCGGCATACTCTGCCGGATGTGGGAAGATGAAGGGCTCCATCAAAAGAATGGGGCAGTCGTGCGTTTCTTTTATCTGTTCAATTAAAGTTTTATAACCAATCTTGAATTCTTCCAGTGCGAATACCGGGTCAGTACCGGTGCTTTTTATGACACCGATGTCATTGATCCCGATTAAAACAGTGATAAAATCGGGATTTGAAAGCACATCTGCTGAAGAATCTGTGCTATCCGCACGTGCAGAAGTTTCTGCAAAAATACGGTTCCACAAACGTTTTAATGCGGGCATGGTAAAGCCATCGTATCCCATATTGCTTACTTTTACATTTCCAAATCCATAGCCCAGTTTTTCTGCAATCATGCGGACGTATCCTTCACCCAGATTGTCTGAATCAAAAGAGTGATAGCAGTCCGTGATGCTGTCACCCAGAAATAATAATTTTTTCATACACTCCTCCATAAAATAAATCAGAAGTAAAAAAAGTCTGGTATTATTTTACAACAAAAAAGGAAAGTTTTCTATTCTTATTGATTTTGTCTGTGGTTACATTTAAAATATAAAACAAATATGAGCAGGACAAAAGTCAAAGAATAGGGGGCAAAAACATGATCATGGATTCAAAGAAGGCAGAAATGGAAGCAGTAATAAGTGTGGCGCAGCAGATGTGTGCGGCAGCAAGAACCGCTCCGAAAACAAAAGGACAGGATTATATTCACACCTGCATTCTGACAGAAGAAGACCTGGAAAAACTGGCAGACAAGATGGAAGAACTGTCAGATGAACTTGGATACGGATTTTTCAAACGGGATGCGGCAAATGTGCGTGCCAGCCAGGCTGTTGTGCTTCTGGGTGCAGAGAACGTAAGACGGGGTCTTGGTGCAGGCTGCGGTTTATGCGGTCATGCGGACTGCAATGCATGCCAGAAAGTTGGGGGAACCTGTGTCTTTGGTCCGATGGACCTTGGTATTGCAGTTGGATCTGCAGTAAGTGTGGCGGAAGATGCGCGCATTGACAACCGGGTAATGTTCTCCGTTGGCCGTACGGCGATGGCAATGGGAATCTTCGATGGGAAAGTGACCGAGGTAATCGGTATTCCGCTGTCCGTCAGCGGAAAATCTCCATATTTTGACCGAAAATGAACTTGACAAAGCAGCATATCTGGTGTTAGTATCGGTATAGAAATGGTGTGTTACTTGTTTTGATTAACGAGGCATTAACTATACATAAATATTTATGGATGTTTATGTGTATTAGTGCCTTTTTTTGTTGCCAAAATAGGAACAGGAGGGTCTCCCGGGACATGCAAACATCCGAAAAAAATAAAAAGGAGAAAGAAAGATGAAAGACAAGATTTTTGGAGTGCTTCAAAGGGTTGGAAGATCGTTCATGCTTCCGATCGCAATTCTTCCGGTAGCCGGCCTTTTACTGGGAATCGGCGGATCATTAACAAATGAGACAATGCTGGAGACGTATGGCCTGCTTAACTTTATGGGGCCTGGAACGATTTTGTATGCTGTTTTCAGCGTTATGAGCGAGGCTGGAAACATTGTATTTACCAATCTTCCTATTATCTTTGCCATGGGCGTTGCAATCGGTATGGCGAAAAAAGAAAAAGAAGTTGCAGCTTTGGCCGCTGCCATATCCTTTTTTATCATGCATGCATCGATCAGTGCAATGATCAATATCAATGGCGGTGCCGAAAATATGTTAAGCGGTGCAACTGCTTCCGTATGCGGCATCACTTCCCTTCAGATGGGTGTGTTTGGCGGTATCATCGTTGGTCTGGGCGTTGCTGCTCTTCATAACAGGTTTTATAAAATTGAGCTTCCGCAGGTATTGTCTTTCTTTGGCGGAACCCGGTTTGTGCCGATTGTATGTGCCCTTGTCTATACCGCAGTCGGTATTTTGATGTACTTTATCTGGCCGGTTATCCAGTCCGGAATCTATGCGGTGGGAAATGTGGTCCTGAATTCCGGATATGCGGGTACATGGGTATACGGCTTTATGGAACGTCTGCTCATTCCGTTTGGCCTTCATCATGTGTTCTATCTTCCGTTTTGGCAGACCGGGCTTGGCGGAACCATGGAAGTGCAGGGAGTATTGGTCGAAGGTGCCCAGAACATTTTCTTTGCACAGCTTGCGGATCCAACCGTAGAAAAATTTGCTGTTTCCGCAACAAGATTTATGTCCGGAAAATTCCCGCTGATGATTTTCGGTCTTCCGGGTGCGGCTCTTGCCATGTATAAAACTGCGAAACCGGAGAAACAGAAAGAAGTGGGCGGTCTGCTGCTTTCCGCAGCTCTTACATCCATGCTGACCGGTATAACGGAACCGCTGGAATTCACATTCCTGTTTGTGGCACCGGTTCTGTACGGAATTCATTGTGTGTTTGCCGGATGTGCGTATATGCTGATGCATATCTTCGAAGTCGGTGTGGGTATGACTTTCTCCGGCGGTCTGATTGATTTATCACTTTTTGGTATTTTGCAGGGAAATGCGAAAACAAACTGGATTTGGGTTGTAATTGTTGGCATTGGATATTTTATTGTATATTTCTTCCTCTTCAAGTTTCTGATTGTTAAAATGGATTTAAAAACACCTGGACGCGACGACAGAGAAGAAGTAAAATTGTATCGTAGAAGTGACGTAGAAGCACGAAAAAATGGTGCGGGAAACGATTCAGCCGATTCGTCAGAAGATACACTTTCTCAGACGATCTGCATGGGGCTGGGCGGTAAGAAGAATATTTCGGATGTGGACTGCTGTGCAACCAGACTGCGCTGTACCGTGCACAAAAGTGAACTTGTAAGCGATGAAATTTTAAAATCCACCGGCGCTTCCGGTGTGGTCCACAAAGGAAATGGGGTTCAGATCATTTATGGTCCGCGTGTAACCGTAATCAAGTCCAATCTGGAAGATTATCTTGAAAAAGCACCGGATGAAGAATATATAGCACAGCCGGCTGAAACAGCTCTGCAGGAAGACGTGGAATCTCCGAAAAAAGAGAACCTGGTAAAAACCGTTGTAATTTCAAGCCCGGTGACCGGCATTGCAGCAGATCTGTCCACCGCGCCGGATGAGGCATTTGCACAGAGAATGATGGGAGATGGTGCGGCAGTGACGCCGGAAGATTCCATTGTTCGTGCACCGGAAGATGGCGAAGTCTGTTTTGTGTTTGATACGAAGCATGCGGTGGGATTTTTAACGGAATCCGGTATCAGTCTTCTGCTTCATATGGGGATTGATACGGTAAAACTGGATGGAAAAGGATTTAAGACATTTGTAGAGAGCGGTCAGAAGGTGAAAAAGGGCGATCCTTTGCTGGAATTGGATCTGTCTTATCTGAACGGGCATGCACCTTCCATGGTTTCTCCGATTCTGTGCACAGAACTGGAAGAAAATCAGAAGATCAGACTTCTTGCAGAAGGTCCCATTCAGGCAGGAGAAGCACTTTTCGCAATTGATTTTTACGAATGAGTAAGTAAATGAGGTATGGGGAAAGGTTATGTATAGGGTTAAGAAAGTACTGAATCACAATGCGGTGATCGGCATTCATGGAGATACAAATCAGGAATATCTGATTTTGGGAAAGGGTGCAGGATTTGGCAAAAAAATAAGTGAAAGAATAGAAAAACGTGCGGGAGATATGGTCTATTCGCTGCAGGAATCCACCGAACGGGGCGATTCCGGAAAGCTTGTCAACTCCATTGATCCTCTTTATCTTGAGATTGCAAATGAAGTGCTGGATGAGGCTGAAAAAGTGTTTAAGACCCTGGACAGAAACGTACTTTTCCCTCTTGCCGATCATATGGAATATGCAGTTAAGCGAATTCAGAATCATGAGCAGATCAGCAATCCGCTTACGGAAGATATCCGTATTCTGTTCTATATGGAATATAAGGTGGCACAGTCGGTGCAGCCCATTTTGAGAGAGCGGATGGGCATTGAGATGGATGATGATGAGATTGGTTATATCTCTTTGCATATTCACTCTGCGATTCAGGATGAGAATGTATCTCAGGCCATGCAGATAGCCCGTGCGGTCAGAGAATGCATAACGCTGGTTGAGCAGGAGATTGGCCGGCCCATTGATGTTTTATCTTTGTCTTACAATCGTTTGATGAATCATATCCGGTATATGGTGGCCCGGGTTTTGAACAAAGAACAGCTGAAGCTGAATATGAACGACTATATGGAAATAAAGTTTCCGAAGGCTTTTCAGCTTGCCAGGTATATATGCGATGAGGTGGGGCTTATGCTGAAATGTTCCATTGACCAGGTTGAGATTGGTTATCTTGCCATGCATATTGAGCGGGTAACCAGTGATGAGACAGGAAACCATTAATAAAGAAGAGACATGTCGAAATCGGGCATGTCTCTTTTTAAATGCTAAAAATTAATCCTAATTTGCATTGCTTGCGGCAATTTTTACTTTACTCCAGAGATTTGCAATTGTTTTTCTGGTTTGTTCGTTATAAACAAAAACTTCATCGTTTTCATTATCACTTCGCGGAATATAGGAGTTGATTCCCTCGTAGTCACCGCCTTCACCGGAGAGCTCTTCCATAACCTCCTGATTTGGTGAAGTATAGCCAACATAACTGGAATTGTCATATGCCCCTTCATAATCGCTGACGAAATTGATAAATTCATGAGCGAGCTCCGGATTTTTCGCATTTTTCGGAATGACCATGGCGTCAGACCAGAGGTTGGTCCCGCTTTCCGGAAGATAGAAGCCCATATTTTCATTTTCACTCACAATATAGGTGGCATCGCCGGAGTAGATCAGTCCCAGTGCTTTTCTGCCCTGAGCCATATTGTCGATGATCTCGTCGGTTACGATTTCCGGTTCCATAGTTTCCACGCACTGCACCAGCCAGTCGTAGGCTGCCGTCAGTTCCGACTCATCCTCCGTGTTCATGGAATAGCCGAGGGCCTTCAGTGCCATCATAAAGGAGTCGCGTTCTGAGTCATACAGGTAAATGTCTCCTTTGTATTTCTCATCCAGAAAAATATTAAATCCTTCTTTTTCCAGATCTTCAATGTCCACTTTTGTCTTGTCGTATACAATGCCCACGCTTCCCCAGAAATATGGAACAGAATATTCGTTTTCCGGGTCATAGGGAAGCCCTTTTACGTCATCGGTCAGCTTGTCCAGACAGTCCAGCTTGTCCTGATCCAGTTTTTGCAGGTAATCTTCATCAATCAGCCGCTGGATCATATAATCGCTTGGCACCAGCACGTCGTATGCTTCTCCGTTAGCCACTTTGATATACATCTGTTCGTTGGAATCAAAGTTTTCCATGACAACAGTGGCACCCGTCTGGGATTCAAAATCCTGAATAATGTTTTCTCCGGTGTATTCCCCCCAGTTGTACACATAAAGTGTTTCACCTTCGTATGGAAGGGAGGAGGCGTTTTCACCCAGGTTGGCTGCGATGATGACGATCACCAGTGCACAGACGGCCAGGGAAACCGGCAAAATAAAGCGGTGTCTGCCGATTTCGGCCTTTTTCTCGCGCTTCGCCAGGAAAACCGGTGCTATGTTGATGACAAGGAGCACAACAGTGATGATGACAACCACTAAAGTGGAAATGGCGTTGATGCTCGGATTGACACGTTTGCTCATGGTGTAGACCATGATGCTTAAGTTTTTAACACCGCTTCCGGTTACAAAGTAGGAAATGATGAAATCATCAATCGACATGGTAAATGCAATCAGCGCTCCGGAAATAATTCCCGGTGTGATCTGAGGTACGATTACTTTTGTCAGTGCCTGAAAAGGCGTGGCGCCCAGGTCCATGGCTGCGTCCGCCAGGTTTGGATCCAGGGATCGGATCTTCGGCATGACAGACAGCATAACGTACGGAATGCAAAAAGCAATATGGGCCAGCAGCATGGTGACGTATCCTTTTTCAATCTGAAATGTGATAAACAGCAGCATGAAACCGATGGCAGTCACAATTTCCGGATTCATCATAGGCAGATTGTTCACCTGTTCCATGAGATCGCGCACAATTTTTTTTGATTTGCTCAGTCCGATGGCAGTGATCGTTCCAACCACAGTGGAAACCGCAGTGGCAATGATCGCAATGCTGAATGTGGTGTACAGAGCCTCCATCATATCACGGGATTCCAGCATATGCTCATACCAGCGAAGGGAAAATCCCGAAAAAGTAGTCAGCGATTTGCTCTCATTAAAAGAGAAGACTACCATGTATACAATCGGCAGATAGAAGAATACGATCAGCAGAATCATCAGAATTTTTCCGATTGGATGCTTCTTTTTATTCATAATGAGTTATTCCTCCTTTCCGCCCTGATTCCGGATTTCCACTTTTCGGACCGCCATCATAAGAAGCATCATGATGACAGCCATGATCATGGAAACGGCACTACCGAAGTTCCATTCGCCTACGGTGATGAACTGATTTTCAATCATGTTGCCGATCAGGAAGTACTGACCGCCGCCGAGAAGCTTCGGAATGAAAAATGAGCTGACCGCCGGCAGGAATACAAGGGTGATACCGTTGATCACACCCGGCAGAGACAGCGGAAGTGTGACCTTTTTAAACGTCTGTACCGGGTTGGCGCCAAGGTCAGCGCTGGCTTCCAGCAGGGAATGATCCATTTTGCACAGAGACGTATTGATCTGCAGGATCATAAACGGCAAAAAGTTGTAGACCATGCCAAGTAAAACGGCACCCTCCGTATATAGAAGTTCGGTCTCACCAAAACCAAAGAAACTTAAAATCTGCTGAATCAGACCGCCTTCACTTAACAGGCCGATCCATGCGTAGGTACGAACCAGCATGTTGATCCACATAGGCAGTGTGACGCATAAAACAAGAATATTCTGCAACCGCTCGCTGCTTCGGGAAATAAAATAAGCCGCCGGGTAACCGATGAGCAGGCAGATAAGGGTCGTTTTAACTGCAATAACAAGTGAACGCCAAAGGATTAATAAAAAATCCGGGTCGGTAAAAAATTTGGCGTAGTGCTCCAGTGTCAGGGAAAAGGAAATGATACTGTTTCCGTGCTCCGTAATGGAATACAGAGCGATCAGAGCCATCGGCAGAATCAGCATCAGAACCGCCCAGACAATGTAGGGGATTGCTAACTGTGAAAATCGTTTCATTTTAGAAGACCATCCTTGACATAACATGGATAT
>JAXJSH010000087.1:0-4575 GCA_036310185.1 Lachnospiraceae bacterium | reverse complement strand
GCCTTATTTTTCACGGTTCTTCTGAAAATAAAAGCAACCACAATATATCCAACACATAAAAACAGCGCCAGCAAAGCAGCAACCGGCCCATAAATCCAGGGTTCCACCTTATTGGAAGGCTCCTGGGGCAGATCCGGTTCACTGATTACGGTAAGCTCTGCATTACTGAACACATAATCCGAAAACTCCGAATAATTTTCCATCAGCAGATTCAGCTCCCGATAAGCCTGTCCCGCTCTGTCCGCCGTCATCTCCAGCAACACCAGATTCGTGGTACCAACCTGAGAAACACTTAATTTTCCCTTCGGTTCATAACCCAGCTCCGCCTCCAGCTTTTCCCACAAAATATCGCTGGTAAACACCTTGGACAGCGCTTCTGCCATACTGGTAGACGTACTTAACTGGGAGTACACTTCATTCGTTGTCTGATAGCTGGTGGTCGTACTGCGAATCGCAATGGTCGCTTCACTGGTGTATTTCTCTTTATAAACCATATTGAAAAACACCGCCGCCAACATCACAGCAGACAACATGGCCAGCAAAATCGCAACTAAATTCTGTTTAACATCCTGCCAGATTCCCTTCAAATCCAGCTCATCGAAATAAAAAGAATTCTCTTCCATACTTATTTACTACTAACTCCTTCTTTTGGTCCATCTTCGGTAACCGTTTGCATTACAATGCCTCACCGCTACCCATTCATGTTAATTGTACAAAGCCCTTACAAGTACAAAACTTTATCGAATTTCCACCATCAATACAGCAGTGGTATCCGCATAATAATCTTTCAGCTGGTAGATCACCGGAAAAACCCCCTCTTCTCCGGTGCTCTCATTGATAATCTCAAGTTCCGGATCAATCATGGCTTCTCCCTGCTCATTCAGGACCGAATCCACATAATCCTCCGGATCAAATTCTTCACCCTTATCCAGCACAACAGAATACTGGGTCAATTTCACAGCCGCCTGATTCTCCGTTTCCTTTTTCACACACATAAACATGCGATAAGAAACCTCATCTCCCAGCGAATTGGCCACCGTTAAAGTCACCGGGTACAGACCATCTTCCTCCGTATCCAGCTTGCTGGTATCGATGGTCATCTTCTCCGTCAGATCCCCATCTAAAGAATCTGACACAGAAACAAATTCTCTAATATTGGGTTCTTCCCCAACATAACAAACCGGCTCCTTCTCAATGGTAAACAACGGTGATGAATAATCTGTATACTGAATCTTTCTGGAAAAGAATGTGGTATTGCCATCCAGATCTGACACACAGTAACTGGCAGTACACTCACCTGATTTTTCAAAACCAGAAACCTCACTCAGCATGATCTCCCCGGTCAGATCACCATCTTCCTCATCAGAAGCAGTCAGCCCCTCCAGCAGTTTCTCAACATTATCTTTTTCTTTTACCTTCAGCTTCAGTACCTCTACTGAACTGGTCATCTCCGGTGCATTCATAGCCGTATCCTGTGTCCCCGTCTCGTACTGTTGATACAGCATCCAGCCAAACAAAAGGCAGGAACACACAAATATGGTATAGATGATTGGACGAAAGTATCTCATGTTGGTTCTCCTCTTTATATTTTATACTATAATCAACATATTTCTTTATTATTATAACGGAAATTATATTTTTTTTCAATAGGCAGCTATCATTCTCATTTCAATCTAACTGTATTATTTTTTATACTGGCAGAGTGGCGCTAATTGTCAAGGGTAAGTGCTTCAAAAGAAGGCGTATCGGAAACACCGTAGAAATGTGATATACTTTCTGAAACTATCCAGGGAGGTATATTACCATGACAAATATTGATAAATGGCGTCAGCTGATTGCTGACAGGGAAACCAGCGGCCTTACGGTAAAAGAATGGTGTGCCCGGAATTCCATATCCAAAGACAGCTACTATTACTGGTTCAAAAAAGTTAGAAATGCCGACAATGGTAAAGCAGATGGTCAGATCCTGTTTGCAGAGATTCAGAAAGAAACTCCTGTGTCTTCACGCTCTCTGATCCACGGAAATCTGCGGGTCTCGTGGAACGGGCTTGAAATGCAGATATCGGATTCCAATGATGCCAGGCTTGCTGCTGAACTCTTTGGGCATCTCCGAACCTTATGCTGAAACGATTTCTCCAGGATGCAGACCACATCTTTATTGCATGCGGGGCAACGGATTTCCGGAAAGGCGCACAGGGCCTGTCAGCCCTGATCAGCCTGAAATACCAGCTGGATCCTTATGAGGAAAGCTGTGTATTTATTTTCTGCAACCGAAGGAAAACCGCCGTCAAAGTCCTGCGTTATGACCGGAACGGTTTTATCCTGGCATCGAAAAAACTGCTTGACCAGATGAAGTTCCAGTGGCCGAAAACCCCGGAAGAAGCAAAAGAAATCTCCTTCCAGCAGGTGGAATGGCTGCTTGCCGGACTGGAGATGGAACAGGTGAAAGCCCACCATGCAGTGGAAGTCAGCCGAAATAACAGCTGTTTCTGAGCCGGGACAGATGCAGCGGGTTTTGTGAAATAAGTAGAAATTAAAAAAATGTCGTTTTCTAAAGAGAAGAGGCAGTGCAGTGGTTATCCACCAATCAGCAGCAGAGGGCAGGGTTTCAGGTGAAAACTGCCCTCCCAGTGTCAGAAACTGTGGACAGCCTGCTCCCGGCCGGCTGATTTTATCGGAAGAATCCATGCTCTTCCTGCAGTTATCCACCGTCAAAATGACGGACCGCTGTATGGACGCTGGTTGCGATTTTACCGGAATTCCGGTAAAATAGGGAGCAGAATCCAAGGAAACGGTGGTGCGGGATATGACAGAGCAGGAAGAACTGCAGATGCTCAGGGAGCTGGTGAAAAAACAGCAGGAGGAACTGGAAAAGAAGGATCAGATCATAGAAAAACAGCGGATCCAGATCGACAACATGGTGCAGGCCCTGCTCCATGCACGGAAGAAACTGTATGGACCTTCCTCGGAAGCCACCGGCCAGTGCAGTGGGCAGATGAGCCTGTTTGAAAGCATGCCGGAACTGGCAAAAGAACTCCTTGGGGAACAGAAAAAGATCACAGTCCGGCCTTATAAACGGACTGCACGTCAGCCTGGAATCCGGGAAGAAATGCTGCAGGGCCTGCCCCGGGAGGTTGAGGAATATATCATCAACCCGGAAGACACCTGTACCGAATGCGGCGGGGAACTGAAGGTGATCGGACGTGAGATCGTACGCACAGAAGTGGAATACCAGCCCGCGAAACTGATCGTAAAGCAGATCATCCGCCAGGTTGCAAAGTGTACGCAGTGCGGAAAAGGGGACAGCCCCCGCGACAAAGAACATTTCCAGAAAGCTGCGGTCCCGCATGCAGTCCTGTCCCATTCCCTGGCAACCCCATCCCTTGCCGCGCAGGTCATGTACCAGAAGTTTATGATGGGTGTGCCGTTTAACCGGCAGGAGAAAGACTGGTACCGCCTGGGTCTTGTCCTTCCCCGCAGCAACATGGCCAACTGGACCATCCGTTGCAGCGAAGAGTGGCTGAAGCCGGTCTATGACCGCATCCACCAGATCCAGATGGAATGCCGGTACCTGCACATGGATGAGACCCGGATCCAGTGCAATAAAGAAGCCGGTAAAAAAGCCAGCAGTGAATCCTTCATCTGGGTGATCCGCAGCGGCGGCAGCGAAGAATTCCAGAGTGTGTACTTCTATTATTCCCAGACACGGAACGGGGATATTGCCCGCAGCCTGCTGGAAGGGTTCCACGGATACCTGACAACCGATGCCTATGCCGGTTATGAAAAGGTGGAAGGCATCATAAGGAACCTGTGCTGGGCTCATGTACGCCGGTACATGATCGACAGCATCCCCCTGGACAATAACGGGAAGGAACTGAAAGGTTCCAAAGGGGCGGAAGGACGGGAATATATCAACCTGCTGTTCCGTCTGGAAGAAGAGATGGCAGGCATGTCCGCCGAAGAAAGACAGGAGAAGCGTCAGACAGCATCCCGCATGCTGCTTGATGTTTTTTGGACGTGGGTGGAAAAGACATCACAGATGCATACCACAAATGAAAAACTGACGGAAGCACTGAATTATGCCTCCAACCAGAAAAAGTATCTGGAAACGTTTCTGGAAGATGGAAACCTCCCCATCAGCAACAACCTCTGCGAAGCAAGCATACGCCCCTTCGCCACAGGACGCCGTGCATGGCTGTTTGCTGACACGCCCAAAGGAGCCCAGGCCAATGCAATCTTGTATACCATGGTCGAAAATGCCCGGATCAATGAACTGGATGCCTATGAATATCTGAAGTATCTGCTGTCAGAGATGCCCAATATTGATTTTCACAACCATCCGGATCTGATAGACCGGTATCTTCCCTGGTCAAAGGAACTGCCGGATCAATGCAGGCTGAAACGGAAGCATACAAAACTTCTGTAATCAGTTAAAGGCATTCTATCACAATGGCTAAGATTGTGATAGACGCCTTCTTTTGAAGCACTTACATATATTTGGAATGATAGTCGGATACATAAGGAAATATCTATTTTCAAATATTATTTACTCTAAAATGAAGTTTGATAGGATAG